>ONXQ01000044.1 GCA_900321835.1 uncultured Prevotellaceae bacterium
TTTCACCTTGACGGCTTTCGATTCGTTGTGCAGATGGTCGAGGGCTGTCACGACGACGGTGTGACCTTTGAGTTGAAGGGGCAGGTCAATGCGGGTGGAACGAGTGATGCAGAGTATGTTGGCGGGATTGTCGAGACGTACTTTCTCCTTCGGCTGAAAGTCATAGACGACATACTGGATGGCACGGTCGAGTTCCTTCTTGGCTTTGGGGGCATCCCACGAAAGACGGATAGCGTTGCCGTAGGTCATGGCACTGACGTTGCGAGGCTTCTTTGGTGCTTTCTTGTCGATGAAAGACATGAGAGGCTGTAGGGCCGGGAAACGGTGGTAGCGTGTCTTCAGGACAGTGCGGTAGTTGCCGGGGTTGTTGCAGACGGCTGCAGCATACCACTGACAGGAGCCTTGAATGTGGGGCAAAGAGCGCTGCAGGTCGTACTTGATGAGCATCTGGTGCTGGCTGCGATTGTTGGGGTCGGCCTCCTTGACGGTGCGCTCAACGTCCTGACCGATGTAGAGCGGACGCTGACTGCAGTAGTCGTTCCACCAGTGGAGCAGCACCCCGTAGTCGGCTGCGCGTGTGCCAAAGTTCCAATAGACTTGCGGTATCAGATAGTCAATCCATCCCTGCTGCGCCCAAAGTCGCACGTCGGCATAGAGGTCGTCGTAGTTCTGAAGTCCGCTGGTTGCACTGCCGGCGGCTGTGTTTTTGTGGCTGGGGTCGTTGCGGTAGATGCCGAAGGGGCTGATGCCGAACTTGACCCACGGCTTCACGCTGCGGATGAGGTGGTGAAGGTCGCGGATGAGGAGGCTGACGTTGTCGCGTCGCCAATCGCGTATGTCCTTGAATCCGCGTGGGTCGGCATCGAAATAGATCTGGTCGAGCAGCGGTTGCCCTGCCACTGGATAGGGATAGAAATAGTCGTCCATGTGTATGCCGTCGACATCGTAGCGCTGCAGAATGTCCTCGACAACCATACATGTGTAGGTGCGGTTTTCGGCCAGGGCAGGATTGAGGATGTAGAGGCCGTCGTACTGGAAAACGCGCTCTTTGTGACGCAGGGCGACATGGCCGGGAACGAGTTCGGTGGTGCCCTTCGTCTTGGCTCGGTAGGGATTGATCCAGGCGTGGCACTCCATTCCGCGTTTGTGGCATTCGTCAACCATCCATGCAAGCGGGTCCCATCCATCGTCGGGTGCCACACCCTGGCGGCCTGTCAGATAGCGGCTCCAGGGTTCGTACTTGGAGCGATAGAGCGCATCACACTCGGCTCTGACCTGAAAAAGAATGGCATTGATTCCGCACTCTTGCAACTGGTCAAGTTGCTGGGAGAGCATGGTGCGGATGTCCTGCATCGACTTGCCGAGGTATTGTCCGTTGACACACTGTATCCATGCTCCGCGAAACTCTCGCTTGGGTTGCGTGGGCGAGGTGGGACGTTGTTTGGCACAGAGTACGGTGGAGAAGAGTACCGAAAGGGTCAAAAGGAGGAAGATTCGTTTCATAGGTCATGGGGTATTGATTTGTCAAAAGGTCACAGGAAGGGTGTAAGCAGGTTTCCGAACCAGCCGACGAAACGGCTCCATCGGCTTTGTTTTTTCCACCAGTCGCGGGTCATCACTTCGCTGTTTTGAATGTCACGGTCGAACATATCGTTGAACTCTTGTGTGACGGACTTGTCGAACACGACAGCGTTCACTTCGTAGTCGTAGCGCAGGGAACGTGCATCCAGGTTGGCACTGCCAATCGTGCAGAAGCGGCGATCGACAGTCATGGCTTTAGTGTGGTGAAAACCTCCGTGGAATACATAAACCTGAGCGCCACGCTTCTGAAGCCGATGGGCAACAAGGAGCGAGGTTTCGGGGGTCATGGGAATGTCGCCTTTGCCCGACACCATGATTTCCACATCTACACCTCGGCGTATGGCACGACGTATGGCGCTGCGAACACGATGGGTGGGTGCAAAATAGGGGTTGATGATGCGCACATGCTCTTCTGCGTTGTCAAGCATGGAAACGTATAGGTCACGAATGATTTCGTTGCTGACGTGTGGCGAACGGTCAACAATGGCGACGTGGGCCTGCCCTGCCGCCGGGTCGAACCGGTTGAAGTAGAGGCTGCGGAAAAGATACTCACCGGTCTGCTTGTGCCACATTTCTGCAAAGATGCTGTGAAGAGCATCAACAGCAGGACCTTCGATGTGCATGTGAAGGTCGCGCCACGGACCGATGCCTTCGATGCCGGTGACGTAGTAGTCGGCAACATTCATACCGCCGGTGTACGCCACCCGTCCGTCAATCACGACAATCTTCCTGTGGTCACGCGGATAAATGTGATTGACCCAGGGAAAGCGCAGAGGGTCGAACTTTTCGAGACGGATTCCAAGACTGCGTATGCTGTCGTGCTTTGCATGAGAAAAAGGCTGGTTGTTTGAAGAATTGCCAAAAGCATCATACATCACACGGATTTCAACACCCTCCTTCGCCTTTCTTGCCAGCAGATTGATGAGCAGATCATTGATGGAATCATTGCGAAAGTTGAAGTATTCCATGTGGATGAAATGCCGGGCCTGCTCCACTTCACGGAACAGGTCGTCAAACTTTTCATAGCCGCTCATCAGCAAGCGCACGCTGTTTCCCTCCGAAATGTGAATCTGCTTTTCGTGCAGCATTTTTGCCACCAGCGAATCAGACGTCTGTGCCGTGGACGGAGAACAAGCGAACGGGATAATCAGCAGAAGAAAAAGGAGTCTATTCATCATGAGTGCAAAGTCAGTTTTTCAAGTTCAGATTGTAAGAGAGGCATCCAGTCCTCGTTTGCCGGAACCCAAAGTGCATGCAAACCCACAAGGCGTGCCGCTTCAACGTTCTTCAGTCCGTCGTCGAGAAAAAGTGTTTCTTCGGCACGGAGGCCTGCATCGTTCAGTACGGTCTGAAAGATAGTGGCTGACGGCTTATAGTCCTTCAGTTTATAACTGTAATAAGTCTTGTGGAAATAGTAACTCACAGGGTGGCCGTCGCCGCTGAACGCTGTGCTGTCGGCCCAGTCCATCATAAACGGATTGGTGTTGCTGAGTAAGAGGACGGTGTATTGTTCTTTGAGACGCAAAAGATTCTGCAAACGCACAGGGTCCACACGTTTCGCATAGCCCGTCCACGCCCAGCGGCATTGTTCAAAAGAAAAGACAGGGGCGGCGCCTCTTGCATCTCCACTCTGTTCCTGAACCAACTGCCCCAAAGCCTTCTGAAATCCCTCAGCATCCAGACTTCCGTCTTCAGCCTGTCGGAAAATACCTTGCTGTCCGTATGCACCCAGACGTTGACGGGCATCTTTGACGCCCAGTTGTTCGAAACGTTCCATAGCCGTTTCGGGAGAAAGCGGAATGACAACACCGCCAAAGTCGAAGAGAAGGTTTCGAATCATTGTTTACCAAAGTATAGGTTGCTGTCCGTGCGACTGAAGCCAGGCATTGGCCTGACTGAAATGGTGATTGCCGAAGAAACCGCGATGGGCCGAGAGCGGCGAAGGATGCGGCGATTGCAGAACCAGATGGCGCGACGAGTCAATCAGCATTCGTTTGCTTTGAGCATAACTTCCCCAGAGCAGGAAGACAAGTCCGTCACGCTCTCTGCTCAGCGTCGCAATGACTGCATCGGTAAACTGTTCCCAACCACGGCGCTGATGGCTTCCGGCCTGATGCTCACGCACCGTAAGCGTAGCGTTCAGCAGCAGCACACCCTGCCTAGCCCAACGTGTCAAGTCGCCGCTTGGCGGACATTTCACACCCAGGTCGTCCTCAATCTCCTTATAGATGTTGATGAGCGACGGAGGAATCTGCACACCGTCGGGCACCGAGAAGCAAAGTCCCTGCGCCTGTCCCGGCTCGTGGTAAGGGTCCTGACCGATGATAACCACCTTCACCTTGTCGAACGGACATTGGTCGAAAGCATTGAAAATCAACTTTCCCGGCGGATACACCCTACCCTGCTGATACTCCTGCCGCACAAACGACACAAGTTCAGCAAAATACGGAGCGTCAAACTCCGTCTGCAAATGGCGACGCCACGTCTCTTCAATCCTTACTTGCATAGCACATAGTTAACCATCGCGTCGAGCGGCTCTTTCAGAATCCTCCCGAGGCGGAATCCACATTGCCCGGCTGCAACCGACAGTTCGTCCTCATATTGCCAAGCAATCGAACCGACAAAGTGCACAGCCAAGTCCTTACGTCCATACAGCGCAACATTTCTCAAGAAAAACTCCGAAAAGCAGTCAATCAGGAAACGGCTCATCTCGTCCCTGTCATGATGCCGGAAGCAAAAGGGCGTCAGACTCGCAAGAAAGCGGTTGGGCTGCGGCTGGCGATAAGTCCGCTGCACAATTTCAGCGGCCGTCAGGTTCGTCTCTTTCAGAAACAAGTCGCACAGTTCTTTGCTAAACTGCCGCTTCAGACAGTTTCCCACGAGCCGGCGTCCGATGTACGCACCGCTGCCCTCGTCGCCGAGAATGAATCCCAGAGGCGAAACATTTTCCCGAATGACACAACCGTCATACCAGCACGAATTGCTGCCCGTCCCCAGAATGCAGACAATGCCTTCCTCGCTGCCGCAAACCGCATGGGCCGCACCCAGCAAGTCGCTGTTGACACTCACGCAGGCACGTTCGCCAAACACCTTATGCAATGCTGCAGCCACCTCTGGCGCCTTCTCCCGTGTGCAACCTGCACCATAGAAGTCGATAGCAACAACGTTTTCAACCTGCTCCTGGGCAGGCATCATGGCCGAAACCATCTCCTCGGCAGACATCTGGAAAGGGTTGATGCCCAACGTCTTCAGCACACGGCCATCGCCTGCAGAGCGAGCGTTTTCATCGCCCACCCACCATGCAGTCTTCGTCGAACCGCTGTCAGCCACAATCCGCATCATACAGCCGAAAACTCCTTGATTCTCTGCTCATCCGACAACTGGCAAATCAGCAGCGTGCCGTCCTTCTCGGCCACGATGCAGTTCTTCAGACCCTGAATCACGACGCGGCGTTCCTCCGTCGTATGCACCATGCAGCCGCTCGTCTCGTAGAGGCTCACGTTCTGCCCGACGACGGCATTGCCGTTCGCATCCTTCTGAGCCAGTGAAATGAGCGAGCCCCACGTGCCCACATCGCTCCATCCGAAATCGGCTGGCATCACAAAAATCTCGTCAGCCTTCTCCAGAATAGCATAGTCGATGCTGATGTTCCTGCACTTCGGAAACTCCTCGTCAATGCGTCTCTGCTCATCGTCGGTGCCATAGACAGGCAAGAGGTCCTCAAAGATGACCGAAATCTCAGGCGCATAGATGCGCAGCGCATTCACAATCGTATTCACGTTCCACACAAAAATGCCCGAGTTCCAGAAATACGCCTCATGGCGGATATACTGCTTTGCCGTCGCCAAGTCAGGCTTTTCCTTGAAACTGTCCACACGGAACACCCCCTTGTTACGGAGCGAAGGAGCAGACAAGTCGGCCTGGATATAGCCATAGCCCGTTTCCGGTCGCGTCGGTTTCATGCCCAGCGTGACGATAGCGTCGCTCGTCTCCGTGAAAGCCAGCGCCGAGCTCACGACACGCCTGAACTCCTCGACGTCCGTCACCAGATGGTCGCTCGGCGACACCACCATGTTCGCCTTCGGGTCCTGCGACTTGATGCGCCAGGCCACGTATGCAATGCAAGGCGCCGTGTTCCTGCGGCAAGGCTCAAGCAGAACCTGCTGCCGAGGCACCTGCGGCAACTGTTCGTGCACCATGTCGGCATACGCAGCCGAAGTCACCACCCACACATTCTCGCTCGGCACGACGCCCTCGAAACGGTCAACCGTCTGCTGCAAGAAGGTACGTCCCGTGCCCATCACGTCGATAAACTGTTTCGGCCTTTCCGGCGTACTCATCGGCCAGAAGCGGCTACCAACGCCGCCAGCCATAATCACCAAATGATTGTGTCCACCTTTCATCATCATTCAACAGTTTTATTTGATTAGAATTCAGTACAAAACCACTTCAATCTGCAAATTTACGACAATGTCGTCGGAATTGCAAATTTTGGAGCAGCGAGGGCAAAAAAAACTTGTTTTTTCTTTGCCGAGTCGCGACAAAACAGACTATCAGGCCGTTTTTGTACCAAAAAAGATACCACTGGGTTGGTACGGTCGTACCAACCCAGTGGTACAAAAGTTTCAACGCAGTGAAACAAAAATACCGCTGCGGTGGTAGGAACAACGCACCGCAGTGGTAAAAACATCGTACCGTTTTGTTTCCCTGGTCGGAATCGGGGAAAGGGGGGAAGCGGTCATTCCTTGTGGTCGCCGTCGGTCAGTTGCTCCTTCTTGCGCAGGGCCCAATAGAGGGCGAGGATGATGACGATGTAGATGAGCAGGTTGGGCAGATTCTCCAGCCAGGCTCCCCACTCCACTCCGTAATAGACATAGAAGGCGGTTCCGACGAGGAGCAGCGCCCACGGCAGCCAACTGGACTTGAGGATTCTCTTCATGGCTGCTGCGGGGTTAGTTTGTTTTTCTCTTTCAATACGACCGTCAGCACAAAGACGGCGATGCTCGTGAGCGTGACGGCGGCTCCGATGGCGTAGCCCCAAAGCGGAGGCAACTGGAAGCCTTCGGGGGCAATGCAGATGTAGGTGATGCAGACCATCGTCATGACGATGGCAGGCAAGAGCGTGATGACATAGAGTTTGTGCTGTCGGGCGAGCCATACGGTGATGGTCCACAGGGTGATCATGGAGAGCGACTGGTTGACCCATCCGAAATAGCGCCAGAGGATGTCGAAATTGACAAACATGAGCAGGAAGACGAGGGCAAAGAGGGGTGCGGAGAGGAGGATGCGCTGCCAGATGCGGCCTTGCGGCAGGTGTAGGAAGTCGGCCGTGATGAGCCGGGCACTACGCAGGGCGGTGTCACCGGAGGTGATGGGTGCGGCCACGACGCCGAGGACGGCGAGGACGGCTCCGACGGTGCCGAGCCAACTGTTGCAGATCTGGTTGACGATGATGGCGGGGTTCATCTTGCCGGTTTCGGGATTGGTCATGGCGGTGAGCAGGCGCTGGTAGGGTGTGTCGCCCTCGACATTGAGGCTGTCGGCGAACTTGATGGCTGCTGCGGCCCAGATGAGGGCGACGAGACCTTCGGTGATCATGGCTCCGTAGAAGACGGGGCGACCGAGTCGCTCGTTCTTCATGCAGCGTGCCATCATGGGCGACTGGGTGGCGTGGAATCCGCTAATGGCTCCGCAGGCGATGGTGATGAATAGTGCCGGGAAGAGCGGAAGGGCGGAGTTGGGATGGTGGTTGGCAAAGGCACCGGTGATTTCGGGCAGGGCTCCCTGCTGGGCAAAGATGCCATAGAGCACGCCGCCGGCCATGATGAGCAGGGCGATGCCGAAGAGGGGGTAGATGCGTCCTATCACCTTGTCGATGGGGAGCAGCGTGGCCAGGATGTAGTAGGCAAAGATGACGCATGTCCACACGAGGGGTGTGCCCCATTCGCCCCAACTGGTGGTCATGGTGCCGAGGAGTGTGGCAGGCGTGGTGACGAAGACGGCTCCGACCAGTATCATGAGGACGAGGGCGAAGAGCAGGATGATGATGTGTGCGGTGCGGCCCAGTTCGGCGTGTACCAGTTCGGGCAGGCTTGCTCCGTCTTTTCTGAGCGACAACATACCGCTCATGTAGTCGTGTACGGCTCCGCCGAAGATGCAGCCGAAGACGATCCAAAGGTAGGCGGCGGGGCCGAAGAGTATGCCCTGAATGGCACCGAAGATGGGGCCTGTGCCGGCGATGTTGAGGAACTGGATGAGATAGACTTTCCATGTGGGCATGGGGATGTAGTCAACCCCATCTTGCTTGGTGTAGCATGGTGTCTCTCGGCGCGCATCGGCTCCGAAGGTGCGCTCGACAAAGTAGCCGTAGAACACGTAGCCGAGGACAAGCAGCAGAATTGATATGATAAAAGTGTACATTTTTAAATTATTTAATTAAACTTTCGCAAGTTTTGCTTGCCTTGTAGATGGAGGGAGTTAAAGGGAGGCTATCTTCATTTATCTTCCTCTATCTTCTTAACATGCGAAACCTGAGTTATTTAAGTTTTGCACGCTTTGCCTTGTTGGAATGATGAATGAAGAATGTCGGCTTTGCCACCGAATGAAGAATAAGAGTTACTTTCATTCTTCATTCTTAATTCTTAATTCTTCATTATTTTATTCTTCATTCTTCATTTTCAATTAACACGGCGTCGTAGAGTTTGATTCCTGTCTTGATGACCCTGGCGGGATTGCCGGCAACGATGCAATTGTCGGGCACATCTTTGGTGACCACACTGCCTGCACCGACAATGACTTGCTTGCCGACACGTACTCCGGGCATGATGATGGCATGGATGCCGACGAGGGTGTCTTCGCCAATGTAGGTGTCGGTGCGGACGCCGCGACAGCGGTCGTGGGCGAGGACATAGGCGTCGGAGGCGATGTGGGCACGGTCGCCGATGTGTATGCCACGGGGGTTAATGCTCTTGTCAAGATGGGCACGTAGGGAGATGTGAACTTCCTGGCCGATGTCCATGTGATAGACTCGACGGAGAAATGCCGGAAGGAAGCGGCTGATCACATTCCAGGTTGATTGTCTGATGTTCATATTATTGTTGTTTGATGTGATGTGTCTAAAAGTGATAGGCAAAATCGACGTGGAGCCGAGTGTTCTGGTAGGGCTGGTTCACAGGGATGGACGCATGGGGCTGCACCACCAAACTGCGTGAGGAAGACGATAATACATGTATGCTGAATCCGGCCTTGACACGGTCCTGTGGCTGTCGGTATTCCGGGATGTTGGTACTTTGAGCGAACAGTGAGACTGTGCTGTTCAGGCGGAACTGCAAACCGATGCTATAGCAGGTGCTGTAATAGAGTTGGGTGTCATAATGGGGATTGAATGTTCCCATAAAGATACACCTGATGGCCGGGCAATGAAATTCGGCGTCAATCTTCAGGCCGTAATCCTGAAAGGCACCATTGTAGAGTCCGCCATAATAGAGAGAATAGTTAAAACGGAATTGATTGTCTGCTTTCAGCGCCACTTGATGCTGATAGCCTGCCAACAGTCGGCAGTGCTGCATCTTGATGTTGTCGGAATAGAGGCTGTGGTCGAGTGTGACGAGAAAATGACGGGCGAAAATATGGGTGTACTGCAAATACCGACTGTCACGGAGGCCAATACGATTGGTCTGTGCCATCAGTTGCAATGTGCAAAGGGTGAAAAAAAGAAATAATGTGTATCGTTTATTCATAGATGCTGTCTGAGAAGTTGGGCTAAAACGTCGTATCCGTGCCTGTTCAGATGTCTGCCGTCACGGGAAAACTCGGGATTCAGGCGATTGTCTTTCAGAAGAGGGGTATAGGCATTGATATAAACCCACCCTCTTTTCAGGGCTTCTTGGCTGATGAAGGCATTGAGTTGCACGACCAACTGATTACGTTCGTCGATATCTTCACCTTGTCCCTCACCCAGTGGCAGCAGTGAATAGAGATAGACACGGCGTGCCTGTAAACCGTTTATAGTTTGCACATAATAATAAGTGTAATCTTTCATCACAACATCCTGTCCCGATGGGCCTGCCCCTTCCATCTGTTCCATGACAGCCTCCATATCGTTTCCTCCCGTCAGAACCACAAGATCCTTGCCTATGAATTGCCCAGAGTGCTCAATAATATACCCAGTACCAGTGCTCGAACGCCCATAGTTCTTTGTATAATAAGAAGGGAAATACTCCTGTACGTCCCATACCTCTACAATAGAATCACCAATGAAAGACAGTTGTGGAATATCTTCTTTTTGACACGACTGCAAGAAACTGCAGATGGCAAACAAAAGAATAACAGAACTTATTGTATGAGTGATTCTATGATACATGAGTTTAGAATAGGACGGAATCAGTTTGTCCCGTCGAACTTGGGCATCGTTGCTTCGCCTTCGGCAGATATGCCTTCGCGGACAAATACTTTTTTGATGGTAAGGAAAAATATCTTGAAATCAAGCGCAAAGGAAAGGTGGTCAACATACCAAACGTCGTACTTGAACTTTTGGGTGTGAGTGATGGCGTTCCGGCCATTCACCTGTGCCCACCCTGTGATTCCCGGGCGTACCTCGTGACGGCGCATCTGCTCTTTGCTATACAAAGGCAAATAACTCATCAGCAGCGGACGAGGGCCAATCAAAGCCATGTCGCCACGCAGCACATTGATGATTTGCGGCAGTTCGTCGATAGACAACGAACGGACGATGCGGCCGATACGAGTCAACCTCTGTGCGTCCGGCAACAATGTTCCGTCAGCATCCCGCTCATCAGTCATTGTCTTGAACTTGATGACATGGAAAGGCTTTGCACCCAGCCCTGGACGCTCCTGCGTAAAGAAAACGCCTGCTCCTTTGTTGGCCACATAGAGCAGAATGGAAACCAGTACCAAGAACCACCCTATCAGGAGCAGTGCAGCCAAAGCCAAAGTGAAATCAATCCAACGTTTTATATGATTTTTGTACATACGCTGTTCACATACAAGAATTTATATCTCTATCAGTTCGGGAATCACAAGCCGTTGAACATCAAGGAACATGGTTCCCCAACTCAGTCCCAACCCAAAGGAAGAGCAAAGCAGACGTGTCGGATTGTCCGACTGAAGGCGCTCCCTCAGTCGCGTAACCATAAGCGAAGGAATGGATGCACCGCCCAGATTGCCAAACTCTTCAAGGTTATAAGGAACCTTGTCGAGCGGAAGTTTCAGTTTTTTGACAACACGGTCAACAATGAGTTTGTTGGCCTGATGTATCAGGAAATAATCAATGTCTTGGTCCTTGTCAATACCCTCACGCTCCATGAAGTCCTGAACGGAACGAGGCGGTTTGGATATAGCAAAGGAGAACACAGACATGCCCTCGATGAGTGTGTGCATGGGGGCACGAACGATGCCATGACCGAAGTCCTCTTCGACAAGGGACTCGGCTGTGAACGGATGGCGAAAACCACCGTGGGGAGTCATGAGTGCTTTATAGCCACTACCGTCAGTATGAAACTCAATGACAACGGGCTTGGCGTTTTCGTCATACTCCAAAGCCATCGCCGTACCTGCATCGCCAAAAAGAGGAACACGGCTTTTGTCCTTCATCGAGCCCATCCTGAGAGCCGTGTCACCCACAAGCAACAAGGCACGCTTGATGGTTCCAGCCTGCAGGAGATTTCCTGCCACTGTCATGGCATACATGCAGCCACAACAACCCATTGGCAAGTCAAGGCAGAAACAATTCTCACTCAGCCCCATCCTGTCCTGCAGGAGACAAGCAGTAGGCGGAGTGCGATAGTCGCCTGTGACCGATTCAAAAATCAAGGCGTCAACAGATTCCTTTTTCCACCCGAGTTCAGACAAAAGACGTTCGGATGCCGCCTGGCACATATCCGAAGCACAAACGTCTGCAGGTGCAATCCGACGCTGCTTAATTCCTACAGTCTTGTCAAACGTCTCTGCCTCCTCCGGCGTGAACAATTCTATGTCAGAAGTCCTGACGATATTTTTCGGCACACATGCTGCAACGCCCGCTATTCTAACATTTTTGATTCTCCAGAAAGCCATAGCGTCAGATTTCTACGTCGTACTTTCGAAGAATGTCTTTCGAAGCATTGTAAGAAGTGCAGGCAACAATATCCTCCGGGTCGAGCATCAAGTCAAAATTGTCTTCAATCAGACTGACAATGTTCAGTTGATGAACCGAATCCCATTCGTCAACGTTTTCTTTCGAGAAGTCATCTCCCAAGCGGTCAGACACCTCTCCAAACACTTCGACAAAAATGTCGTTCAATTTTTTAATGTTTTCAGACATAGTTGTATATTTGTTATAAATGTCAAGAGTTATAGAGTCAAAGAATGAAGAATGTCGGCTTCGCCTCCGAATGAAGAATAAGAGTTTCTTTCATTCTTCATTCTTCATTTTGTCAAGGGTCGAGAGTCAAGAGTCGAGGGGCAAGGGTCCTCCCCCATTCGGGGGAGTTAGAGGGGGCTTTTAACTTTCAGCCAGCACCTGGTACATCTTCTTGCCTGTATCGTTCTTTGGAATCATGTTGATGACACGAATCTCAAAGGCCGTAGCCACAAGTTGCGTCTTTTCAATCAGCGCATTCTTAACACGTTCAGCCATCTGCTTGTCAACGATATAGACAATCATCTTCTCGTCAGTACCCACACAGGCACAATCCGTACCCACGATTGACTCGACTATCTGTTCACACTCGTCCAGACTGATGCGCAAGCCAAAGAGTTTGAGGAAACGCCCCAGACGACCCACCACATAGTAGCAGCCGTCTTCGTCGCGGTATGCCAAATCGCCCGTTCTGATAAACCCTTTGTTCACGTCGCCCAAGATGAGGTCCTCGCGCTTCTGGGCATAGCCCATTGTCACGTTTCTGCCCCGGTAACACATTTCACCCTTAATATGGCAGCCCGTAATCGTGTTGCCGTCACTGTCGAGCAATGACAATTCACCGTTAGGAACCGCAATTCCGATGCTGCCCACCTTTGAGCAAGCCCATTTGGCAGGCAGATAAGCCATCCGGGCCGTACACTCCGACTGACCGTATGTGGCAATCCAGCGCATTCCACGCTTGCGACAGAACTCTGCAAACTTCCTGTTCAGTTCAGCCGGCATCTTGCCGCCACCCTGAGTCAGCAACTCCAAGTCGGGCAAGTCCATACGGAAGAAACGCAGCAAGTTAAGAATGTGGAAACTGTAGGGAACACCCGTAAAACTCGTGGCACGCTCCCGCTTGAAGAAGTTCCAGAACTCGCCGTCAGTCATGTTCCTGTTTGTCAAAAGCACTGTAGCGCCCACCCTGCAATGGCTGAACATCACGGAGAGGCCCATCGTGTAGAACAAAGGCAGAACCAGCAAAGGCCGGTCGGATGGTTTCAACTCGAAAAAAGTCGAAATGTTCAGAGCCGACGCCTCAATGTTTTCATATTTATGACGCACCAGTTTCGGACTGCCCGTACTCCCCGACGTCGGGAGCAAATGCGACAAATCCTCATGAAGGGGACATGGGCCGTACCCTGTCGGTTTCAGTTGCTCCGACGGCGAAAACACATATTCCGGCTGGTACGTGTCAATCAGTTCCTGAAGTTGCACCCTCTCCGTGCGGAGGCTCAAAATCAACGGCACAAGCCGCTCCGACGCAAGCGCCGCCATCACCCACTTGGCACACTCCACCGTGTTTTCCACGAGCATGAAGCAAAGCGTCCGCTGGGGCAGAGAGTCACGCAACTGTTTCGCAAAATCAACAATCTCCCCATACGTGAGTTTGTTGCCGTCGGAGTCAATGACAGCCAGCCTGTCGCGCTCCGTCTTATCTAGTCCGAGTATCACTGTTTCAATATTTGTCTATTTTTTTAGAAATAACGATAAAATTTCTTAATTATTATATTTATTATTGTGAATTCAGCACAAACAAGTCCTTTCTGGGCGTAAAAAGCGTCCAGAACCGACGGCAGAACTCTTCGCAATACTGAAGACACAA
>ONXQ01000024.1 GCA_900321835.1 uncultured Prevotellaceae bacterium
GTTTCATCTAACACGCGCACGTGCGCACGTAAAGGTCTGAGCGCTCAGAAAAAAACGTCTGAGCGCTCAGACGAAAATTTCCGAGCGCTCAGACGTTTTCGTCCAAGCGCTCAGACATGACGAAAAAATGTGTTTCTGACATCTGCTAAATCGTATCCGAACAATGATTGCTTGTAGGGGCATTGCTTGTCAATGCCCAAACGCATGATTGGGCTTAGACAAGCAAAGCCCCTACAATGGGTATAAAAACATGAAAAACTTCGTCTTTCATTTTGTATTCCGCTCACTTTTTCGTACCTTCGCAGTGCATTTGAAGCAAAACGCTACCAGGGCACTGATGCGTGTTTGTTCTAACGCTTGCTCGACATGGACGGAAACACCTTGACACAACACTTAGCCATTCTACCTGACTTTTCGCTGCCCATCACCGGGCCATCATCCTGCTGGCGCCGATGCTGTTCAGCCGTCTGCGCATCCCACATCTCATCGGCATGATTCTGGCCGGTATGCTTGTCGGTGAAAACGGCTTCAACCTGCTGGAACGTGACGAGTCGTTCGAACTCTTTGGCCAGGTGGGCATCTACTACATCATGTTTCTGGCAGGTCTGGAGATGGACCTCGCCGGCCTGAAACAGAACAAGTTGCAGAGCGCCGTCTTCGGTGCGATGACATCGCTCGTGCCCTTTGTGCTGGGCTTTGCGGCCGGATTCTGGTGGCTCGGATTCAGTGTGCCGTCGGCGCTGTTGCTGGCGTGCATCTTTGCCAGCCACACGCTGGTGAGTTACCCCATCGTGGGTCGCTACGGGCTGTCGCGCCACAAGAGCGTCACAGTGAGCGTGGCGGCGACGATGATTGCTCTGCTGTTCGCACTGCTGGTGCTGGCTGGATTGTCGGGCACGCTGCAGGGCACGTCCGACCTGCTTTTCTGGGGCCTTTTTCTGCTGAAGATTGCGGCCTTCGCAGCCCTGCTCTTCATCGTCTTTCCCCGCGTCATCCCCTGGTTTTTCCGCACCTACAGCGACCGTGTGATGCAGTACATCTTCGTCATCGGCATGGTGTTTCTGGCGGCAGCAACCGCCGAACTTGCCGGTTTGGAGGGCATCTTGGGCGCCTTCCTCGCAGGTCTCGTCTTCAACCGCTTCGTCCCACGCAGCACACCGCTGATGAACCGCATCGAGTTTGTCGGCAATGCCATCTTTATTCCCTACTTCCTCATCGGCGTCGGGATGCTCGTCAACCTCGGACCCCTCATGACCAACACCGAGGCGCAACTCATCGTTCTCGTCATGGTGGTCGTCGGCACGCTCAGCAAGTACGTCGCCGCCCACGTTTCGCGCCGCCTCTTCGGCATGTCCCGAGCCAGCGGCCTGATGATGTTCGGCCTGACCGAAGCCCATGCAGCCGGCGCACTCGCGATGGCTATGGTGGGCACGTCGCTGCTCCTGCCCTCGGGACAGCCGCTGATGAACAGCGCCGTGCTCGACGGCGTAGTCGCCATGATTCTCATTTCGTGCATCATCAGCAGCATCACCACCGACCAGGCCGCGCGCCAACTCAAACTGGAGGAGGAAACGGTCGTGCTCGATGAAAAACGGCCTATGAACGACGACGAGAAATTCCTCGTCCTCGTCAACGATACGGAGAAGATTCCCAACCTCATGCAGACGGCCATCATGATGCGCAACCCCAGCCTCAACCGCGGTCTGATTGCCCTCAACGTCGTCAACGACGAAGACTCCACCGGACTCATGCAGCGACAAAGCCGCGAATGTCTCCACATGGCCGAGCAAATCGGTGCAGCCGCCGACGTGAAGGTGCAGACACAAAGCCGTCTGGCGGTGAACTTCGTCAACGGCGTCGTCCATGCCTTCCGCGAGAACGACGCCTCCGAAATCATCTTCGGAATGCACCGCCGCCGCCACGCCGGCGACTCCTTCCTCGGCGACTTTGCGACGGGTCTCATCAAGAACATGCGACGCCAGATCATCATGGTGCAGTACCTCATCCCCGCCAACACCTATCGCCGCATCGTCGTCTCCGTTCCCGAACGCGCCCAGTTTGAGCCTGGATTCACGCGCTGGGTAGAACGTCTCGCACGCCTCACCCTCGAAATCGGCTGCCGCATTGAGTTCCACGCCGACGAGGAGACAGCCGAACTCATCCGCGCCTACCTCAGCCACTATCATCCCCTCATCCGCGACGAATACCAGCCTTTGTCGGAGGAAAAAACCATCGCCGACTATGCCGCCTATGTGGCACAGGACCACCTCTTCGTCCTTGTGGCAGCGCGTCACGGCACCATCAGTTACGAGAAAGGCATGGCGAAGATGTCCTACCTGATGCAGAAACACTTCTCGCAGCGCAGTTTCATGATCATTTTCCCCGATCAGCAGGGCGTAGCCGTCGATGTCCCAACGTTCAGCGAACCGCACGGCCGCGAACTGGCCAGCGGAACGCGCATCAGCCGCTGGCTGTCACGCTGGGTGCGGAAGATGGGGTAGTGGCCTGTTATTTTTCACTTTTAACTATTCACTTTTCACTTCCTATGATACAACTCCGAAACATCACGAAATCGTTTGGAACGCTGCAGGTCCTGAAAGGCATCGACCTTGACATCAGCCGCGGCGAAATTGTGAGCATCGTCGGGCCGAGCGGCGCCGGAAAAACAACGCT
This sequence comes from uncultured Prevotellaceae bacterium, assembly GCA_900321835.1. Taxonomy (GTDB): domain Bacteria; phylum Bacteroidota; class Bacteroidia; order Bacteroidales; family Bacteroidaceae; genus UBA3839. Next base: position 2,674 of record ONXQ01000024.1, read on the forward strand.
ACTGCAGATTATGGGCACGCTCGACGCTCCCGACACGGGCACCGTCGTCATCGACGGCACCGACGTGACGCGCCTCGGCCAGCGTGACATGGCACGTTTCCGCAACCAGCGCCTCGGTTTCGTGTTTCAGTTCCACCAGTTGCTGCCCGAGTTTACTGCCGTCGAAAACGTGATGATTCCCGCCATGATTGCCGGGGTGTCGAAGCGTGCTGCCCACGAGCGTGCGATGGAACTGCTCCGTTTCCTCAGCCTCGACGAGCGTGCGGAGCACAAGCCCAACGAACTCTCGGGCGGTGAGAAACAGCGGGTCGCCGTGGCACGTGCGCTGGTGAACAACCCTGCCGTCATCCTGGCTGATGAGCCGTCGGGCAGCCTCGACACACAGAACAAGCAGGAACTGCACCAACTCTTCTTCGACCTCCGCGACCGTATGGGTCAGACCTTCGTCATCGTCACGCACGATGAGCAACTGGCTACATTGACTGACAGGAAGATAGAGATGAGGGATGGACGGACCCTCCCCCTGGCCCCTCCCTGTGAGGGAGGGGAGCGGTCACTTTCTCCTTCGCATGAATTTTGATAGGACTTCTTATATTTAGTAACAGATATGGATAACGATCAGCAAATACTATCTACTCCTCTCCTTGCGAGGGAGGGGCAAGGGGGTGAGTCTCCCGTGATACGACTTGGCAAGCGCAACCGCCTGACGGTGTTGCGTGCAGTGGATTTCGGACTTTATCTCGACGCCGGCGAGGTGGGCGACGTGCTGTTGCCGCAGCGCTATGTGCCCGAGGGTGCGAAGGAGGGCGACGTGCTCGACGTCTTCCTCTACCTCGATGGCGAGGAGCGCCTGGTGGCCACTACGGAGCAGCCGCTCGTCGAGGTCGGCCAGTTTGCCCTGCTCGAGGTTTCGTGGGTCAACGAATTCGGGGCCTTCCTCAACTGGGGTTTGATGAAAGACCTTTTCTGCCCCTTCCGCGAGCAGCGGCAGAAGATGCAGCAAGGACGGAAATATCTGATTTACTGCTACATCGACCCCGTCACCTATCGCATCGTGGCGTCGGCCAAAGTCGATAAGTTCCTGTCGAAGGAGCGGCCTGCCTACAGCAGCGGCGACGAGGTGGAGGCACTCATCCAGCAGCCCACCGACATCGGGCTGAAGGCCATCGTCGATGGGCGGTTCAGCGGTCTGCTCTTCCGCAACGAGGTGTTTCAGCCGCTCCACGTGGGCGACCGCGTGCGTGCCTTTGTCAAGCAGGTGAGGCCCGACGGAAAGATTGACCTCAAACTGCAGCGCCACTTCGGCAAACTGCGCATCACGGACTTCTCGGCCCAGTTGCTCACCTTCCTCCAGCGCCAGCCCCAGGGCTACTGTCCGCTGGGCGACAAGAGCGACGCCGAGGACATCTACAACACCTTCGGCGTGTCGAAAAAGACCTTCAAGCGCGGCGTCGGCGACCTTTACAAACAGCGGCTCGTCACCATCGACGACGACGGTCTGCGCCTCACCGACAAGGGACGTGCGGCCTCGGTCGAGGACTGACGCAGAGGGCTGGAAAATGCACCGCAGTCGAACTGAATTTCGTCTGCGGACGAAATGAAAATGGACTGCGGACGAAATTTTTTTCGTCTGCGGTCCATTTTTTGTACCACTGCGTTGGTACAACCGTACCAGTGCGCTGAAACTTTTGTACCACTGCGCTGAAACTCCCGTCAGTCTGCACCGCTCAGCCGGCGCTCCTGCTCACGCAGGAAATCGGGTGTGCGGCGCAGGTATTCGTAGCCATAACGGCAGCGCAGGCAGTTGTGCGGTTCGCAATAGCGGCGGGTGAGGTGGATGAGGGCCTGCGTGTCGGCAGCCGATTCGCTCCTGATGCCTGCGAAGGCCCAGGAACGCACGATGTGGTTGTCCTCGGGCTTCAGACGCTCGAACAGTTGGAGAGCCCGTTCGCACAACGACTCTTCGCTCTTGTAGCGGCCGTAGGCAAAGAGGGTGGGGGCGACGGCGTTGATGATGAGCGAGTCGAGCGAAGCCGCGCTGAGCCGGCGCTGGCTCGTGGCCGTCGGCTGTGACGAGAAGGTGTAGTGCGTCTGCCAAAATTCGCTCACGTGGGTTTGAAGGAGTTCGCGCAGGGCCTCTGCGTCGTGAGCCTCGACGATGCGCGAGAAGTTGAGCCGGCGTTCGTAGTAGAGCATGGCCAACTGAGCCAGCCGCAGGTAGGGCAGGCTCTGCGGACGCAGCCGTGCGAAGCGCCAGCGCTGGGCAGGCATCGGCGTGAGCGAAAACTTGTGGCGCAGGTAGGCATATTCGCGCTGCAGACGGCTGAAATAGTCACCCTCGTGCGGCGTCTCGAGCAGTCCTGCCTGACCGAAGAAGATGGCCTCAATCTGGAACAGGTCGTCGCGGTGCTTTCCGACAGCCGACAGAGGCACGCCCTGGGCCCACTGCTCCATCGCGTCGCCGTTGATGCCGAATCCGAAGGTGCGGGCCAGGGTGACGAAGAAGGTAGCCTCCCAATCCATCTGGCACCGTTCGCGCCGCTCCATCACCTGCTGCATACGCTCTTCGAGCCGCTCGACCAGCAGGGCCGACATCCAACTGTGGACCGTGAGCCGCGGCAACGAACCCACCACGGCTCGGCAGCGCGGCACGGCGTCGCCAGCGTCGAGGCGGCTGTAATTCTCGCGTACGTCGGCAGGCACGGGCAACACCAGTTGCGGAATCAGTTGCGAAGGCTCGCCCTGCTGCGGAATGTCCATGTCGGCCTCGCCCACGACGTGCAGGACGACGTTGGCATAGGCAGGGTCGGCATCGTGGCGATGGCGATACCAGTCGGACGCCTTGCAGTGGATTTCGACGTTGCCCACCCAGAGTTGGCCGCCAATCTTCACTTTGGCATTGAAGAAGTCGGGGCCGGCGTCGTGGTTGTGCAGGCCGGGGTGAATCACCTCGACCGTCCGTCCGTCGGTCGTAGTGAGGGGAACGAGGGGAAAGAGTTTGTGCTTCCAGACGTAATGCAGCAGTTGTTCCATGCGAAAAGTGCGCTTTTATCTTAAAAAACCTTTCAAAGTTAAGCATTTACGCGGAAAATGCGTAACTTTGCAGGCGAAAAATGTCAGAATCTATGAAAATCTCCCTGATTGGCTACGGCAAAATGGGCCGGATGATTGAACAAATCGCCCGCGAACGCGGTCACGAGATTGTCTGCATCATCGACATCGACAACCAGCAGGACTTCGACACCGACGCCTTCCGCTCGTCGGACGTCGCCATCGAGTTTACCGCCCCCCACGTGGCCTACGACAACTATCTGAAGGCGTGGGCACAGGGCGTGAAGGTGGTGAGCGGTTCGACGGGCTGGCTCAAGGAACACGGCGACGACGTGCGCCGTGCCTGCACCGAAGGCGGAAAAACCCTGTTCTGGGCGTCGAACTTCAGCGTCGGCGTGGCCATCTTCTCAGCAGTGAACAAATACCTGGCCCGCATCATGAACCAGTTTGCGCAGTACGACGTGCGCATGGAAGAGGTGCACCACGTTCACAAACTCGACCATCCCTCGGGCACGGCAATTACCCTCGCCGAGCAAATCACTGCGGCCCTCGACCGCAAGGACTCCTGGACGCTGGGCACGCTGACGCAGCCCGACGGCACGCAGGTCGTCGAGCATGTGCCCGCCGACCACGAACTGGCCATCGACAGCGTGCGCCGTGGCGAAGTGCCTGGCATACACACCGTCACCTACGACAGCCCTGCCGACTGCATCCGTCTGCAGCACGACGCCCACTCGCGTCAAGGCTTCGCCCTCGGCGCCGTCCTCGCCGCCGAATACACGGCGCAGCACTCGGGTCTGCTCACCACCGACGACCTTTTCAGTTTTTGATTTTTAAGTTTTAATGATATTCAGTTATGGGACTCTTTACCAGCAAGCCCGACTATTCCAAGATACGGACTAAGAAAAACAAACAGGAAGAAAAACCCGCGCCCGCCTGGGTCAAATGGGCGAAGTGTGTCACAGCCCTCGTTCTCTACCTCGCCTTTCTCTATTGGGTGAAGTCGTGGTGGGGACTCATCGTCGTGCCCTTCATCTTCGACGCCTTCATCACCAAGAAAATCCGCTGGACGTGGTGGAAAGACCTCGAGGGTCCGGGCCGCATGATCATGAGTTGGGTCGATGCCATTGTCTTTGCACTCGTGGCCGTGTATTTCGTCAATCAGTTCTTCTTCCAGAACTACAAGATACCGTCCAGTTCGCTGGAGAAGTCGCTGCTGACGGGTGACTACCTGCTCGTGTCGAAACTCAGTTACGGCCCTCGCATTCCGCAGACCCCGCTGACGATGCCCTTGACCCAGCACACGCTTCCGCTGTTCAACTGCCGCAGTTATCTCGAATGGCCGCAGTGGGACTACCGCCGTGTGAGCGGACTCGGAAAGGTGGAACTCGGCGACATCGTCGTGTTCAACTATCCGGCCGGCGACACCGTGGCTGTCGATTGGCCGTACGACTTCTACGACCTGTGTTACTCGACGGGCCAGCAGATGTGCCAGGAGAGCGGCGTCGAGATTCCGCCGATGCGCGGACAGGACACCGAGGCACAGATGGCTCAGTTTAACACCATCTACGGCCTGGGCAAACAGTACATCCAGAGCCAGCGCAACACGTACGGCGACATCATTGTCCGCCCGGCCGACCGACGCGAAAACTATGTGAAACGCTGCGTGGGTTTGCCCGGACAGCGTCTGCAGATCAAGGACAAGGTCATCTACATCGACGGTGTGGCCCAGCCGCAGCCCGAACTCGTGCAGTTCGACTATGCCGTCTATACGAAGAACAACAACGTGCTGCCCGATGCGCTGTGTGCTGAACTCGGCATCAGCGACGAGGACCGTGCGAAGATTATGGACCATCAGCGCGGAATGCCGCTCACACGCCACGCCTACGAAGTGCTCAGCAGCCGCACCGACCTCGTGGACAGCATCGTGGAAATCAAGGACGGATTTTTCGGCAATCTCTATCCGCTCGACCACGACTACGGCTGGACGCGCGACAACTACGGGCCGGTGTGGATTCCGCAGAAGGGCAAGACCCTGCGTTTGTCGATGTATAACATCGCCCTCTACGAGCGGCCCATCCGTGCCTACGAGGGCAACACGCTGGAGGTGAAGGACGGAAAAATCTTCATCAACGGCGAGCAGACCGACACGTACACCTTCAAGATGGACTACTACTGGATGATGGGCGACAATCGCCACAACTCGGCCGACTCGCGTTACTGGGGTTTCGTGCCCGAGGACCACGTGGTGGGAAAACCGCTGTTCATCTGGCTCAGCGTGTCGCCCGACACCAATCCTGAGGCGCCCACCTACCGCTGGAACCGTCTGTTCAAGTGGGTGGCGAACATCAAATGATATGAAAACCCTTTCCACAGCCTATTTTCCTCCCGTCCAGTGGTTTACGAAACTGCTGGACGGGAGGGTTTGTGTGGAGGCCTGCGAGCATTTTCACAAGCAGACCTACCGCAACCGCTGCGTCATCGACTCGCCGCAGGGGCGGTTGGCGCTGACGGTGCCGGTGGTACACAGCGACGAGGAGGGTCCTATCGGCCGGCTTCGGCTGAGCGACCACGGCCACTGGCGCCGGCAGCACTGGCAGGCGCTGACGTCGTCGTACGGGAACAGCCCTTTCTTCGAGTTCTACGAAGACGACTTCCGTCCTTTCTTCACCGAGCCGTACGAGCGCCTCTTCGACCTCAACGCAGCGATTGTCGGCAAGGTGTGCGAACTTATCGGACTCGAGGCCGAGTTGCTCCCCACCGAGACTTATGAAAAGACTGTGGCCGACGACCTGCGCGACGTCATCTCGCCGAAGTGCGACTGGCAGACGGATGCGCACTTCCGTCCCGTGCCCTACTATCAGGTGTTTGCCCCGCAGCACGGCTTCCTGCCCAACCTCAGTGTGGCCGACCTGCTCTTCAACATGGGGCCCGAGAGCCTGCTGGTGCTGCAGCAGAGCCGGGGTGGGGCAGAGTGACGGGCGGTGCCCATTCAGCCCCAATTTCGTCCGCAGTTGAAATAAATTTCGTCCGCAGACGATTTTTATTTCGTCCGCAGACGAAATTTTTTTCATCCACAGTGCAGATCTGAGGGAAGAATGAAGGGCGCGGCTGAAGAATCCATGTTGCTCGCGTCGTGTGGTGACATCACTTGCCGATGCTCCCCACACACGAATGAGCCACGACGCCCTGCTGTGCGGACAGCAGGGCGTCGTGGCTTGACGGGCTGTACTCCCGACGAGAATCGAACTCGTATCTAATCTTTAGGAGAGACTTGTTCTATCCATTGAACTACGGGAGCAGTCAGAAAAAGAGGACTCTCCACGGGGAGAATCCTCCTTTAGTCAATCGTTGTCTGTGGTTTAGATGGCACCGTTGAGTTCAGCACCAGCCTTGAACTTGGCACTCTTCTTGGCAGCGATTGTGATCTTCTGCTTTGTACGGGGGTTGATGCCCTGGCGAGCGGGACGCTCAGCAACAGAGAATGTACCGAAACCTACGAGAGCAACCTTGTCACCACCCTTCAGGGCTTCTGTAACGGATGCAACAACTGCGTCAACAGCCTTCTTGGCGTCAACCTTGCTCAGTCCTGCCTTTGCAGCAACTGCAGCTACGAGTTCGCTTTTGTTCATAATTAGAAATTTTAAAGTTAATATAAAAAATAATTAGTTTGGTTGACCGCTATAGCCCTATAATTTAGGCTTTTCGGTAAATCTACGTCACAAAGTTATAGTTTTCGCGCCAACAAACAAACATTTTTGTTAAAAAAAATGATTTTTTTTGAAAAAAAAGCACTATTTGCGCGGTTTTTAACGTCTTATCGGGCAAAAATGGATAACTTTGCACTCTGAAAGTGGCAAACGCGCCGTTACGCTGTCCGATTTGCCAAAGTGCAGGCTGTAAGGCCTTGAACAAGAACTTTTAACCAAAAAATCAAGAGATGAGAATTCCTCCTGTTGTCAAAACCCTCCTGCTGCTCAACCTCGCAGCGTTCATCATCGACCAGTTTCTGCCCATCAGCAACGTGCTCGGTCTCTACTACGTGGGCACTCCCTACTTCCACTTCTACCAGTTCGTGACCTACATGTTCATGCATGGCGGGTTCAGCCACATCTTCTTCAATATGTTCGCCCTGTGGATGTTCGGCCGCATCATGGAACAGGTGTGGGGCCCGAAGCGCTTCCTGATCTACTACCTTGTCTGTGGCATCGGCGCCGGCGCTGTGCAGGAACTGGGACAAATGGCCGGACTCATCAATCCCCTGGCCAACACCATCGGTGCCAGCGGCGCGGTCTATGGCATCCTGCTTGCCTTCGGCATGACGTTTCCCAACGAGCGCCTCTTCATCATCCCCATTCCCTTCCCCATCAAGGCGAAATACTTCGTGGCGTTCTATGCCATCATCGAGATTTTCGAGGCCCTCAGCATGGCCGACGGCGTGGCCCACCTGGCCCACCTGGGCGGTATGCTCTTCGGCCTGATCATGATTCTCATCTGGCGCAACCAGGCCAGCCGTGCCCGCATGACGGGTGACAACTTCTGGCAGACGACCACCTATGAGGACATCACCTCGAACTACGACCGCGGCTCTTCGACTTCGCACGGCGGATGGTTCAGCAACATGAAGCAGCGCATCAACGAGAACAAGCGCCCCGACGCACAGGCCGACATGCACGTGGCCGACGGCGGACGTGCGGCCGACTATGAGTACAACGCCCGCAAACGGCAGGAGAACGAGGAAATCGACCGCATCCTTGCAAAAATCCGCCAGCACGGCTACTCCGGACTCACGGCCGAAGAGAAGCAGCGCCTGTTCGACGCCAGCAAGAAATAGCGATAACACATGGCGGCACCATGAGCAGACTTCTTTTTCAAATTCCCAAGTACATCATCGTCCTGACACTGGCGGCGCTCAACATCCTGTGCGTCGCTGCACTCTTGTTGTGTGCCTACTCCATGATGGTGCCGCCCCAGGAACATGCCAGCGTGTCCTACCTCGGCCTGCTCTTCCCGGTCGTCCTCGCCGCCACCGCCGGTTTTCTGGCGGCATGGTTCCTGCTCGGCTTGATGGGCCTCAGTCTGGGCAGCGGCAAGAAACGGCGCAGTGCCTACTGGGGAATGCTCATCTCTCTGACTGGCATGGCGGGCAGCGCAGGCAGCATCCGCACCTACTGGCCGCTCAACCTGCCTGCCGACCCGCCCGACGGTGCCATCAAGGTGATGTCGTATAACATCTATGGCCTGTCGAACCCCGACGGCCTGCCCTGGAACGAACACCCCACCGTGCGCTACCTCATCGAGAGCCGTGCCGACATCATCTGCCTGCAGGAGGCCAACGCCGTCGGCCGTGACTACATCGACACGCTCTTCGCCCAGGCCTATCCCTACCGCCTGAGCGAGACGTCCCGGGGCATGGGCTTCGCCTGTCTGTCGCGCTGGCCCATCGTCGGCTCTACCCCCATCGAATACACGTCGAAAGGCAACAGTTCACTGGCCTACGACATCGTCGTGGGCAACGACACGCTGCTCGTCATCAACAACCACTTTGAGTCCTACAAGTTGCAGGACTCCGACCGCGAGGAGTATAAGGAGGTCATCCTGCGCCACGACTCAGCCGACGTGCGCCGCAACATCCTCGACCTGCGCAAGAAACTGGCGGCTGCCAACATCATCCGTGGCCCACAGGCCGACAGTGTGGCCCACTTCATCGAGCAGCATCCCGAACGGCTCATCATCTGCTGCGGCGACTTCAACGACGCCTCGCTCTCCTACACTCACTACCGCCTCACACGCCTTCTCGACGATGCCTACACCCGCAGCGGCAACGGTCCGGGCCCCTCCTACAACAAGAGCGGAATGTACTTCCGCATCGACCACATCCTCTGCTCGCCGTCCATCAAACCTTTCGGGGCCAAAGTCGATGACGGCATCAAATCGAGCGACCACTATCCCATCTACTGCTGGCTGCAACTCCCCCAGCCATAGCACGCCGTCCCTGCCTGCCGTGCACTCGCTCCTGCCACGTGGTCCTTTGTCTGAATGCAGCGCGAGCAGGGCGTCAGCAAAACCGTGCTCCACTGCCCTGAAATTTGCCCACGGCAAGGCTCGGGCTGCGCCTTACTCACGCTGCTTATAGGGCTCAGTGTATATTAATAAGGTACGCGCGTGAATGGCAATCGCGCTTTTCCCTCGCGAAAAACTCGCGACTTTTTGCCGCAAAATGTAGCAAACAAGGTCTTTTCGCACGAAAAACTGCTGTTTTTTCAACGAAATCGCTTGATTTTCACAAAAAAACACTACCTTTGCAAACTTGAAAGAGTATCTACGCACCGAAAACGTCCTTTTTTCGGGGTAAAAGACGTGCGCAGATGCCTGTTGGCAACGAAACAAAATCAATCAAATAAAACAATTAATTAACTTCAAAACAAAATGCAAAACAAAGGATTTGTAAAGTTTTTGGCTGTAGCGCTTACGCTCATCTGCCTCTTCTACCTGTCCTTCAGCGTAGCCACCAACTACGTTGACAACAAGGCAGCACAGATGACCGAGCAGGAAGCCAACGACTATTTGGACTCGCTCAACACGACTCCGTTCTACCTGGGCGCCTACAACCTGAAGCAATGCCGCGAAACCGCCATCGGACTCGGTCTCGACCTGAAGGGCGGTATGAACGTCATCCTTGAGGTCAGCGTGCCCGACGTCGTCAAGGCCCTTGCCGACCACAAGACCGACGAGGCCTTCGTCAAGGCTGTAGCCGAAGCACAGAAGCAGGCACAGGACAGCCAGTCGGACTTCATCACACTATTTGTCCAGGAGTATAAGAAGAATGCCCCCAACGGCAACCTGGCACAAATCTTTGCCACACAGCAACTCAAGGGCAAAGTGAACACCAACTCGAGCGACTCGGAAGTCGAAAAGGTGCTGCGCGAAGAAGTTGACGCCGCCGTTGACAACTCGTTCCGCGTGCTCCGCACCCGTATCGACCGTTTCGGCGTTGTTCAGCCCAACATCCAGAAGATTGAAGGCCAGAGCGGACGCATCATGGTCGAACTGCCCGGTATCAAGGAGCCTGAGCGCGTGCGCAAACTCCTCCAGGGTAGCGCCAACCTCGAGTTCTGGGAGACCTACGACACACAGGTGGCCATGCCTTTCCTCAACCAGTTGAACACAGCCCTGCGCAATGCCGGCACCGATGTCGCTGAAACCACCGACACCACCGCCGTTGCAGCCGTGGCCGACTCGACCGCCGTGGCCGAAACCGATGTGAAAGCCGAGGCAGCCGACACCGCATCAGCCGGCAAGGACATCCTGGCCCAGGTTTCTGCCACCGAAGGCGAGGCTGCAGCCAAGATCACCGGACCGACCGAGGAAGAGAAGAAGGCCAACCCGCTCTTCGCCATCCTCCAGCCCGTGCAGGGCAACGCCGGCTGCATGGTGGGCTACGCCCTTTCGCGCGACACCGCAGAGGTCAACGCCCTCATCAACAGCGAGACCGCCAAGCACATCCTTCCCGGCGACATGCGTCTCATGTGGGGCGTCAAGTCGATGGACAAGGCCGGCAAAATCTTTGAACTCTACGCCATCCGCACCAGTGGAGGCCAGAACGGCCGCGCACCCCTCGAAGGCGACGTCGTCACCGAGTCGAAGGACGAATTCGACCAGTACGGCAATCCCTGCGTGACGATGAAGATGAACACCGAAGGCGCACGCAAGTGGGCTGCCATGACGGAGGCCAACGTACACCACGCCGTAGCCATCTCGCTCGACGGCCTCGTTTACAGCGCTCCGAATGTGCAGAACAAGATTGACGGCGGTTCGACACAAATCACCGGCTCGTTCACCACCAACGACACGAAGGACCTTGCCAACGTGCTCTCCTCTGGTAAGATGCCCGCTCCGGCACAGATTGTGCAGGAAGACATCGTAGGTCCGAGCCTCGGTGCCGAGTCCATCCGCGCAGGTTTCATCTCGTTCGTCATCGCCTTCATCGTGCTGATGGTTTACATGTGCATGATGTACGGCTTCAAGGCAGGCATGGTCGCCAACAGCGCCCTGCTGCTCAACTTCTTCTTCACCCTCGGCATCCTGACCTCGCTGCAGGCAGCCTTGACCATGTCGGGAATCGCAGGTATGGTGCTGACGCTCGGTACCGCGGTCGATGCCAACGTACTCATCTACGAGCGCACGAAGGAAGAGATGAAGGCCGGCAAGAACATTAAGGCCGCCGTCGCAGCAGGTTACAGCAACGCCTTCAGCGCCATCCTCGACTCGAACGTCACCAGTATCATCACCGGTATCATTCTGTTCTACTTCGGCACAGGCCCCATCAAGGGTTTTGCCACGACGCTCATCATCGGTATCATCTGCTCGTTCTTCACAGCCGTATGGCTCACACGTATCGTTTACGAACACTTCCTCAACCGCGAAAAGTGGCTGGACCTGACGTTCACGACCTCGATTTCGAAGAACATGATGCAGGGCACGAAGTACAACTTCATGGGCTCTTACAAGAAGTCGTTCCTCGTCTTCGGCCTCATCCTGCTGGCTTCGTTCGTATCGTTCGGTGTGCGTGGTCTGAGCCAGAGCATCGACTTCACCGGCGGCCGTAACTTCAAGGTTGAGTTCGCACAGCCTGTCAACATCGACGACGTGCGCAGCGCCCTGCAGAGTAAGATTAACGCCCTCGACCCCGAGGGTCACGACAATACCAGCGTCATCGCCCTCGGAACCGAAGGCACGAACATCCGCGTTTCGACCAACTACCGCATCAAGGAGAACGGTGCCAACGTGGACGCTGAAATCGAGAAGGTGCTCTACGACACATTCGTTGAAGGCGGAATGATCGACGGTTCGAAGGTCAGCCTCGAGAACTTCATCGACCGCGACAACCGCGTCGGTGGTTCGATTATCAGTTCGCAGAAGGTGGGTCCGTCGATTGCCAGCGACGTGACGCGTGGTGCCATCATCAGCGTCATTCTCGCGCTCGTAGCCATCTTCCTCTACATCCTCCTGCGTTTCCGCAACGTGGCCTACTCTGTCGGCGCCATCACTGCACTGACCGTCGATACCCTCGTCATCCTGGGTCTCTACTCGCTGTGCTACGGCTGGATCGGTTTCTCGCTCGAAATCGACCAGACCTTCATCGGAGCCATCCTGACGGCCATTGGTTATTCGATCAACGACAAGGTGGTCATCTTCGACCGTATCCGTGAGAACTTCGGCCTGTATCCGAAGCGCGACACGCAGCGCCTGTTCAACGAGTCGCTGAACCAGACTCTGGCGCGTACCATCAATACGTCGGTTTCGACCCTCATCGTGCTGCTCGCCATCTTCATCTTCGGCGGCGACAACATCCGTTCGTTCGCCTTCGCCATGATTCTTGGTGTTGTCGGCGGTACGCTCTCCTCTCTCTTCATCGCTGCTCCGACGGCTTATCTCGTCATGGGCCGCAAGATCAAGGAAGAGGAAACCGAAGAGGTGAAAGCCTGACCAGCAGTGCCTCCGCAGGGGGGCTGTGACTGAAAATGAGGACTTGTTTGGCAGAAATGCCGGGCAAGCCCTCATTTTTCTTTCATTTTGTTAGGTGTTTTCATAATAAAAGTGTAACTTTGCAAGCAAAATAAAGAAATTTGCTTACTTTTTCACTTAAAAATAGACAAAACATGAACACGATTAAGGTAGCCATCGTTGGTTATGGCAACATCGGGCGTTACGCCCTCCAGGCTGTCGAGGCTGCGCCCGACATGGAGTGTGTCGGCATTGTGCGCCGCAGCGGAGCCGAGAACTGTCCTGCCGAACTGGCAGCGTACAAGGTTGTGAAGAGTATCGAAGAACTCGACGGGGTCGAGGTGGCCATTCTGGCCACGCCGACGCGCCGTGTCGAGGAGTATGCCAAGCAGTGCCTTGCGCTGGGCATCAACACGGTCGATTCGTTCGACATCCACACGCAGATTGTGCCCCTGCGCCGCTCGCTCGACGCAGCCGCCAAGCAGGCCGGCCGCGTGGCTGTCATCAGCGCAGGCTGGGACCCGGGCAGCGACTCGATTGTCCGCACGCTGATGGAGAGCCTTGCGCCGAAGGGCGTGACCTACACCAACTTCGGCCCGGGCCGTTCGATGGGCCACTCGGTCGCAGTGCGTGCCATCGAGGGCGTCGCCGATGCCCTCAGCGTCACCATCCCGCTCGGCACCGGCATCCATCGCCGCATGGTCTATGTCGAGGTGAAACCCGGCTACGACTTCGATAAAATCGCCGCTGCCGTCAAGGCCGACCCCTACTTTGTCAATGACGAGACCCACGTCCAGCAGGTACCCTCGGTCGATGCGCTGAACGATGTAGGCCACGGCGTCAACCTCGTGCGCAAGGGCGTCTCCGGCACGACCCACAACCAACTTTTTGAGTTCAACATGAAGATCAACAACCCGGCGCTCACGGCTCAGGTGCTTGTCAACGTGGCCCGTGCCTCGCTCCGTCAGCAGCCCGGCGCCTACACGATGGTCGAACTGCCAGTCATCGACATGCTGCCCGGCGACCGCGAGGAACTCATCGCCCACCTCGTCTGATTCAGGGTTCCGTACCAAAAAAGTTTCACCGCAGTGGTACAACTGTACCAGCGCGGTGAAACTTTTTTTTCACTGTGGTGGAACAAAATTTCGTCTGCGGACCATTTTCAGGCGGAGGGGAACAGGCGGGCCACACGCTTGCACCACACATTCAGCAGCAGCGAAGCCACGATGAGGGCCGTCAGCGAGACGGCTGTCATGACGGTGCAAAGTTCTGCTTTTTTCAAAAAGAACAAAAATTATTCGCAGTATTTCGGCGTTTTTTCGTAAATTTGCCACCTGAGCATGGCAAAACCTCACGGATGAAACACTTTCTCGTCTTCCTGCTGCTGTCGGCTGCAACGCTCGCCATGAAGGGGCAGACCGTCTTTCGCCGCAATGTTGATATCGACCTGCTGCGCAGCACCAGCCTGCCCGTACTCGACATCGTCACGGTCGACGGTTCGGAGCCGACCTACGACGAGGTGACCCATCCGCCCGGAGCGATGGGCATGAGCATTGCCAATGCCACGAAGGTGCCGGCCCGCATGACCGTGACGCTGGGCCCCGACACGCTCTACGACAGCGGTCCCTACCTGCCCGACCAGAGCGGCCTGACCATCAAAGTGCGGGGCAACACGAGCGCCTATGATGCCCAAAAGCCGTACAAGATCAAACTGCAGAAGAAGGCCGACCTGCTCGGCCGCGGCAACGATGCGCGCTTCAAGGACAAGCACTGGGTGCTGCTCGCCGACGCAGCGCTCGAAACCGCCATCGGCTTTGCCGTGAGCCGCCTGGTGGGCATGGAGTGGACACCCGCCTGGGAGTATGTCAACGTCGTGCTCAACGGGCAGTACCGCGGAATGTACACCCTCTGCGAACAGGTCAGACGCAATCCCGACTGCCGCATCAACGTCGATAAGCAGACGGGCTACATCGTCGAGTACGACGCTTACTGGTGGAACGAAGACCGCTGGTTTGAAACGACAAGCGGACGGAAGTACACCTTCAAATACCCCGAAAGCGACGAGGTGACCCTGGCGCAGAGCGACTATATCCGCCAGGCATTGAGCGACTTCGAGGAGAGCATCGCACGGGGCACCACGGCGCAGCACATCGACGTCGGAAGTTTTGCCCGCTGGCTGTTCGCCCACGATGTGCTGGGCACTTGGGACTCTGGCGGCAGCAATCTCTTTGTGGCCAAGCAGGACGAGACGCAGGCCTCGCTCCTGCGTATGCCATGCCTGTGGGACTTCAACACCATCTGCAAAATGACGGACAAGTGGTCGCGGATGCACACCGATCCGTACACGTGGTTTCCGGCGCTCATGGACAGCCCCGACGGCGTGTTCTGTTCGACCTACGCCTCTCTCTTCCAGGAACTTCTGCCCACTGTCTTCGACGGCCTCGACCAGTGGTTCGCCGACCTGTCGGCGTCGCCTCTGCTTTCGTCGGTCGAGCGCAGCATCCAGTGGACCGCGCAGACCTACGGCTACACCAGCGGCCTGTTTGCAGAAAGCATCGACCATCGCCGGCGCTGGTTCTGGCAGCGGCGCGACTGGATGGCGAAAGCAGCCGAAGAAATCGTGCCGCCCACCGCCGTCGCCTCCCCGACCGAGGACAACAAAAACGGCGACCCCGTGTTTGATTTGGCGGGTCGCCGCGTTGGTGCCGATGCACAGGGTTTTGTCGTGCATCGGGGCAAAGTGTATTTCAATCAGTGATAAAGTCTTTTCAGTAGGACACTTGACACGCGAAACCGGCCTGGCGCACACGGTCGGCGATGCGGTCGAGTTGCTCTTTTCCAGCCTTGCGCAGCAGGGGCGAAGGCGTTTGGCGGTCGATGGTATAGACCATCACCTCCTGCGGACGTATCTGGCGCAGCGCCTCAAGCCAGGGTGTGACGTACTCGTCGCCGGTGTTGCCCACGTCGCAGCCTTCGTGGGTGCCTTCGAGGAAGAGGGTCTGCACGATGCAGTGGCCGTCGAACTCCTGCAGCCGACGGACGATGGCGGCGACGTCGTAGCGCGGTGACACAGGTCGGTCAACGCGGCGGATGTAGTCGGGCGAGACGGTGTCCAGTTTCAGGCAGTTGTTGTCCACCAGCCGCAGCGCCTCGAAGACGTTGGGACGCAGCACCTCGGCCGCATTGCTGAGCACGGTGATGTGTGCCTGCGGACACAATTCATTGCGCAGGGCGACGGTGTCGCGAATGATGGGCAGGAAGTCGGGGTGGAGCGTCGGTTCGCCGTTGCCGGCAAAGGTGAGCACGTCGGGTTGCTGTCCCTGTCGGGCCATCTCGGTCAGTTTCGCCCGCAGGGCCTGTCTCACCTCCTCGCGCGAGGGGAAGCGGCTGTGGGGGCGGCGCAGGTCGTTGTAGCCGCATTCACAGTAGATGCAGTCGAAGGAGCAGACCTTTCCGTCGGCCGGCAACAGGTTGATGCCGAGCGAGATGCCTAGCCGCCGGCTGTGTACCGGGCCGAAGATGGGCGAAGGGAACAGACGTCCGCGTTCGTCGGCCTGCAGGTCGGGAAATCCGTCTGCGTGAGTTTTGCGCTGATTTTCTTCCATGTCGTTACGTTTTGTGTGGCCGCCCGGCCGTCGGGATGACTTGAATTAAGACAAGGGATGGGCTTAAATAAAGACAAGGGTTCTCACGAACCCTTGCCTCCCTATTTTTAACCTAAACCTTAACTATGAAAAAATTATTATTTTTCCG
>ONXQ01000009.1 GCA_900321835.1 uncultured Prevotellaceae bacterium
GAATGTGATGGTTGAAGTTTGTCTTTGCCCTTCAATGTGGCCAGTTGGATGCCGAAATGAAGTGTGTAGAGATGCTGGCGCAAGTGCTCGATGACGGGAGCGAATGACTGGGCAAAGGCATAGAAGGAGCCGTCGGCCGATGCGGTGATGACGTAGTGCGCCGGGGCTTGGAACCAAGTGGCCAGATGGCTGGGAATCGGTGCCGGCGTCTGCCTTTTCTTCTGCCTGATGACGGGAGAAGGAGTGGGGGAGATCTTGCGAAGCAGGGCGATGAAGAGTCCTTCACCTCGCGAGAGATGTGGCATGAAACGGCGGCTGTGGAGTAGTTCGGCTCCGAGCGTTTGGCATAGCCATTCAACATTCTCTTCGTTCTCCTTTTTATTATAGGTACAGGTGCTATAGGCGAGCAGGCCGTCGGTGCGCAGGCAGGGCCAGATGTCGGTCAAAATGTCGCGCTGGCGCCGCTGGCACAGGTTAACATTGGCAGCGCTCCACTGCTGAATGGATTGCGGGTCCTTGCGGAACATGCCTTCGCCCGAGCAGGGAGCATCGCAGAGAATAAGGTCGAAGAGGGCACCGAGCGGCTGAAAGTCGCGTGCCTCGTTGCTGGTGACTACGGCGTTGGGGTGTCCCCATTTGATGATATTCTCGCGCAAAATCTGGGCTCGGTTTCGCACGACTTCGTTGCACACCACAAGCGTGTCTTCGGGCAAGTGGGACAGTAGCAGGGTCGATTTGCCGCCCGGTGCGGCGCAGAGGTCGAGCACCGTCTTTCCAGCGAGGTCCACCTTATTATTAATTATTTTGAGAATTTCGGCCAGATACATCGACGACGCTTCCTGAACATAGTAACAGCCGGCATGAAACAGGGGGTCGAGTGTGAACGAAGGGCGCTCGGAAAGGTAATATCCGTCGCTGCACCATGTGACAGGTTCGCTGCCCGTGGGCGGGTCAATGGGCTTGGCTGGATTGAGTCGTATGCTGGTCGGTGCATCCTCTTGGGTGATGGACTGGACGAAACGCTCCAGTTCTTCGTAGGGCAGGAGGTCGTGCATTTGTCTGACAAATTCGTCGGGAAGTATCATGATGTGTTGATTTGTTAAGTGTGCTGAACAATTATGATGTTAATATTTTTGCAAATTTAAGCATTTGATGTCAAACAAGCGTTTTTTATGTGAAAAAAATGCATTTATGAAAAAAAAACACTACCTTTGCAGACGATTTAGCAATCTATCAATAAAATACAACTAAATTAAACAATGGGACAATCTGTTTTAGATGCTCTTGACCATCAGATCCTTGAGATGGTAGCAGAGAATGCCCGTGTGCCATTTCTCGAAGTGGCAAGGGCTTGTAACGTGTCAGGTGCAGCGATTCATCAACGCGTCCAGAAACTGACACGCATGGGGGTGATAAAGGGTACGGAATATCAGTTTGACCCCGAAAAACTGGGCTATGGTACTTGTGCCTTCGTTGGGCTTTACCTGAAAGACCCCCAGACATTCGACGACGTGGTGGAGGAACTCAAGAAGATTCCGCAGGTGGTCGAATGCCACTACACGACCGGAGCATACGACCTTTTCGTTAAGATTTATGCTCGCAACAACCATGACCTTCTGACGTTGATACACGACAAAATGCAGCCTCTCGGCCTGGCACGCTCCGAAACCATCATCTCATTCAACGAGGCTTTTAGCCGCCAGGTGCCTGTGCAGGAGGCATAATTTATAAACATAGAATAAATATCGGAAAGCCATCATTTAGATGTCCTGGTTACAGAATCTACTCACTGACGGCACGTCGGTAGCGCATATTGTAATGCTCTACTGTGTTGTCATTTCACTCGGTGTACTGCTTGGAAAAATGAAGATAGGCGGCGTCTCGCTGGGCGTCACCTTTGTGCTGTTCGTCGGTATTCTGGCGGGCCATCTCCTGCATCAAGGCGTGCTGTACGAAGGGTTTACTCCCGAGCCGCTGAATGTGCTGAACTTTATCCAGGATTTCGGACTCATCCTCTTTGTCTATTCCATCGGATTGCAGGTCGGTCCTTCTTTCTTCACCTCCTTGCGTGGCAACGGCGTGAAACTGAACTTGGCTGCGGCGCTCATCATTGTGCTGAATATCGCCGTGATGCTTACGCTCTACTACACCTGCATGGACACCAGCGACCCCAACAGCCTTCCGATGATGGTCGGAGTGCTGTGCGGTGCTGTCACCAATACCCCGGGCCTCGGTGCAGCCAATGCAGCACTCGACCAGATTGGTGCAGAGCACTTCGGCGGGTCACTGCCTGTGATTGCCAATGGATACGCCTGTGCCTATCCGCTGGGTGTGCTGGGCATCATCGGCTCCATCATTCTTGTCCGTTATTTGTTCAAGATCAATTTTAAGAAAGAAGAAGACAATTTTAACGCTCATAATGGCAATGCGGCGGCTATGAAGCCCCACCTTCTGCATCTCAAGGTGAACAACCCCTCGATGGAGGGAAAGACCATTCTGCAGGTGCGCAACTACCTCGGACGCGACTTTGTTTGCTCTCGCCTTTTGCATGAGGGTCATGTTGTTCTTCCCAACAAAGACACCTTGCTCCACATGGATGACGTGTTGTTCGTGGTATGCGCCGAAGACGATTCGGAGGCCGTCACGGCATTTATCGGTCAGCAAGTGGAAGTGGAATGGGACAAGCAGGACATGCCGATGGTGTCGAAGAAACTGCTGGTCACAAAAGACAAAGTGAATGGAAAGACGCTGGGTGCGCTGCATCCGTCGAGCATGTTTGGCGTGAATGTCACCCGTCTCTACCGCTCGGGCATCGAACTTTTTGCTTCGCCCAACGTGACCCTCCAAGTGGGTGACCGCCTGATGGTGGTGGGTCCGCAAGACGCCGTTGACCGTTTTGAGGCCAAGATTGGTAACAATGCACAGCGTCTTGACCGTCCCAATTTGCTCACCATCTTTTTCGGCATCCTCGTCGGCATCATTTTCGGAAGTATGGAGTTCAACGTGGGCATGTCGATGCCAGTGAAACTTGGTCTCGCTGGCGGACCGCTTATCATTGCAATCCTTGTCGGACGCTTCGGATTCAAACTGAAACTTGTCGCCTATACCACCAACTCGGCATCTATGATGATACGTGACATTGGACTTGTCCTGTTTCTTGCAAGCGTGGGCATCAAGGCAGGCGGAAACTTTGTCGAGACCGTCATGAACGGTGGTCTGATGTACGTGCTTTACGGATTCCTCATCACGGTGATTCCTCTGTTGCTTGTCGGCATCTTCACACGTCTTTATTACAAGCAAAACTATTTCCTCATCATGGGCCTGATGGCTGGTGCGACGACGGATCCTCCAGCGCTTGCATATTCAACAGCAACCGCCAACAACGACATTCCTTCAGTCGGCTATTCGACCGTCTATCCCTTGTCGATGTTCCTGCGCATCATCACGGCGCAAATCCTCATCCTCCTGCTTTGCGCATAGCCTATGACTGACGAAATTATCCGAATGACAGGGCAGTCGGCAGATTTTCCTCTGCTGACTGCCTTCTTGCTTGGCCTCATCGCTGCACTGAATCCTTGCCAACTGGCCATTAATGTGTCTGCATTTACATGGCTTTTCAGCCGCAGTAGCGCACCAGGAAATACGCTGAAAACAGGACTGCTGTATTTGCTGGGACGCTTCGCTGCGTTTTTTGCAATGGGGTGGGGATGCACCCAGGCATTTTCCTATTTCGACCTGCAGATGTCTGCCCTTTCCGAACGATTTGCAAACATTTTCTTGTGGGTTGAGCGTCTGCTGCCATTTGTGTTGCTGCTTGCCGGATTATTCTTCATGTTCAGGGCCTTTCATCGGCATAAGCACAATGGTTCCTGTCACAATAGTGGTTATGTCATCCATCGTGTGCGTAATCTCGGCCCATTCATGTTGGGCGTTGTGTTGGCATTTCTTTTCTGCCCAGAAAGCGCATTGATTTTCTTCGGCATGATGGTGCCAATGGGCACGGCAGTCACCCCGATATGGGCCGTTCCATTGCTCTTCTCGTTCGCTGCGCTTACGCCGTTTGTCCTTCTTTTGTGGATTATGCGCCGCACCGCTCTGCTCGTTGAGCGGTACGAGAACCATGTGGCTCGTATTCAGGTATGTGCCAACCTTCTGCTTGGTGTACTTTTCATCCTTTTGGCTATCTCCATCTGGTTTTTTGACTGAAGCCGTTCCTGCCAGTGTCATTTGACGAGGCACTTCGTCTGGAAACCGATTTCTGGCTTATCCATGACGGAGTTTTGTGAATATACCACCGCAGTGGTACGGTTGTACCAGCCCAGTGGTACGATTGTTTCACCGCAGTGGTACGATTGTACCAGCGCAGTGGAACTTTTTCGGGAACGCACTGGCGACGATGATGCCTTCTGGACCTTCAGTTGGTTCCGTGTTGCTGTTTGCGAGGCCTATTTTTGTTCTGTTGGAGTGCTCTTTGCGTAAAAAGAAGTGGAAAAGTCGCATTATATTTTGTGCATACTCTGAATTTTTGTAACTTTGCAACTGATTACGGCGTTTTGCCAACATAGGTGACGCCAAACTTGATTTGCGAATTTCAAATTATTACATAATACATTATGACTGAATCAACAACAAAGTTCAAGGAGGGGAATGGCTACACGCCCGAAATTGCCCCTGAGGAAGAGTCGAGTTTCGACATCCGAATCCTGTGGTTCCTGCTGTTGCGCTATAAGTATTGGATCATTGCATCCATTGCTGTGTGCATGGCATTGGCCTACGTCTATCTGCGCTATCAGACCCCTGTCTATAGCGTGTCGTCGAAAATCCTGATTAAGGACCAGGACCAGCGCAGGTCCTACGCCTCGTCCATCAACAACACGTTCAACGAACTGGGCTTCATGAACAACTCCAACGGTTTCGATAACGAAATCGAGGTGCTGAGCACACGTACGCTGAACAAGAAGGTCGTACGCGCCATGAAACTCTACACGGTCTATGTGGCAGAGGGTCGTATCCGCGACATTGAGGTGTATAACAAGTATTCACCCTATCTCGTTGACTATGAGCAGGACCTCATCGACTCGCTCCAGACACCCATCCATGTTGAGATGGAAATGAAGGGAAATGACCTGCAGGCCGTTATCAAGTATGAAGACACCACGATTGACAAGGTGATCACAGCCTTCCCTTCGGTGATTCATGCACCTTTCGGCGACGTGTTCATCGACAAGAACCCCATCTTTGCCAAGCGTCCCGAAATGTACAACCTCAACCGACAGTTGACAGCCATCGTGATGCCCATCAACGGTGTGGCTGCCTCCTATGCCGGACGTCTGAGCGTGAGCGAAACTTCCAAGATGACGACCATTGCCCAAGTGTCCATCGTCGATAACTTGCCTGAGCGTGCCTGCGACTATCTGAACATGCTGGCCCGCATCTACAACGAGGATGCCAACGAGGACAACAACGAAGAAGCACGCCGCACAGCCGACTTCATCGACGAGCGTCTGGGCATCATCAGCAAGGAACTGAACACCACAGAGGCTGAACTGGAGCAGTACAAGCGCCAGGCTGGTATTACGAACCTCGCAGCCGATGCTGCCACCGATGCTTCGCAGAACATCCGCTATGAACAGGAGATTGTTGAAGTATCGACCCAACTCAACCTCATCGAATTCCTCATCGACCACGTCAACGATGCCCGCAACCACTTGCAGGTGATTCCGTCGAACGTAGGTCTGAGCGACCCCGGACTTGTGTCGATGATTGCCAAGTACAATGAGGACGTCATGGAACGCAACCGTCTGCTCCGCACAGCCTCAGAAACCAGCCCGACCGTCAGCGTACTGACCAGCCAGTTGGAAGGCTACCTGAGCGGCATCAAGGCCTCGCTCCAGAGTGCCCGTCGTCAACTTGCTATCCGCCGCAACGACTTGCAGGGACAGCAGAGCAAGTATTCGAGCCGCATCAGCAGCGCTCCTGGCAAGGAACGCGCTATGGCCGACATCGACCGCCAGAAGGAAGTAAAGGCCGGCCTTTACCTCATGCTGCTCCAGAAGCGTGAAGAGAACTCCATCACGCTTGCTTCGTCAGCCTACAAAGGAAAGATGATTGAAGAGCCAATCCCCAGCAAGACACCCGTTTCGCCGAAGAAGCAGATGATATTCCTCATCGCCTTCGTCATCGGTCTTCTCCTCCCATTCCTCTACTACTTTATCCGTCAGTTCTTCCGCTATCGCATTGAAAGCAAGGACGACCTCGTCAAACTGACCAAAGTGCCTTTGCTCGGCTCCATTCCGTTTGTCAAAGCACTCGTCAAGGGCGATCGTACCGTCGTTGTGCAGGAGAACCGCAACAGCGTCATGGTCGAGGTTTACCGTACACTGCGCTCCAACCTCCCATTTGTACTTGAGAAGGACCAGAACGTCATCCTCTTTACCTCATCGACCTCGGGCGAAGGTAAAACATCTATCGCTTCGAACCTCGGTGCAAGTATCGCCTTTGTAGGCAAGAAAGTCGTCGTGGTCGGTCTTGACATCCGTAAACCACGTCTGGCTTCGCTGTTCGACTTGTCGGATACGGAGAAGGGTATCAGCAACTTCCTTTCGCGTGACCCAAAGGATGTAGAGTACATTGACACACTGATTCAGAAGTCAGGCATCAGCCCCAACCTCGACATCCTGGCGGCCGGACCTATTCCGCCCAACCCGTCGGAACTGCTTGAGCGTGAAAACCTCGCTGTTGCCCTTGATTATCTGAAGAAGAAGTACGACTATGTGCTGCTCGACACAGCACCTATCGGTCTTGTGTCCGATACGCTCACCATTGCCAAGCACGTTGACCTCACGCTTTATGTCATCCGCGCCAACTACACGCTGAAAGCCGACATCGACCTTGTGAACGAACTGGCTGAAGACGGTCGTCTGCCCAATGTCAACCTGATTCTCAATGCCGAGAAGGAAGGTGAAGGCGGTGGCAGTTACTACAGTCACTATGGCCGCTACGGATATGGCCGCAAGTACGGTTACAGCCGCGGTTATGGCTACGGACGTTACGGCTATGGCTACGGTTACGGCCGAGGTCACGGCTACGGCTATGGCTACGGCTACGGCTATGGCTACGGACTTAAGGAAGGTGAAAAACTTGAAGAAGTTTAATCGTAAAGGAAGATTATGGTCATTGCATGTGATTTTGACGGAACCATCGTCGAGCATCGTTATCCGGCTATTGGCGAAGAGCGTCCGTTTGCGTGCGAAGTGCTGCGTCGCCTGATCAACGACCGCCACAAACTGATACTTTGGACGGTGCGTGAAGGCAAGTTGCTGGACGATGCCCTTGCCTGGTGCAAGGAGCGCGGCGTTGAGTTCTATGCTGTCAACAGCGACTCGTCAGAAATGTTCAACGAGGCTAAGGACAAGAACTTTTCTTGCAAGTTGAATGCAGACGTGTTCATTGACGACAAGAACATCAGCGGCCTGCCCAGTTGGACCGACATCTACGAAATCATCACGCGGGGTGTGACCTACGAACAGTTGATTCGCCGCCGTGTGCGCGAAGAACTTGCTGCTCCAGCCGAACCGCCTTATCCCAAGTGGATGTTCTGGAAGCAAAGGGAAACACGCAGATGACCATACAATTTTTGAAAAACAGATAGCGCCTCGGTGCAGGCACTATCTGTTTTTTTTGTGAAATCCCCTTATAAAAGAATCAGAAGATATGGAAGTTTACAATTTTGCCGACCATCAGAGTGTGGTCAACCAGTACATTGCCGAACTGCGCAATGTTGACGTGCAGGGCGACCGTATGCGCTTCCGCCACAATCTCTCGCGCATTGGCCATGCAATGGCCTACGAGGTGAGCAAGCGGCTGGAATACAGCGTCAAGAAGATTACAACACCGCTGGGAGTAGCCGATTGCAACACGGCGGACAATCCGATTGTCATAGGAACCATTTTCAGGGCCGGACTACCTTTCCACCAGGGTTTTCTCGATGTTTTCGATCAGGCTGGCAATGCCTTTGTCTCGGCCTATCGTTATTATCGCGACAAGGAATGTAAGGATGTGGGCATCCGCATTGAATACATGGCTTCGCCCGACCTGACGGGTAAGACACTCATCATCGCCGACCCGATGCTTGCTACCGGCGGAAGCATGGAACTGGGCTATCAGGCTTTCTGCACCAAAGGCCGTCCGGCCCAAGTTCACCTCTGCTGTGTGATTGCCTCTCAGAAAGGCGTCGATTATATCCGTGACACGTTCAAGGATGCCGACAATGTGACGCTCTGGTGTGCAGCTATCGACCCTTTGCTCAACGAACATGCTTATATCGTTCCCGGGCTTGGCGATGCCGGCGACTTGGCTTACGGCGAAAAAATCTGAATACAGCATTTGTGTGCATATTATCCTGCATATTTCCTGCAAATTGTCATCTTTTAGTTAAATAAAGTTAACAAAAATAAGATTGTGCACGCAAACGCTTGCTATTTTGCAAATAATCCGTAACTTTGCACCGTGTTTTTCATGGTATTAGATTTATTTTAAGGTTAGTAAAGATTGCTTGTCGTGAGATAAGCAATTTTTTTTTGTCTCATTTCCTGCTTCGCTGCTTTGGACAGCCCTCCGTGGTGGCATTTATATACCAATGGGGTGTGACAACGGAATCAGCACAGCGGCACAACCATTTCTGCACAGCGGCACAACCATTTCTGCACAGCGGCACAACCATTTCTGCACAGCGGCACAACCATTTCTGCACAGCGGCACAACCATTTCTGCGTAGCGGTACAAAAGTTTCAGCGCAGTGGTACAAAAGTTTCAGCGTAGCGGTACAAAAGTTTCAGCGCGTTGGTACAGTTGTACCAGTGGAGAAAAATAATTTTGGTACTCTTTTTTATCCTTCCTGCCACTGTGACACCCTTTGAATCCTTGTAAATACGATATTTTCCGAGGTTTTTTTGAAAAAAAAGCGCAAATTGTTTGTCAGTTACAAAAAAAACCGTACCTTTGCACTCGCTTTGCAAAACGAAAGGCAGGGCAACCGTAAAATTGATGCGGCAATAGCTCAGTTGGTAGAGCACAACCTTGCCAAGGTTGGGGTCGCGAGTTCGAGTCTCGTTTGCCGCTCAACATCGATCTTTAAGATAGGATTTGTTTCAATTGTTTGCTGGAGAGGTGGCGGAATGGTAGACGCGCTACTTTGAGGGGGTAGTGGGAATTGTCCCGTGTGAGTTCGAGTCTCATCCTCTTCACAAATCAAGTTGGAGCCCAGGTGGCGGAATGGTAGACGCGCTCGTTTCAGGTGCGAGTGGTGAGAGCCGTGCAGGTTCGAGTCCTGTTCTGGGCACATTTGCGGCAATAGCTCAGTTGGTAGAGCACAACCTTGCCAAGGTTGGGGTCGCGAGTTCGAGTCTCGTTTGCCGCTCAAAGTTTAGGGACAAGTTCACGGATTTCCGTCGAACTTGTCTCTTTTTTTGGCGCTCTCTGGTTTCGGCTCGTCTGCCCAAAGAAGCGAATTTAAGGAATTAGTTTGTTTTTTTGCTTGCTTATCCGTATCTTTGCAAATAAATTCAATAAATATAATGATTACTCTTACAGATTTAGCGATTCAATTTGGTAAGCGTACGCTTTACAAAGATGTGAACCTGAAGTTCACGGATGGAAATATCTATGGCGTGATTGGTGCGAACGGAGCAGGAAAATCTACTTTGCTGAAAGCCATCAGCGGCGAACTGGAACCGGCGAAAGGAACGGTCACGTTGGGCCCGGGCGAACGGCTCTCCGTCTTGTCTCAAGACCACTTTAAGTTTGACAACTGCACCGTCATCAACACGGTGATGATGGGACACACCGTTCTTTGGGACATCATGCAGGAGAAGGACGCCCTCTACGCCAAAGAGGACTTTACGGACGAGGACGGCGTGCGGGCTGCCGAACTGGAAGAGCAGTTTGCCGAACTTGACGGATGGAACGCCGAAAGTGATGCTGCCATTCTGCTGAGCGGCCTCGGCATTAAGGAGGATTTGCACTACAAGATGATGTCGGAACTGACGGGTAAGGAGAAGGTGCGCGTCATGCTGGCACAGGCGCTGTATGGCAACCCCGACAACCTGCTGCTCGACGAGCCTACGAACGACCTTGACCTTGACACCGTCAGTTGGCTGGAAGATTTTCTTGCCAACTTCGAGCACACCGTGCTTGTCGTGAGCCACGACCGCCACTTTCTCGACGCTGTTTCGACCCATACCGTGGACATTGACTACGGAAAAGTCAATCTCTTTGCCGGAAACTATTCGTTCTGGTATCAGTCGTCGCAACTGGCGCTGAAGCAACTTCAGAACCAGAAAGCAAAGGCCGAGGAGAAGAAGCGCGAACTGGAAGAGTTCATCCGCCGTTTCTCGGCCAATGCAGCCAAGAGCAAGCAGACGACCAGCCGCAAGAAGATGCTGGAGAAGTTGAACATTGCCGAAATCCAGCCTTCGACGCGCAAATATCCTGGCATTATCTTTACGATGGATCGTGACCCCGGCAATCAGATTCTTGAGGTCGAAGGATTGACGGCTGTCGAAGAAGACGGCACGGTGCTGTTCAAAGACCTCTCGTTTGTTGTTGAGAAAGGGCAGAAAGTGGTGTTCCTGAGCCACAATCCGCGTGCCATGACGGCTTTGTTTGAAATCATCAACGGAAAGCGTGAAGCACAGGCAGGTACCTACAAGTGGGGCGTCACCATCACAACCGCCTATCTCCCGCTCGACAATACCGAATTCTTCCAGTCGGACATGAACCTCGTGGAGTGGCTCGGCCAGTATGGCGAAGGCAACGATGTCTTCTTCAAGGGCTATCTGGGACGTATGCTCTTCTCCGGCGAAGAAGTGCTGAAGAAGGTGCGTGTGCTCAGCGGAGGCGAAAAGATGCGCTGCATGATTGCACGTATGCAGTTGAAGAACGCCAACTGTCTCATTCTCGACACGCCGACCAACCATCTTGACCTCGAATCCATCCAGGCCTTCAACAACAACTTGCGCCAGTTCCGCGGAAACATTCTCTTTGCCAGCCACGACCACGAATTCATTCAAACCGTTGCTGACCGCATCATCGAACTGGGCCCGAAGGGACATATCGACAAACTGATGGAGTATGACGACTACATTGCCGACGAAAACATCAAGGTTTTGCGTCAGTCTCTTTATGAATAAGTGATAGAATATTGACCAAAAATAAATGATTACCCATGAAAGAACTGAACATTAATATTCCGGTCGAATTCAAGCAGGAATCCGAGTTGGACGAACAGGAGCAGCAACTGCTGGCTCAGGCAAAGGAAGCAACCCAGCGCAGTTATTCGCCTTACTCCCACTTCTCGGTTGGTGCTGCCGTGCTGCTCGACGACGGCACAATCGTATGCGGCTCCAATCAGGAGAACAGCGCTTTTCCGTCAGGGTTGTGCGCTGAACGCACCGCATTGTTCTATGCCAACAGCCGCTACCCCGAACGCTCGGTTAAAGCACTGTGCATCGCAGCCCGTGACACTTCGGGCCGTTTCACACAGCGTCCTGTTGCGCCCTGCGGCTCGTGCCGACAGGTAATGGTCGAGACGGAGTATCGCTTCAAGCAGGACATTCGCATTCTCCTTTACGGACTTGAAGGCATCTACTGCATCCGTTCTGCACGCGAAATGCTTCCAGTGCATTTCGATGGCAGTTTTCTTTAACTCACACTCCACACACTCCTTATTCTCCGATGAAACATATCTTCAGAACACTCGCCCTTTGGCTTGTCCTGGCACTTTTTATGCAAACCGCGGCGGCTCAGCAGCGCAACAGTGTCTATGAGCAATATATTGAGAAGTATAAAGACATTGCCGTAGAACAAATGCGTCGCCACAAGATTCCAGCAAGCATTACGCTGGCACAGGGATTGTTGGAGAGCGGAGCCGGACGAAGTGAATTGGCCCAAAAGAGCAACAACCACTTTGGTATCAAGCGGGGCAGCGACTGGCAAGGACCGACAGTCACTCATAATGACGACCGCCACGGAGAGCATTTCCGCAAATACAAGTCGGTGGAGGACGGATATGAGGACCATTCACGCTTTCTGCTCAAGGAGCGTTATCAGCGCCTGTTTCGTCTCAGCATCCTCGACTATAAAGGTTGGGCTCGTGGACTGAAGGCGTGCGGCTATGCTACAAGTCCCGTCTATGCCGACCGCCTCATTGGTATTATCGAACTCTACCACCTTGACGAACTCGACGAAGATCCCGACAATCCACGAATTTTCATTCCAGAGATTGAACCCACACCTGAAATCCACTTGAACTACCGTCCGATTACGTTCAACAATGGTATTCGCTGCACCATAGCCCGCAGCCATGACACTTGGGAGACCATTGCGCAGTCGCTTCGCGTTCCACTCGACCGTCTGCTCGACTTTAACGAGGCCGTTGAGGAGATTCCTCTGAACGAGGGTGATTTTGTCTATTTGGAGAAGAAGGCTACGAAAGGTCCTAAAGAGATGAAGGGCCAGTGGCACAAAGTTGGCAGCGACGATTCCATGTTCTCCATAGCCCAACGCTACGGCATCCGTCTGCGCAGCCTCTATAAACTGAACTACAAGGACGATGACTATCAGCCGCTCCCCGGTGATTTACTGAGAGTCCGATAGAAGAATATGAAAAAACCGGTCATTAAGGTCGCAATTGCCTTAATGACCGGTTTCCTTTCGGTGGTTATCTTACTTCTGCAGCATTTCGTGCATGTGTTGGGCTGCCTTGCGTCCGTCGCCCATCGCCAGGATGACAGTGGCACCGCCGCGGACAATGTCGCCACCGGCAAAGAGGGTGGGGATGCTCGACTGCATCTGCTCGTTGACAGCAATCGTGTTTTTACGTCCCAGTTCCAGTCCTTCCACTGATTTGGGAACAAGCGGGTTCGGACTTACGCCAACAGCCACGATGGCCATGTCGATGTCACGCGTTTCGATGGCACCTTCGATGGGCACAGGGCTGCGACGTCCGCTGGCATCAGGCTCTCCAAGTTCCATCTTCTGCAACTTAACCTGGCACACCTTTCCTTGCTCGTCGGCGATGTATTCAATCGGGTTGTGCAGCGTGAGGAACTCGATGCCTTCCTCCTTTGCATGTTTCACCTCTTCGACACGTGCCGGCATCTCTGCTTCGCTGCGCCGGTAGGCAATGAACACATGTTCAGCACCCAGACGCTTGGCAGTACGGCATGAGTCCATAGCCGTATTTCCACCGCCGACAACCATCACGCTCTTCGCACGGTTGATAGGCGTGTCGCTCTCTGGATTCGATGCGTCCATCAGGTTGACGCGGGTCAGATATTCGTTCGACGACATGATGCCTGTGCTGTTCTCGCCGGGGATGCCCATGAAGTTAGGCAGACCTGCACCCGAAGCCACGAAGATGGCCTTGTATCCTTCCTGCTCCAGTTCGCTGATGGTAATCGTTTTGCCCACAATGCAGTCGGTGACAAACTGGACGCCCATCTTCCGGAGATTGTCAATTTCGACATCGACAATCTTGTTGGGCAGACGGAACTCCGGAATGCCATATTTCAGCACACCGCCAATCTCGTGGAGTGCTTCGAACACGGTGACATCGTAGCCATACTTCGCCATGTCGCCGGCACAGGACAGGCCTGCAGGGCCCGAACCGACGATGGCCACCTTGATGCCGTTCTTTTCAGCGCACTGCGGCAGCGACATCTGGCCGCTTTCACGTTCATAGTCGGCAGCAAAACGTTCCAGATAGCCGATGGCCACAGGCTTTCCCTTCATCTTCACATG
Source organism: uncultured Prevotellaceae bacterium (assembly GCA_900321835.1). GTDB lineage: Bacteria > Bacteroidota > Bacteroidia > Bacteroidales > Bacteroidaceae > UBA3839. Next base: position 13,801 of record ONXQ01000009.1, read on the forward strand.
GATGCAGCGCGACTCGCACTGCTTCTCCTGCGGACAAACACGGCCGCACACAGCCGGCAGCGCCGACGTCATTTTGAGCACTTGGGCAGCCTTGAGAATTTCTCCGCGTTCGATGTTCTTGACAAACGAAGGAATGTTGATGCCCACGGGGCAACCCTCCATGCAAGTCGGGTTCGGACAGTCCAGGCAACGCTTTGCCTCCGTCATCGCCTGCTCAAGCGAAAGTCCCGTGTTCACTTCCTCCGTGCGGGTCGTGGCACGATACTGCGGGTCCAATTCGTTCATCACACAGCGTTCAATCGCCGTCCGTTCCTTCGGCTTCATCGTCGCACGCAACGCTACGCGCCATTCGCTGTCGCGGTTGGTCAGGGTTTCGATGGACTCCGTGTTTTCCTCTTTGGCTGTGGAGCCACATACCGGCTGTGCAGCCTTTTCGGTCACGATACTTTCCACGTGCTGCTCCAGTTTCTTCATCTCCTCCTGTTCAATGTCGCGGAAAGCACCCATGCGCTTGAACATCTCGTCGAAATCCACCTGGTGACCGTCAAATTCAGGACCATCGACGCAGACGAACTTCGTTTGTCCGCCCACCGTGATGCGGCACGCACCGCACATGCCTGTACCATCGACCATGATGGTGTTCAGGCTCACGTCGGTTGGTACATTATATTTCTTCGTCAGCAGACAGCAGAACTTCATCATGATGGCAGGGCCGATGGCGAAGCACTTGTCCACGTGTTCGCGCTGAATCACCTGCTCCATGCCCACGGTCACTACGCCCTTCTGGCCATAACTGCCGTCGTCGGTCATGATGATGACTTCGTCCGAATATTCACGCACCTGTTCTTCCAGGATGATCAGTTCTTTTGTGCGTCCGGCCAGCACCGAGACCACGCGGTTGCCCGCTTGCTTGAGCGCCTTGATGATGGGCAGCATCGGAGCAACGCCTACGCCGCCACCAGCACAGAGCACTGTGCCATAGCGTTCGATGTGGGTAGACTGGCCGAGCGGACCCACCACGTCGGTGATGTAGTCGCCTGCGTTCAGCCGGCACAGTTTGGTCGTAGAGTAGCCGACTGTCTGCACCACCAGCGTAATCGTTCCCGCCACCGTGTCGCTGTCTGCAATCGTGAGCGGGATGCGTTCACCCTTCTCGCCCACACGCACGATGACGAAGTGGCCGGCACGGCGCGAACGGGCAATCAGCGGCGCCTCGACCACCAGTTTGAAAACTTTCTCGGAAAACTGTTCTTTACTGACAATTCTGTTCATAAATCTTACAAATTTACTAAAAACGGTGCAAAGGTACGGAAAATAATTAACAAACAGCAACGAATTGCTGACAAACTGTTGCCAAAATCCGTTCATTTTGCCTTTTTTATCAAAACTGGCAACGTCCGAGGGCATCGGGCGAGTTGATTGGGAAACGAGAGAGGTGCCCTTGTTCTGAAAATCCTCCGCAGTGCGCCGGCTGTACCACCGCAGTGGAACTCCAGTTCCATCGCAGTGGAATTTTTGTTCCACCGCAGTGGTACAGTTGTACCAACGCTGTGGAATTTTTTTGGTACAAGTGCGGAATCGAAGACAGAGCAGACTTTGTGTTGCTCAGACCTACGAAAGACGCCCTGCAACGCTTTGCCGCAGGGGTAGCGGCTTGACGTTGCAGGGCGTGTAAGGACAGGCCGGCAGGAAACCGGCTGTGTGGACCCGTTTATTCTTCACCCAGATAGACGGCGAAGGAGCGTACGTTGCCAGCCGGTGTGCGGCCCCAGATCCAGAGGGTCTGTTCGGTGGATGCCTGGGCTGACTTGAAGACTGACTCCATGTCGGCGACGGTCTTGATGTTCTGGTTGTTCACCTTCTGGATAATAAAGCCCTCGGGAACACCGGCGTCGCGGAGACGTCCCGATGTGAGTTTGCTCACTTGCAGACCGTATTGCAGGTTCAGACTCTTCTTCTGTGAGTCGGTCAGTTCCTTGAACTCGGCTCCGAGGATGTCGAACTTCTGCGAGGTCACCACCTTTGTCGTTCCTTTGGCGTTGCGGAAGGTGATGGTAGCGGTCTTCGGCTTCTTGTCGCGGATGTAGCCAATTTCGGCCTTGTCGCCAGGACTGTACTTGGTGGTGGCTTCCTGCAGTTCCGACATCTTGGAGATTTTGCGTCCGTCAACCGACGTGATGACGTCACCTTCCTTCAGTCCTGCTGCTGCGGCTGCACCGTCTTCCATGACCTCGGCTACATAGACGCCATCGACCGTGCCGAAGTCCTTGTCGAACTTCTCGTCTTCGTGGCGCTTGCTGTCGATGTAGTTGTGGAGGTCCATACCGCTGATGCCGAGCAGGGCGCGCTGCACGGTTCCGTAGGCCTTGAGGTCGTTCACCACCTTCTTCATGATACTGACGGGGATGGCAAAGCCGTAGCCTGTGAACGAGCCTGTCTGGGAGTAGAGCATGGCATTGATGCCGACGAGTTCGCCGCGCACATTGACGAGTGCTCCGCCGGAATTGCCTTTGTTGATGGCTGCATCGGTCTGGATGAACGACTCGATGCCGTTCTGCGAACCGCCGACGTGGCGGGCTTTGGCCGATACGATGCCGGCGGTGACGGTCGAGGTGAGGTTGAAGGGATTGCCGACGGCGAGTACCCATTCGCCCACCTTCAGGGCGTCGCTGTCACCGATGGTGATGGCGGGCAGGTCGGTGGCGTCGATTTTCAGCAGGGCCAGGTCGGTCGTGGCGTCGAGGCCGATGACGCGTGCCGAGAATTCGCGGTTGTCGTTGAGTGTGATGGTGATTTCGTTGGCACTTTCGACCACGTGGTTGTTGGTGACGATGTATCCGTCTTCAGAGATGATGACGCCGCTGCCGGCAGCCTCCTGCTTGGGTGTCTGCACTTGTCGGCGCTGGGTGCCTCCGCCTTGTCCACGGCCAAAGAAGTCGCCGAAGAAGTCCTCGAAGGGGTCGCGATATTCGATGGTGCGCGTCTCTCCGCCCATGACCACTTTGATATAGACTACGGCGTTGCAGGCTTTCTCCGCGGCTTCGGTCAAATCAACGGGCTGAACGGGCATGGCTGTCGTCGATGCCTTGATCAGGAAATCATCCTCTGCTTCTTGTGTCTGCTGACTGGCGGACGTCGGCTGGGCAACGGTCACATTGCGCTGAACCAGCGAATAGGCTCCGGCTCCGGTCAGTCCACTCACGATGGCGATGGCTGCCACCGTTCCGTACAATCTTTTCATTGTCTGTTTCATAGTGTTAAAACTTTAATAGTTGGTTGTTGGCTAAGTTGTTATTTTGTTAATTATCTCATGTTTTATTTGTTAAAATCAAGATGGATTTAACTTTTCGACTGCAAAATTGGGGAAAAGTTTATAAACCGCCAAACATTTCACAAAGATTAAGGTGGGTTTTTGAACATGTTTAACACTCGGTCGTCTCTTCTTAACACGAATTAAGCATTCACGGCGTGATGGCGAAACTTGTGCCGATGTGTAACATTTGATTGTTAAAATTATCGCGAAATGTGAGAAGTTATATTAAAAATAATGAAAAATGTAAGGAATATTTGTGTTATGTAAAAATAAATGTGTACTTTTGCACACAAATTCCGATTCGGACAAATATCGTTTTGATTTTTAACCTAAACATATTCACATTTGAAAACAGTTATGCGTAGAACATTCTTGTTACTATTGTTGGCAGTGACGATTAGCGCATTTGCCGACGGAGGTTACGACTATCCCTTCATGGTCTTTACGACGACGGATGGCCAGCAGACGGCTGTGCCTGTTGAGGGACTTCGAATGAAAGTCTCAGGCGGTGTGCTCACTGTGGAAGCTGGAGAGCAGACGGTTGCCTTCCAGTTAGAAAACCTGGCGGAGATGCACTTTGCCGAGACGGACGTTGCGACGGGCATCGGTGAAGTGAAAAGTGAAAAGTTAAAAGAGAATAATTCTGCTGACGTCTATGACCTTGCTGGACGTCGGGTGGATGGTACTCAACTTTTGCCTGGTGTCTATGTGATGAAAAAGGGAAGTTCAACTGCTAAAATTTTTTTGCGATGAAGAAATTTGCCATATTCGGCCTTGCATTGTGGTCCGTCATGACCCTGCAGGCACAGACACTGAACGTGAAGATGGGGCAGGTTACCTATCAGATTCCTGCCGAACAGGCTGGCGTGATGCCTTATGAGAACTTCAACGAGGAACAGACTTCGTCGCTTCTCTCAACAGTCACTATATTAAATAAGGTGTATCCGCTCTCCGACGTTGACTGCATGTTTGTCTCGGACGACGAAGTCTTGGACGATGCCGTGGATGTGGTGTATGACGGAGAAGAAGCCACTGTGAAGGTCGCTGGCAACATTGCCCAATATCTTGACGTCGCAGTGAACGGTGCTCATGTGAGCATTGTACAGAGCGAAGATGTGCAGCGCGAACTGGTTTATACACTGAGCGGCAGCAGCCAGAACGGCTCTTTCTACATGGATGGAGAGTACAAGATGTCGCTCGTACTCAATGGTCTGACGCTGCACAATCCCGACAGCGCAGCCGTCAACATCCGCGACGGAAAGCGCATCAGTGTTGAACTCACCGAGGGCACCGTCAACACACTCAGCGACGGTAAGGGAGGCACACAGAAAGCCTGCTTTGCCGTGAAGGGCCACACCGAGTTCAAAGGTGCGGGAACGCTTTGGCTTACAGGCAATTCGGCTCATGCGTTCTGGGGAAAAGAATATGTGGAAGTGAAGAAAACCTGCGGAGGCATCTTTGTGGAAGGTGCAGTGGGCGACGGCTTCAATGTCAACCAGTATTTCCAGCAGAACGGAAGTGCCGTAACCATCAAGGGAGTGGGCGACGACGGCATTCAGGTCAGTTACAAGACCGATGACGACGGCGTTGTCGAGACCGATGCAGAGAACACGGGCAGCATTCTCATCAAAGGTGGTACGCTCTCGGTCACAACCACTGGCGACGGCAGCAAGGGCCTCAAGGCCGAGGCCGACGTGACGGTGACCGACGGAGACGTCAACGTCAGCCAGGCGGGAGGCCTCACCTTTGCCAGCAAAGATGAGGAAGACAGCGATGCCAAGTCGTATGTCGTCTATGTCAGCCTGCCCACCAGCGGAGGCGGAGGTAGCTTTGGCGGTGGCAACAGCCGTGCCTGGACCACCGTCAATCTATACACTGCTGACGGAACGTTTGTGCAGCAACTCACAAACACCACCACACGTTCCAGCGGCTACAGCACCGTCACTTTCTACTCTTATGATTTCAAGACAGCGCAGAGCGGACAGTCCTACTATTTCCAGTCGGCCAACTACACCAGTCGTGGGCAGTCGTACACCATCCGCAGCGCCACGTTCAGTGCCCCCACCAGTGGTTCGGACATCTACTACAGCATCTCCAACAGTTATACCACCAGTGGCTCCACTCGCACCTACTCGCTCACCAACGTCACATCGACCTACGGCGGCACGTCGTCGGGAGCCGACGAACTCTATGCCTCCTACAGCAGTGGCATCAAGTGCGTCAACTATGTGCAGAGCGGCGGAACGGTCAAGGTGACGGAAACAGGCGCAGCCAGCCGAGGTATTTCGACCACCAGCATTACTACTGACGGAGGTACGCTCATCGTCGAGAGCAGCAGCGGCGGCTACAGCGGAACGTCCGACGACTTCACCGCCAAAGGCCTGCTGGCCGACAGCAGCATTGCCCTCAATGCCGGAACCGTTACCGTCACCATGACCGGCGCAGGCGGAAAAGGCATCAAGTCGAAGGGCAACTACACCCAGGGCTTGTCCGACGGCACAGGTCCTTTGCTTACAGTCACAACCAGCGGCAGTCGTTTTGGTGAGAGCAACACTGGCGGCGGAGGCTGGGGAGGTCCTGGCGGTGGCTGGGGAGAAAGCAGCGGCGGAAGTGCCAAAGCCATCAAGATTCAGGGCACAGCCACACTCTACGGCGGCGAAACCCACGTCAAGACCTCAACCGACGGCGCTGAAGGTCTGGAGACTAAGCAGGGTAACATCACCTTCGAGGGTGGACACCACTACTTCGAATGCTACGACGACTGCATCAATTCGGCCTATAAAATCATCTTCAACGGAGGCATCACCCTCTGCTACTCAACCGGCAACGACGCCATCGACAGCAACTACGGCAGCCAGGGCGCCATCACCATCGGCGACGGTTGCGTCATTTCCTACACCACCCGAGGAGACCCCGAAGAAGGATTCGACTGCGACAACAACTCCTACATCCAGATCACCGGCAAGGGCTACGCTGTCAGTGCCGGAGGCTCGCAGGGCGGCGGTGGAGGAGGCTGGGGCAGCAGTGGCAATTCCATTAGCGGTGCTGTGCAAGGCTACAAGTTCTACACCGACGGTTGTTCGTTCTCCTCCGGACGCTACTACACGCTGCTTGACTCGTCGAAGAACAACCTGCTCACCTTCAGTTTCAAGTCCGGCCTCAGCAGCAAACTCTCTCTGATTACGGCCAAAGGAATGACGTCGGGGCAGACCTACGAAGTGAAATACGCCACGTCCGCTCCCACCGACGCGACCGATTCGTTCGAGGGCGTCTATATCGGTGCGTCGCTTGTCGGCACTGGCACGGGTTTCTCGTTCACGGCTCAGTAGCACGCACATCCCATTGCTTTTCTGTGCATACAATACCGGCGCAGTGGAACAGGAGTTTCACTGCGCCGGTATTGTAGTTTCACTGCGCTGGTACAACTGTACCAATGCGGTGGAATTTTTTTGGTACTGTTGTTGTCCGAGTGAGGAAAACCAGACGGCAGCGAGGTGGAGAGCCCCTTCTGGGAGGCTGTTGGAGAGGCTGTTGGGGACATTTTTTGAGGGAAAGTCTTTGTGTTCTGCCCAAAAATGCGTAACTTCGCAGCCCAAACGGATTTAACGTATTAACTCTTAACATTTTTACAGTACAATGAAAGCATTTGTTTTTCCCGGCCAGGGAGCACAGTTTAGCGGCATGGGCAAGGACCTCTACGAGGCTCATGCGCAGGCAAAGGATTTGATGGACAAGGCCAACGAGATTCTTGGTTTCGACATCACCAAGATTATGTTTGAAGGAACGGACGAGGAACTGCGCCAGACAAAGGTGACGCAGCCTGCCGTCTTTATCCACTCGGTCGTTTCGGCTCTGTGCATGGGCGATGCCTTCCAGCCCGACATGACGGCTGGACACTCGCTCGGCGAGTTCTCGGCCCTTGTGGCTGCCGGCGCTCTGTCGTTTGAGGACGGTCTGCGCCTTGTCAGCCAGCGTGCCCAGGCCATGCAGAAGGCTTGCGAACTGAAACCCTCGACGATGGCAGCCATCATCGGTCTGGCCGACGAGGTGGTGGAGAAGGTTTGCGCTGAGGTTTCGACCGAGGGCAACGTGGTCGTTCCTGCCAACTACAACAACCCGGGACAACTGGTCATCTCGGGCGACATCGACGCTGTCAATGCCGCTTGTGAGAAGTTGAAAGAGGCTGGTGCCAAACGTGCGCTGCCGCTGAAGGTGGGCGGTGCTTTCCACTCTCCGCTCATGCAGCCGGCAAAGGACGAACTGCAGGCTGCCATCGAGGCTACTGAGTTCCACGCCCCCAAGTGCCCCGTCTATCAGAATGTGGACGGCAAGGCCCATACAGAGCCGGAGGAAATCAAGCAGAACCTGATTGCCCAACTCACGGCTCCCGTTCGTTGGACACAGGAGGTGCAGGCCATGATTGCTGCTGGTGCCACCGACTTTACGGAATGTGGACCCGGCAAGGCGCTGCAGGGCATGATTGCCAAGATTGCCAAGGGTAACGAAGCAGTTACGGCTCATGGCATCGGAGAATAAACGTCTGATTGTTTACCAAGTGATGACACGTCTGTTTGGCAACGACGCCAAGCAGATGTGTCGTTTTGGTTCAATCGAACAAAACGGTTGCGGAAAGATGGCCGACTTCACGCAGCGGGCACTTGAGCAGATTCGCAGTCTCGGTTGCACCCATGTGTGGTTCACAGGCATCATCGAACACGCCACGCAGACAGACTATTCGTCTTATGGCATTGCCAAAGACCATCCTGCCGTCGTGAAGGGTAGGGCAGGGAGTCCGTATGCCATCAAGGACTACTACGACGTGGATCCCGACCTGGCGCGTCAGGTTCCGTTGCGGATGAAAGAGTTTGAGAATCTTGTCCGACGGACTCATCGTGCCGGGCTGAAAGTGGTGATTGACTTTGTGCCAAACCATGTGGCACGCCAGTATCACAGCGATGCCTGTCCCGAGGGTGTCATTGACCTGGGAGCGACGGACAACGTGCAGCAAGCCTACAGCGCCGACAATGATTTCTACTACATTCCTGACCAGCAGTTCTCTCCCCAGTTTCCGCTCACCGATGCGCAGGGCAATATGTACGTCGAATATCCGGCAAAGGCGACGGGCAACGACTGTTTCACAGCCACGCCGACCGTGAACGACTGGTATGAAACTGTTAAACTGAACTATGGTACAGAGGAGAACGGAACATGGCACAAGATGCTGGACATTCTGCTGTTCTGGGCTTCAAAAGGCATCGACGCCTTCCGCTGCGACATGGCCGAGATGGTGCCCTGCCAGTTCTGGTCGTGGGTCATTCCGCAGGTAAAGGCGCAATACCCCCATCTCATCTTCATCGCAGAAGTCTATAATCCTGGTCTCTACCGGAAGTTTATCCATGAGGGACATTTCGACTACCTCTACGACAAAGTGGGATTGTACGATACGCTGCGTTCCGTTGTTTGCGGTAACTCTGCCAGCAGCATTACAGCGTGCTGGCAGCAGGTGGACGACATACACGACCACATGCTCAACTTCCTCGAGAATCACGACGAACAGCGCCTCGCCTCCGACTTCTTTGCAGGAAATGCCGAAAAGGGCAAGCCTGCGCTGCTGGTTTCGGCACTGATGCGCAGCAATCCCTTCATGATCTATTTTGGACAGGAACTCGGTGAGCGCGGCATGGATGAAGAGGGCTTCAGCGGACGTGACGGACGTACGACGATTTTCGACTACTGGGCCATCGACACCGTTCGCCGCTGGCACAATGAGGGGAAGTGCGACGGAAGTTTGCTGACGGAGCAGGAGAAACTGCTGCGAAGTTACTATCAGCGCGTGCTGAACCTCTGCAATGATGAGAAGGCGCTGCGTGAGGGCGAATTTTTCGACATCATGTATGCCAATTACGACAATGCCATGATGAACACGCATCGCCAGTTTGCTTTTCTGCGCAAGGCAGACAAGGAACTCGTCCTCGTCGTCGCGAATTTCGATGAACAGGGCTGCCAGACGAGCATCCGTGTGCCGCGTCACGCATTCGACTACCTTCACATCCCTGTTTCGCTGCGTTCTGTCAAGGCGACCGACCTGCTCACTCAGACGCGCTGCAGTGTTGTTCTCCATCCCGAACATACAGTTGATGTGACGCTTCCACCTTTGGGTGGTATTGTCTTGAAAATGAATTTGTAATTATGGTTCAAATTAAGAAAACTTTTTTGACGTTTGCCCTTCTTGTGTGGGGCACATTGATGGTCTCGGCACAAATCATGAAGCCGGAAGATTTGGAGAAGTATGCCATGCACCGCTATGGTGAGAAATGGGTTGATGCGGCTGCCAATCTTGCCAGTGAACTTGTGCTCAACAAAAACAACAACTTGACCTACCAGCAGGTTATCCCTGCGCCTGGCAAGAGCAAAGGCGCTTGTTATGACACATGCTTATTCCAATGCGGTGATGGACAAGATTGAGGAGGCCGTGAAAAACGGTATTGTCGGCAACGAAGACGACGACTGGTAAACGAAGGCGGCCAGACGGTTTATGGAAACACCGTCTGGCCGCTTTGTTTTTTCTCCTTTTGGCGGAAAAGGGATATTCTTTCGGCGGAAAAACCGTTTATCCCAAATCGGTCATTAGAACGGCTATTTTCGTGGTCGACTTTGTAACTAATTGGCTACAAGCCTTTTGTAATTTGATTTTTCTAATGACCGCCATTAGA
>ONXQ01000164.1 GCA_900321835.1 uncultured Prevotellaceae bacterium
GCAAGCAGTAGGGTCAATAGTTTTTTCATCGTGTTGTTATTAAGTTAGTTAATGATTCGATGTTGATGAACACTGCATGGCCTGCCGTCGGGCAAAGGGACCATATTCGGCACAAAGTTACAAATTTGCCCCTTTTCGCGCGCGAACAAATAACATAGTTTAAGTTTAATTAACATTAAAAGCGGGTTTACCGTCTATTTTCAGCCAGGAAACTGCACAATCGTCCCGTCGCCTGTGCAGGGGGATGAACCCGTTTTATTATTAAAAAGACAACAACGACAACTCTTGACAACTAATTCCTCATGCTTTTTCTGCGTATTTCTGAGATTTCTGCGTGAGAAAAAATACGGGCGCGAAAGGTGAGTGATGATTTCTAAAGATTGACGTCAGGATTCACGCCGATTCTTTCGACAAGCGTCGCAAAGCGAACGATGAGACGTGTAAAAAGACCTCGGAACTGGATGTGTGCCCTGAACCGGCTTTGCCAACGCTGAATCCACGTTAACAAAATCAAGGATTTTAACATTTCAGGCCTTCTGTTTTTGTCGGGAATTTTGGCCGAACCAGCACGTTGAGGAGGGGAAAAACGGTGGGTTGGGGAGGAATCTGGCGACGGATTTTCGGCGGAAACGGCAGAATTTTAACTGTTGACGCAGTTTTTCGGCGCGTCGGCTGCGGTTTTCGGAGGTCGGGAAGGCTGTCGGGATGCCTCCGAAGGGCGGTGAAAAAGCACTTCGTCCGCAGACGAAAAAAATTTCGACTGCGGACGAATTTTTTTTGGAGCGCAGACGCGGCGATGTTGCGCTGCGCCCAGAGTGCCAAGAAAGTCAAACCATTTACTTAATTGTCTGAGAACAAGAGTGTTGCAGACTTTTCGCCTGAAATTCAAAATCCCAGCGGAATTTGCGGCAAAAAATTCCGCGAACGTTTTGGCGCGATTCTCCAGCGACGGGAACGGGGCTGCGAAGTTGACGAAATGACAAGTTCGGGGGGCTCCACGTATCTCTCGAATCTCAAGTATTTTTTGACGACGGATTGAATAAAAATCCCCCAAATCCGTGAAATTCTGCGGTTAAAAAAACAAGCGAAACTTAAGTTAGTAAACGAAAGTCATAGACGAAAGCGTGCAGCATCATCATTCTCAAATTCCCAAATTCTTGATAATAACACTAACCTTTCTGCTCGCTCACTTCGCCATTTCCTGACAGAAACGGTCTTGGAGCGAGCGGGCTGATTCACCCTTCATGGCACCGTTGCACATGAGGCTGAACGCGAGGATGTGGCCGTTGGACGACGTGACATATCCCGCCAGCGTATAGACACCCTTCACGCTGCCCGTCTTGGCACGCACGTTGCGGAAGGCTGCGCCCGACCTCATGCGCCGCTCCAGCGTGCCATCGACTCCGGCCACGGGCAGCGAGGGCGACAGGACGATGTAGATGGCGGGCTGCTGGTAGGCATAGCACAGCACGCGGACCTCGTCTTGCGGCGACACGTAGTTGTAGAGCGAAAGTCCGCTGCCGTCGGCCACGCAGACGTTGTCGAGGTCTGCCCCAGCCTTCTGCAACAGGGCCTCCACCTGCCGGGCACCGTCTTTCCACCCCGTCTGCGAGAACTTGCCGCTCGAGCCGAGCAGGTAGAACAGGGCCTCGGCATACAGGTTGTCGCTCTTCTTCATCATCTGTCCGAGCATCTGCTCCACCGTGTGCTCCACGGTGAAGAGCGTGCGCGTGGCAGCGGCTGCGTTCTGCGGAAATGACGAGAGGGCACAGGCCCCGTCGCGCACGGCCACACCGGCCTCACGGAGTTCGGACAGCAGGACGCGCAGGAAGTAGTCGTCGGGATGCTCCACGCACTTCGTGTTGCGGCTGTTGATTTCCTGTTCGTGGTTGAAGAACAAGGGGGTCAGATAGGGCGTCGTGCTGCTCGGCACGTCGTCCCAGCACCATCCGTTACCCAGCCGCACGCCGTCGGTCATGCTCACGTCGCCCACGAGCCGGCCGCCGATGCTGTCGATGCCCGCCTCGCGGATGGCACGTGCCGCCAGACGTAGGTCGCCATAGGAAAACATCGGGTCGAACCCACCCTTCACGACCACGTCGCCCATGAGCGTCCGGCCCTCCATGTAGCCCGTCTGCGCAAACGTCGTGCGGAAGGCATAGTCGCGCCCCAGGCGGTCGAGCGCCGCGACGGCAGTCAGGATTTTCTGCGTCGAAGCCGGCCGCATCACCATCTGCGCATGATGGGAGAAGAGAGGACGGTCGGACGTCAGGTCGTAGATGCAGACACCCGTCAGATAGTTCAACTGGTCGGCCTCTTCAGCCAGCCTCTGGAGACGTGCGCACACATCGTCCTCCCATCGTGGCATAGGTTGTTCCTGTGCACGAAGCGGCAGCGACAGCATCGCCATGCAGAGAGAAAGAAAAAGGAAACAAAGGTGCTTGTGTGTCATGTACGTCTTGTTCATAAGCGGTTTTTGTAAGGTTCTGAATGCAAAAGTAGTAAAAAATCTTAAAGTTTTAACAATTCCGTGCTGACTTTCGCACAAAATGACTTAACTTTGCAACCTGTAATGCATAATATACAGTGTCATGACACGTAAATTTGACTTCCTCATCATCGGCTCGGGTGTAGCCGGCATGAGTTATGCCCTCAAGGTGGCAAGGGCAAAGAAAGGGAAAATCGCCATCATCTGCAAGACCACACTCGAGGAGGCAAACACAGCCAAAGCGCAAGGCGGCATCGCCAGCGTCACCAACCTGCTGGTCGATAACTTTGAAAAGCACATTGAGGACACAATGATTGCGGGCGACTACATCAGCGACCGCGAAGCCGTGGAACAGGTGGTGCGCAATGCCCCGGCACAGATTCAGGAACTCGTCAAGTGGGGCGTCAACTTCGACAAGAACGCCGACGGACAGTTCGACCTGCACCGCGAAGGCGGACACTCCGAATTCCGCATCCTGCACCACGCCGACGACACGGGTGCCGAAATCCAGCGCGGACTCATGGCTGCCGTGCGCAGTTGTCCCGACATCGAGATTCTGGAGAATCACTTCGCCGTCGAAATCATCACCCAACACCACCTCGGCATCCGTGTGACCCGACGCACACCCGACATCGAATGCTTCGGTGCCTACGTCCTTAACCCCAAGACGGGAAAGGTGGACACCTATCTCTCGCGCGTCACCCTCATGGCTACGGGAGGCACGGGCGCCATCTACGCCACCACGTCGAACCCCAACATCGCCACCGGCGACGGCATCGCTATGGTACACCGCGCCAAAGGCAAAATCAAGGACATGGAATTCGTGCAGTTCCACCCCACCGTGCTCTACAACCCGAAGGAGACCCACCCCGCCTACCTCATCACCGAGGCCATGCGCGGCTACGGCGGCATCCTGCGTCTGCCCAACGGCGAGGAATTCATGCAGAAGTACGACGAACGACTCTCGCTCGCTCCGCGCGACATCGTCGCCCGCGCCATCGACAACGAGATGAAGATTCACGCCCTCGACCACGTCTGCCTCGACGTCACCCACAAGGACCCCGAGGAGACCAAGCATCACTTCCCCAACATCTACGCCAAGTGCCTCTCCGTCGGCATTGACATCACGAAGGAGTACATCCCCGTCGTGCCCTCGGCCCACTACATGTGCGGCGGCATCAAGGTTGACCTCGACGGACAAAGCAGCATCCACCGACTCTACGCCGTGGGCGAATGCTCCTGCACCGGTCTGCACGGCGGCAACCGCCTGGCCTCGAACTCGCTCATCGAAGCCGTTGTCTATGCCGACGCAGCCGCCCGTCACTCGCTCAGCGTCATCGACCAGTACCAGTTCAACGACGCAGTGCCCGAATGGAACGACGAAGGAACAATGTCGAACGAAGAGAAGGTGCTCATCGCACAGGACGTGAAAGAAGTCGGACAAATCATGTCCACCTACGTCGGCATTGTGCGCAGCGACCTGCGCCTG
>ONXQ01000069.1 GCA_900321835.1 uncultured Prevotellaceae bacterium
GCGGAAGTTCATCCACGTGTCGTGTCGGCGGCGCAGGAAGTCGATGGCGGGGTTGTACCACACCTTCACCATCCAGCGTTTGAAGCGCTCGAAGTCCTCGGGTGCCCAGCCGTCGTAGTCGCGCATGAGTTCGGCTGCGTTGGCAAATTCGTAGCCATAAAGGCCGGCAGCGAGCGAGATGTTGGTGTTGCCCGTCACAGCCTCGGTCACGTTGCACCAGTTCATCAGCGTCTGCACGGCCCAGTCGGCATTGGCGCGGTCGCCGCCGATCTTCCATCGCAAGGCGTTCTGGAAGGCGCAGTGTGCACCGCGGGCGGCGTTCATGTAGTTGTCGCCGGCCAAGCCGCGCTGCACAAACGGTGTGGGCCACGTGGCGGTTCCGGCCCACGACCATTGGTTGTCGCACAAAATCTGCCACGCGCGTACCATATATTCGTTCTTATCCTCGAAAATCAACTTCTTGGCGCGGTCGATGTCGGCCTGAGTGACGAGGGCGCCGGGGTGGACAAATCCCTGCACGCCGGCGGTGAACTCGCGTGTTTCCCGTGCTGCATATCCCTTTGTGTTCTTGGTCTGGTTGATGGCCTCTTGTAGCGCAACGACCATTTCGTCGATATACTCCTGCGAAGCACGCTTGTCGGCACATTCCTTCAGGGCGTTGTCGAGTTCGTCCTGCAGTTCGGCTAAGGCATTCGGTGCATAACTGTTGCCGTCGGCAGCCAGTTGCTGTGCCTCTTCGACCACGCTGTTGAGTTGGCTGAAGTCGCCGGCCGTTCCGTAGCGATACATCGTCTCCAGACGGTGGGTTCCGGCGGCCAGTTGTGCCACTTCGGCATCCGAGAGCGAGGCGGCGTAGATGCGGAAATCGTCAACCAGCGTGTTTTTGAGATAGTTGTCGTTGGCAAAGGCCGGACGGCCAATCCAGCAATAGAGGGGCGCAGTCTTGAAGATGTCGCTCATGGCAGGGCGGTCGTCGCTCTGTACCAGCAGGTGGCCGTCGATGAAGAGTTGTCCCCGACTGCCTTTCTGGCGATAGAGCATGTGGACCCACCGGCCGGTCGCCGAGGCACGTCCGGCCTCCATACCCGTTTCGCTGCCCCATCCGGCGGCCGACGAGGCCAGGCGCTGCGCGTTGATGCGGTAGGTCAGGTATCTGCCTGCCGTCTCCGTGCAACTGGTGTTGTTGGTGAACGTGAGCAGGTAGTTTCCGACGGTGCTGATGTCGGTACCCTTCTCCACGCGGTAGTAGATTGACAGCGTAAAGTCCTGGAGACCAGCCAGAATGCTGCCAGCCGTGCTGGTCAGGTTGAGATAGCCGTTTGAACTGCCGAGGCTCAGCACATGCTCGTTACCCATAGCAATCACCTCGGTCTTGCGATACACTTTGGCCGTGATGCCAGAGATGGGGTCGGTGATGCCGGCGTCGGTGACGTTTTCAAAGTCGAGTTGCAGACGCAAGTCGTGGGTGGGCAGACTCTGTGCCGTCGCTGTCGTGCCAGTCATGGTCAGCAGCACGAGCAGGGGAACCCACAGGTGTTTGGTGTTGATTTTCATTGTTAGAGGATTGTTGAGTTAGATGATATGAATAGATGATTTTGGGTCGGTGTCGCCGAGACGGCCTGTTGCTTGACTTTTTCAAGCCCGAATTTGTGGCGCAGTTGAAATAAATTTCGTCCGCAGTCGAAATTTTTTTCGTCCGCAGATGAAATTTATTTCGTCCACAGTCGAAATTTCACCACTTTCGGGTCTCTTCGGCTTTCGACTGCAAATTTACGGTATTTATAGGGTACCCCGGCGTGTCGGCTTTCTCAAATTGCCTGCAACAAATGTCTATACCCCGGATTGAGACGATTGTGACTGCCATTTATAGACGATTGTTACACTTTTTCTTACCCTTTTATCCTTGCCGAATGCTTGTTTTTTCCTAACTTTGCAGCGTCATACGACGTGAAACAAATGTTTACTCACCGAAGACAATGATGAAACACCGTTTTCTACCTTTAATCATGCTTTGCCTGTGCTCCTACAGTGCATTCGCTCAGCCTTCCGTGCGTCAGTTTACCGTGGCCGACGGCTTGCAGACGGGTCAGGTGCGTCAAATCGTCGAACTGCCGAACGGCCAGATTTTTGTGGCCACCGAGGGAATGTTCTTCCTTCAGAACGGACAGCGCTTCGTTCCCCTTGCCTGCCGTCTCGACAGCGTAATGATGCTGACCGACTTCGGCAACCATCGCTGCATGTGGCAGGGCGACTCGCTGCTCTGGCTCAAGGACTTCTACTCCGTCTATCTGCTCGATGTCCGTCAGCGCCGTTTCCGCTACGACTATCAGGAGAGGCTCAGGTCAAAAGAGGTAAAACTGTTTGTGGAGGGTGACAACGCTGCGCAGGATCGGCGCACACGCGACCTGCTCGATGCCCAGCGACCCTTGTTCGACTCCGTGGCTGCGTCCGTCGGATTGCACGACGAGGTGCTCATGGCTTTCTGCCGCGACCGTCAGGGCGGGCGCTGGATGGGAACTTCCTCCAGCGGCATTGTCTATCTGAGCCCCGAAACCCACCGTGTGAATGTGTTCCAGATGCACGACGACTTTGTCCGCCGTCTGGTCTCCGTCGGCGACCAGCGTCTGCTCCTGGGCGGCGAGCGTGGCATCTACGAATTTGACATTCAGGCTAATGCCGTTGTCAAGACGCTGGCCAGGGGAAATATCCACTGCAACGAGATGTCGAAAGATGCGCAGGGCCGCGTGTGGGTGGGCACCAACGAGGGTGTCTTCCTCTATGCCGACGGTTGGCTGACGCTCTACAATAGCGCGTCGGTCAGTGGGTTGCTCCATAACCACGTGCGCTTCGCACTGCCGCTCGACGATGGCCGCGTACTCGTGTGCTGTATGCGCAACACGCTCGGCTACCTCAGTCCCGACACCCGTGAGGTGGACACGCTCAACGTGCGCATCCCAGCCCTCGAGGCCTACCGCACCCTCGTGTGTGCCGCTCCGCTGGGAGGGGACACGCGCGAGGTGCTTGTGCTGACCCAGAACGGAGCCTTCGTGCTCGACACCCAGCGCGACACGTGCCGCCCGTTCGAGGCGGTCGCTCCAGCCTTGCGCTACAGCAGCAAATACAACTGTGTGTTGCGCGACCGTGCCGGACGTTTGTGGCTGGGCACGCAGAACGGCCTTCTGATGCTCAGGCAGCAGCCGTCGGCCGAGGGACGCAAGGAGTGGACGATGCGCCGCGTGACCGATGCCGACGGACTTTCGAACACCTGCATCCAGAGTCTGGCCGAAGACCCTCAGGGCGGCATCTGGGTCGGCACGTCGTGGGGTATCAACCGCATGGAGGCGGACGGTGACGATGCCTTGCGCATCCGCTGGATTGGCGTTTCCGAAGGGGTGCCTCCGACCGAAATGGGCGAGCGAGGCGTCTGCATGATGGCCGACGGACGTGCGTATTTTGCCACCCTGCAGGGCCTTGTCTCGTTTGCAACCGACCATTTTTCAGGACGTCTCGAACAGCCGTCGGTGGTGCTCGTCGGTCTCAGTGTCGGTGTGGAGGAGATGCCGACCGACCGGCTTTCGCTCCAACTTTCTCACCGCCAGAACGACCTCGCCTTCCAGTTCTCGGCGCTCAACTATGCCAGTCCCGAGCGCACCCGTTACCGCTACCGCCTGCTCGGACTCGATGAAAACTATTCGTACAGCAGCGGTGCCGTGGCCGACGTGCGCTACTTTGCCCTGCGCCCCGGCACCTACACGCTGGAGGTGCAGGCCTCGGCAGGCGACGGCGAATGGGGGCCCGTGCTGCAGCGCAGGGTGGAGATACGTCCGCCGCTCTGGCTCACGTGGTGGGCCTATGTGCTGTATGTGCTGGCCGGCGGAGGTCTGCTGGTCTGGCTGCTCCATCTCTATCTGAAACGCCGTCAGGCCAAGATGGAGCGCGAAAGCGAAGTCCGCATCAACAAACTCTTTGAACTGCGCGAGGAGGCCCTGCGCCAGTTTGCCCAGAACGCTGGGGTCGAAGCCGCAAAGGTGGCCGACCCGGCGGAGACAGCGAAGAAGGAACATGCCGAGCAGGTGGACAAGATGGTGGAGCGCATCATGAAGTATCTCGGAAAGAACATGGACAACCCCGACTACACGGTTGACCTGTTGGCCCGCGACATCGGCATGAGCCGTGCCAACCTCTACAAACGGATGCAGGCAGGGCTGGGTATCACGCCCAACGAGTTCATGCGCAACGTGCGCCTCAAGCGTGCTGCCCAGTTGCTGGCAGAGACCTCCATCGAGCCGTCGCGCGTAGGCCGTCTGGTCGGGTTCCAGACCCCACGCTATTTCAATCAGTGTTTTGTCCGCCTCTTTGGTGTCACTCCCAAAGAGTACCGTGAAGGGAAGGGCAATTAAGCGGGTACAGATTTGCAAAAATCAGGCGGCAGCCGGCCAAATTCCCGACTGCGCTCCGAAGCCTTTGAGAATGCGCTCTCAAAGTTTTGAGAGTGCGTTCTCAAAGTTTTGAGAGTGCGTTCTCAAAGTTTTGATGAAACGCCATCAATGTTTCATCAGCGCACACTGTTGATAATCAAATTGTTGGAGAGGTCCAGTTCAGAACTGGAAGTAAATGAAGGGCTGTACGTCGCTCGATTTGACCTGGATGATCAGGAAGATGAGGGCGACGAGGTAGAGGGCCTGGAGCACCAGTGGCGAACGGGTGACGAAGTGCTGTGTCTGTTCGCTCCAGCGCTGGGGCAGGAAGTGGAGCACATAACCGACGGCCATGAGCAGGGCAACCGCCCAGTAACTCTCGACCCACTGCAGGAAAATCTGCGGTTGGAAGTTGGTGAAAATCTGCTCCAGCATGAGGAACGAGCCTTCGAACGTCTGGTTGCGGAAGAATATCCAGGCGAAGGCGGCGAGGTGGAAGGTGAGCAGCACTCGCCACCACGACACGCCCGACGTGCCTTCCTTCTGCCGTTGCAGGAACGACGTGTTGAACAGTTTGTCCACGACGAGCATCAGGCCGTGGAATCCGCCCCAGACGATGAAGTTGAGCGAGGCGCCGTGCCACAGTCCGCCCAGCAGCATCGTGATCATCAGGTTCACGTACTGGCGGAACTTGCCCTTGCGGTTGCCGCCGAGCGAGATGTAGAGGTAGTCCTTCAGCCACGACGACAGGCTGATGTGCCAACGGCGCCAGAACTCGGTGATGCTCTGCGACTTATACGGTGAATCGAAGTTTTTAGGGAACTCAAATCCGAGCATAAGCGCAATGCCGATGGCCATGTCGCTGTAGCCCGAGAAGTCGCAGTAGATCTGCAGCGTGTAGCCATAGACGGCGAGCAGGTTTTCGAGGCCTGAATAAAGGTCGGGCTGGGCAAACACGCGTTCGACGAAATTCACGCTGATGTAGTCGGAGATGACGGCTTTCTTGAACAATCCGGCGAGGATGAGGAAGACGGCGCGTCCGAACATCTCGTTCGTCACGCAGAGCGGACGGCGAATCTGGGGGATGAAGTCACGGGCACGGACGATGGGGCCTGCCACGAGTTGGGGAAAGAAGGAGACGTAGAAGGCGTAGTCGAGCATCGAGTCGAGCGGACGCAACTGGCCGCGATAGACGTCGATGGTGTAACTGAGCGACTGGAACGTGAAGAACGAGATTCCGACGGGCAGGAAGATGTCGAGCGCCGAGAACGTGCCGCCGGAGAGGCTGGCCCACAGTTCGCCGAAGAAGTTGGTGTATTTGAAATAGAAGAGCAGGCCGAGGTCGAGCACAAGGCTGAAGAGGATGAGGAACTTGGCCGTCAGGCGGCTTGTCTCGCGCACCTGGCTGATCATCTTGGCCATGTAGAAGTCGCTCACCGTCACGATGGCCAGCAGGAAGAAGTAGAATCCGCTGCTCTTATAATAAAAGTAGTAGGAAAAGGCCGTCACAAACAGCAGGCGAAGCGTCGTCTTCTGTCCGAGGGCAAGGTAAATCAGGGAGAAACCGAGGAACAGCAGGAGAAAAATTCCGCTGCTGAATATCATCGGCGAGGCTGGGTCGTATGTGAGTTGTTGGAGCAGTCGGCTCCAGTCGATGCTGAACACGGTGGGAAAAGTGAAAAGTGAAAAAATATTTAAGTTTCGTACGCTTTGCTTGTTTGGAAGTTAAAGTGTGAATCGAAAAACTATGGTTCGGCAGCACTTTGTTCGTAGGCCAGCACGATGGCTTCGCCCAGCAGCCGGCCTTGCAGGGTGTAGGCCTCGGCGGTGTAGTGTATGCAGTCGTTCTGCATGAGGCCTGCACTGCGCCAGTTGGTAGTGGCGTGCAGGTTGCCGCCGGCTATGTCGAAGAGGTTCCAGAGGGCGCAGTTGTGCTGGCGGGCAAAGGTGTCGATGGCGTGTGCCACCGTCTCCGTGCGGGGGTTGACGCCGTGCGACGTGTTGTAGTGCCAGCGTCCGCGACGGTCGCGCCAGCGGTGTCCGTAGGTGGTGATGAAGGAGCCGGGCGGGGTGGTGAGCAGGAAGTGGACGCCGGGACAGCGCTGACGGATGCTCTCGGTGAGTTGCTGCAGGGTGTGGATGTGTGTGTCGGAGTCGAAGTGGCCGTGTGCTTCGTTCGTTCCGAAACTGATGATGACGAGGTCGGGATGGAAAGCGGCGATGTCGTCCAACTTGTCCGGCTCGCAGTAGCGACTGGCGTGTGCTCCGTTTTGTGCCTGATAGTCGAAGGTGATGCCGCCGTCCAGTTGGGGGCCTACGTCGAGGTCCACTCCTTCGAGGCCTCCGTTGCCCATGAGTCGCTCGAGGGTTTCGCCGACGGCCCGTGGCAAGTAGTTTCCGCGCACGTGGCTGTCGCCGATTTGGAGGATGCGCACAGCCTCTCCCTGCCGGATGCGCTCAAACAGCGGGGCGAGTGCGTCGGCGTAGGTCAGTTGGTTGGGTTTGGTGCCGCGGAAGGAGGCTGGCAGGCGTGTGGCCGGCCATGTGGAGGTGGGGGTGGTGCCTGGTTGCGGCACGTCGGGAGTGCTATAGGTGCTGGTGCCGATGGCTACCTTGCTTGTCTTGGAAGCAAGCGTGTAGGCCGTCAGTACGAAGAGTGCGACGTAAACGACAATGACGCAGATATAGACTTTTTTGTATTTCAAGATGAGGTGTATGAAGTGTTGCATTTCTTGGGGTCAGGGATGGCGTCGGTTGTAGTTTTCCTTGCCGTTGATGAGAACGTCGAAGAGAATTTTGGCGACAGCCTTTCCGCCTTCGAAGTTGATGTGTGTGTAGTCGAGGTTGGCCTGCTTGGCTTCTTTCATGCGTGCGATGCTGCCGTCGCCGCCCATGGCTTCGTAGAGGTTCCAGAAGGCGACGTGGTTGTCGCTGGCCATCTTGCGCTGATACTGCATCAGTTCGACCACTCCGGGCATGGTGTGAATCTGTCCGTCGCTGCCTCTCTGTCCGCGATCGCTGACGCTGACCACGAGGATGCTGGCGTTGGGGAATGCCTGTTGGAGGTGTTGGATGCTCTCGTCCATCTGGCGGGTGTAGTAGGAATAGTCTTTCGACTTCTTGTTGGCCACGTTGAGGCCGTAGTGGAGGATGATGAGGTCGTAGGGACGCAGGGTGCTGAACTGGCGGAGGGTCTCGACTGGGATGCTCTTGAGAAACCAGCCGTTGCCGCTGCGCATGGCGAAGTTGTCAACGGTGACGCCGCGTGTGCCGTCGAGGGCGATGCCGTAGAGACGGCCGTTGCCGCTGGCACGCACGGTGATGCTGCTGACGGGGCCGTGCAGGGTTTCGGCCTCGACACCGCTGCCGCCTGTGCTGCCTTCGGAGACGGTGGCTGTGGCTTCCTGACGCACTTTCACCTCCTTCATGACGGTGTCGCCGAACTCATCGACGCTGTCGGTGGGTACGAGTTGGGTGACGTAGGTGGGTTCAGGGCTGGCCGCCATTGCGCCGCTGCCGCGCAGGGTCTGTGCCTCCTGTCCGTTGATGCTGGCGGTGAGGCTGAGGTTTCCGCCCGAGGTGAAGTAGATGGTGGCTTGGTCGGCCGAGGAGAGGTGGCTGGCATAGTAGTGTTCCTGACACTTGAGGGTGGTGGTGCCCGTCGAGGCAGGCACGTAGTAGCGGCCTGCAATGCCGGCCAACTGGGGGTTGTAGCCCGAGCGGTCGTTGGCGTTGTGGTCGGCCCATCCGCTGGCACTGTGTGTGACGGTGATGCGGAATCCGGCGACGATGCTTTGCATGTCAACCCATCCGACGCCTCGGCCGCCGAAGCGCGTCTGGAGCAGTTCGCGCAGTTCGCTGGTGAGGATGTCGCCTTCGACAAACGAGTCGCCGAAGTAGGCGATGCGCACGGGGCGGTTCTTGGCTTCGCCGAGGGCGTGGTAGAAGGAGTCCATCGCACGTTGCCGTCCGTTGGTGCTGCCGAAGTCCTCGATGGCCACCATGCCTTCGGGCACGCTGTCCTCGACCTCGATCACGGCCACCTCGACCTTCGACGGGTCGAGCACCTCCTCGGGGTCGAGTCCCTGGAGCGAGTCGGCCTCGGCCTCGGCCAAGTTGCGTCCGAGGCTGTCACGCTGCTGCACGTCGGCGAGGATGTTGACACGCCGCAGCAGGGTGTCGCCAATCGACAGGCGCGGCAGGTAGAACAGGCCGATGAGGGCTGCTACGACGAGCAGCGTGAGCAGGAATGTCTTGTAGAGTTGATTTTTCACGTCGGGGGTCGGAAACAGGTTTCGATGGTTTCTGAACTGCAAAGTTACGAACTTTTCGGCGCAATCCATTCGTCTGTAATTGCTTTTTCACGATTTTTCAGATAAAAAGTGCCGAATGTTAAAATTTATCCCTATCTTTGTGCCAACGATGGGGCCGAATGAGCCAGTGAAGAGATGTATCCGTGCGCTTGGAAAAAAACGTCTGAGCGCTCAGACGATTTCTTCCGAGCGCTCAGACGTTTTTTTCCAAGCGCTCAGGCCTATATATAGAGTTTTTTCAAAAATCATCATTGCCATGAACCAAAACTTCAGAAACTTGCGACGGACATTCGTCGCCCTCCTGTGCCTCCTGCCGACTGCTGCGCAGGCCCAGGCGCAGACACGCACCGACATCGCCGAACTGGAACAGCCGCGGCTGGTCGTGGGTCTTGTGGTCGATCAGATGCGCTGGGACTACCTGACGCGCTTTGCCGACCGCTACGGCGAAGGCGGTTTCCGTCGAATCCTGCGTGAGGGCTACAACTGCAACCGCACGTTCATCAACTATCTGCCGGCCACCTACTGCACCAACGACACGACGGTGCTCGGCGTCGGTTCGCTCGACAAGAACGGACGGCCTGACCCTCGTGCCTACGGAGCACAGGAGTCGCCCCGCAACATGAAGGCCACGACCGTGGGCGACGAACTGCGTCTGGCCACCAACTTCCGCTCGAAGGTCGTCGGCGTGGCCCTCAAGGACCGTGCCTCCATCCTGCCTGCCGGCCATGCGGCCAATGCAGCCTACTGGATGGACGACCTTTCGACCAACTTCATCACCAGCACCTACTACATGCAGGATCTGCCGCAGTGGGTGAAGGACTTCAACGCGCAGCGGCTCGGCGACAAGTACATGAAGAACCTGAAGAAAGGCCATTGGGACCTGCTCTACGACGAGAAGACCTATGTGCAGAGTGCGCCGCGTGGACAGCGCTGGGAAGACAGCCTGAACGGTTCGCTGAAGCAGTCGCCCTGGGGCATGACCATCACGTTCGACATGGCACGTGCCGCCGTCGAGGGTGAAGACCTCGGACACAACCCCAACGGTGTGCCCGACATGCTCTGCGTGAGCATCTCGTCGACCGACATGATTGGCCACCAACTCTCGCCCAACAGCATCTGGATGGAAGACCTCTACCTGCGGCTCGACCGCGACCTCGAGGCCTTCTTCAACTACCTCGACGAACGGATAGGACGCGGCCAGTGGCTCTTTTTCATCACCGCCGACCACGCCGGATTCCACAACACCGAATTCATGCGCGAGCACCATCTGCCCGCCGACAACTGGTACTCGTCAACCCTGGCCGATGACATCAACGACCATGTCTGCAAGACCCTGTCGCTCAGCGAAAAACCTGTGGAACGTGTGCGCTCGATGCAGATTCACTTCACGCAGCAAGCCCAGCAGAGTCCCCGTTACAACGACATCGTGAAAGCCACGTGCGACTACCTCGAAAGTCTGCCACAGGTAGCCTACGCCTTCCCAGCCGACTGTGTGCCCGACCGTGTGCCGGAACCCATCCGCACGATGTGCATCAACGGATTCTGCCCCGGACGTAGCGGACAGGTGCAGATCGTGTTCGAACCGGGTGTGATGGATGACTACGCCAGTGCGAAGGAGATGGCTGAGCCCGGTCACATCCGCAAGGGCACGACCCACTCGGTGTGGAGCCCCGACGACACCCACATTCCGCTCGCTTTCCTCGGCTGGAACGTGCCCCACGGATGGGACAACCGCCGCCACCACATCGTCGATATCGCCGCCACGGTTGCCGCTCTTCTGAACATCCAGGAACCGAACTGCTGCGTGGGCGAAGCCATTGACTTTACCTCAAAATAGTAAAAAAAGCGGGGAAAAGTTTTGCAGTTCGCCAACTTTCACGTATTTTTGCAAAAGATAAGCAACTTAATCATTAACACTCTTAAACTTAAGCGTATGAAAAAGATTTTTGCAGTAGCAGCCCTCATGCTGCTCATCGCTGTGCCTGCCAGTGCGCAGCTCCAGTTTGGTATCAAGGCTGGTCTGGACATTAACAAGCCGTCGCTGTCACACGATGTTTATAAGTCAGACAACCAGACAGGCTTCTTCGTAGGTCCGATGGTTGACTTCTCTGTGCCCATCATCGGCATTGGCATGGACGCAGCCGTTCTCTACAACAACAAGGGCATGAAAATCTCGGGCGTTGTCAGTGGCACCGCATGGGAAGAAAGCAAGCACTTGCAGTACATCGAAATCCCCATCAACCTGAAGTACACCTATGGCCTCGGTTCGCTGGCTGGTGTGTTCGTGACCACAGGCCCGCAGTTCTCGTTCAACATCGGTGGCAAGAACCTGACGATTGAGAACGTACGCCACTACACCCTGCGCGACTCTGAGTTCAGCTGGAACATCGGTCTCGGTGCCAAGTTGCTCGGACACTTGCAGGTGGCTTACAACTACAACATCGGCATCGGCAAGACAGGCGAGTTTGACTACACCGATGCACTTGGCAATGCTGTCAAGGGCAAACTGCGCAACAACACTCACCAGATTTCGCTGGCATACATGTTCTGATGCAGTTCGCGGACGTCATACTGCCCGTACCATTTGAGACCTTCACCTACATCGTACCTCCTGAAATGGAAGGGCGAGTCGGTGAAGGTTCTCACGTTTTGGTCTCTCTCGGCAAGTCGAAACACTATGCCGGGGTGGTGCTGTGCGTTCATCAGAACGAGCCACAGGGCGTTGTCGTCAAGCCCATCGAACAACTGCTCAGCGAAGAGCCCGTCGTCACCCGCAACCAACTGGATTTCTGGCGCTGGATGGCTGCCTACTACATGTCGCCGAAAAAGAGAAGAAACGTGCGTCCGCCCGACTCCTCCAAGCCTGGGAGAGAAGGGGAGGGTGTGCTGAAATCCAACTGCCACAACTCACTTCTGCTCAGCAAGATGCCTATGACGCCATCTGGAAGTCATGGGGATTGCCTCATGATGGTTCTGGTGCCCTTCCTCAACCCGGGGGAGAAGGTGGGGGGCTTTCTATTTGTCTGTTGCACGGCGTCACTTCTTCGGGCAAGACCGAAATCTACATCCACCTCATCCGCGAGATGATGGCACAGGGCCGGCAGGTGCTCTATCTGCTGCCCGAAATAGCGCTCACCACACAAATCACCGAGCGTCTGCGCCGCGTGTTCGGTGACGACATGGGCGTCTATCACTCGAAGTTCACCGACCGGCAGCGCGAAGAGGTGTATCGCCGACAACTCAGCGATGCACCCTACCGGCTCATCCTCGGTGTGCGCAGCAGTGTGTTCCTGCCTTTTCATCGGCTCGGCCTTGTCGTGGTCGATGAGGAGCACGAAAGTTCGTACAAACAACAGGACCCTGCACCGCGCTACCACGCACGTTCGGCAGCCATCATGCTCGCCCGGCAGCAAGGTGCGAAGGTGTTGCTCGGCACCGCCACACCGTCGATCGAAACGCTCCACTTCGCCCGCCAGCATCGTTATGGCTACGTGCGGCTTACGCAGCGTTATGCCGACATGCAGTTGCCCCAGGTCGAAGTAGTTGACATAGCGCGGCTGAAGTTTCAGAAGCGTATGAAGGGCGCCTTTTCGCAGCGCCTTCTCGACGAAATCGCAGCGGCGCTGGAGCGTAAGGAGCAGGTGATTCTTTTTCAGAACCGGCGCGGTTTTTCGTCGTTCATTCAGTGTCGGCAGTGCGGCTGGGTGCCTCGCTGTGCCCACTGCGACGTGTCGCTCACGTATCACAAACGCACCAACACGCTCACTTGTCACTACTGCGGAGCGACGTACACACTGCCCGAGAAATGTCCGCAGTGCGAAGAACAATTCACGACGGTCGGTGCCGGCACGGAGCGCATTGAAGAACAGATTCACCGCTTCTTCCCCGAAGCGCGCACGGCACGCCTCGACCTCGACACCGCCACTACGCGCAAGGCTTATGAGCAACTCATCAACGACTTTTCTGCGGGCGACTACGACATCCTCATCGGCACACAGATGGTGACGAAGGGCTTGGATTTCGACCGTGTTTCGCTGGTGGGCATTCTCGATGCTGACACGATGCTCAATCAGCCCGACTTCCGTGCCTACGAGCGCACGTTCCAGATGCTTATGCAGGTGGCTGGACGTGCCGGGCGAAAGGGACGCAAGGGACTGGTGATTCTGCAGACGCGCTCGGCGGACAGCCCTGTGATTCAGCATGTGGTGGAGAACGACATGGAGTCGATGTTTCGGGAGCAGATGGAGGAGCGCACACTGTTCCGTTATCCGCCGTTCAACCGTCTCATTTACATTTATCTGCGCCATCGCGACGTGGAGGTTGTGAACCATGCTGCGGAGGAGTTTGCCGCCTTGTTGCGCGGTCAGTTCGGCGACAACATTCTCGGTCCCGACCGTCCGCCGGTGAGCCGCATTGCCTCGTTGCACATTCGGAAGATTATCCTGAAAGTCGGTCAGGAGGCGTCGGTCACGCAGACGCGCCGTCTGCTACTCGGGGTGCAGCAGCAGATGCAGCAGAAGTCCTACTGCGCCAATCTGAACATCTACTACGACGTCGATCCGATGTGACGTCTTTTCCTGTCGATTGGACTTTGACACAAATTTAGCGCCTGCTCACCTCGCGGTGGGCAGGCGCTCCTGCTACATGGTTTATAAACTCTTAGTATTTGCTGTTCGATGCTTTTTCAGCAGTGGCGTTCAGCGTCCTTCGGGATTCATATCACCCACAATCGTGGCGGTCAGTTCGCCCGACTGGTAGAAGGCGCCTTCGTCCCATACCTCATTATCGCCAGTTCTGAAGGACAGGTTGCATTTACCATTGATGGTGAAGGTCAACTTGTCGTCCTCAACCTTAACCAGAGTGGCAGAGCCTTCCCAGCGGTCGGTGTCGAACATAAACTCGTCATTGTAGTAAATGCACTCGAACATTTGGTCGACAAAGAACATGTTCCAGCCTCCAGATTCATAGTCTTGGTCTTCATTGTACCACTGTACGCTGAATTTGCCCGTTGCTGGGTCGTAATAGGCATTGAGGTCAGCGGGCACGGGGATGTTGAACGGTGCGTAGCCCGGGAGGCTCGGAGTCACGGTGATGACGCCGCCACCGATGGCAGAATTAGCGAAGACGATGTCGCCTACGGCCAGGTCGGCAGTGCTGTTGAGCGTGATGTCAACGGTCTTACGTCCAGCGGCAGTAACGATGTTGAGTTTTGCCGGGCCGGAATACTTGGCGGGAGCATACATCTCGAACGTGCCGTCGAACTTGCTGGCGATTGAGGGCAGTGTCTTGTCGCCATAGGTGAGGGTGATAGCGCCGATGAGCGGTGTCGATTCCTGGAGCAGACGGCCTTTGATCTTGTAGAGTTTGGTCACGTTGAGGTCAACCGTTTTCACTTCGTACGGAGTGAGGGCTTTGACTTCCTCGTTGGCACCGCCAAAGTTGCCGTAGTCTTCGGTGTGGATGCCCACCATGAAGTCTTCGCCTGCGGGTACATCCTGACGATAGTAGCCATAACTGTTGGTCTTGGTGGTGCGCTGGCCTACGTGTACGGTGATATAGGCAATGGGCGAGCCGTCGGGAGCGTAAACGTGGCCTTCGACGGTACCCTGCTTGTAGGGATAGTCGAGGTTCCACCACGAGAAGTGCTTCACTTCGCCTTCGTAGTGGTCGCCTACGAGTTTGGCTTCGCCGTCTTCTTCCCACTTACCCGTCTCTTCGTTGAACCACCAGAGGGGAATGGTTTCGGGGGTCTTGCCGGCCAGACTTGTCGGAATCGGGAAGGATACTTTGGCGCTCTTGCCATCCTTGAGGTTCAGTTTGTTGCCCATGTTGTCGGTCAGCGAAACGGCAATCATACCGTAACTGAGCAGTTCGGCTTCGTCGCCGCCAACACGTACGGCCTGAAGGTCGCCACCCGGCATGGCGTCGGCAAAGTCCTTGTCGTCGGGGCTGATGAAGGCTACGTTGGCATAGACATAGCCCGAATAGTCGCTACCCGTGGCCTCGTTCTTGAAGCCGTCGGCGGGCAGTACGACCTTCGTCTCTCCGATGGTGATGTCCTTGTCTGCCGTGCTGCTGAAATACTCAAAAGTGCTGCGGCCGGGCTCACTCTCGGCGATGAGCGAAACTTCCCATGTGCCTGTCTGATAAGTGTCGCACGAACGTGTGAGGGCGAAGTAGCCCGACTTTTCGAACGATACGACGATGCGGTTGCCCTTCACCCAGACCTGTTCGAGGACGAACAAGCCGGCGGCGTTGGTCTTGACGCTCACGCTGCCCGTCTTGACGGTAACACCGCTGATGCCCTTGCCTTCCGTGTCCTTGACAATACCGGTCAGCGTGCGTGCTGCCAGTCCGTCGGGCAGGGTTACGGGCACGTAGCCGTTGTGCTCATCAATAGGGGGGGTGACGTTGGGGCTGTCGTCGCTGCTGTCGGAACAAGCAGTGAACATTCCTGCTGCAAGGCTTACGAGACCGAGGAGCAGAAGGTTTTTCAGAGATTTTTTCATGATGAAAACTGTTTT
>ONXQ01000035.1:0-34347 GCA_900321835.1 uncultured Prevotellaceae bacterium
GAGTGTGGCCATGTGGTTGGCGAAGTTGCAGGAGAACACGGCTGCGATGTGAAGCCAACGGCGGTCGTCGGACGAGAGTTCATAGACACTGTCGGTGAGGCGTTCGGCCAGTCGGCGCAAGGTCAGCATGTCCTCCTTACGCCGTGTCTCGAGAAAGATGGGGATGTGGGCGAAGGAAACAATACGCTGGCGCGAAAAGGTCTGCATCGGATAGAACACACCGCTGCCCATCATAGGCATCGAACCGGCAGTGTGGACAATAAGGCTATCTGGCAAATGACGCAGCGTTTCGTCCATCACACCAGTCAGTACATCGTCCTTCACGGCGACGATGTAAACATCTGACTCCGTGTTGATTTCGCCTATTTGCTGACAAAACGCTTCAACGCCGAGTTCGTCGGCCAGACGCTTTGCATTCGTAAGGGTGTGGCTATAAATCTGCAAAATCTCGACCCCTGCATCCTTCAATGCGTGGCCGAGATTGGTTGCCAAATTTCCTGAACCTATGAGGGTGACGGTCATACGATGTGTACGTTTTCCCACTTCAGTTTTTCTTCGTCCTGCGGCTTGCGCTCAATGGCGGGATGTCCGAAGGCGATGATGCAGACGGCTTGCTGTTCTTCAGGATAGCCGAGCAGGAAGCGGAGGATGTCGCTGGCGGGGGTACCGTCCTCCTGGCCGCGCAAACGCACTTGTGCCCAGCAACTGCCCAGTCCGAGGTCGGCGGCTTGGTACTGCATCGTGACAGCGGCAATCGAGGCGTCTTCGACCCACACGTCCGTCTGATCCGTGTCCATGCACACCACCACGGCGAGCGGTGCATCTTTCACAAATTCGGCACCGGCCGACTTGCACTGGGAAATCTTCTCGAGCAGGTCGCGGTCGTCAACCACATGGAAATGCCATGCCCGCGTGCTCTTGGATGTCGGCGACATCAGTGCGGCACGGAGAATCACCTGCACCTCTTCGGGTGTCAGCGGCTGGTCGGTGAAGCGGCGGATGCTCCGGCGACGTTGAACTAAATCCTTGAAATCCATACGCTATCTGATTCGGTCAATTGAACGCACGAGTGCTTCGTCCTTGCGGATGCCGCGAATGGCGAGCATGTTCAGGATGATGCACACGAGGGGGTAGATGGCTCCGTGAGCCAGTTCGTAGTGGGCAGCGACGTGGACGTGTGCCAGTTGCTGCAGGTAGAACCACACGATGAAGGCATAGGCGGCAAGGTATCCCACCAGCAGAATGGTGGAGAAGACGACGAGCCTCAACTGGCGCATCCTATAATTAAATAGGAAGATGCTCATCACGTTCAAGAGCAGAATCACGATGAGCAACACGCCGAACGGCCACGGACCAATCAGGTCGAGCGAAGATTCCTCGGCGGGACGGAACACAAAGTTCGTGAACGAGGCGACAATGTCTGTCTCGTTGGCAAAACGTCCGATGGTCGAGCAGAGGGAAACGCCGCAAAGCAAAGCCGTCAGGGCCAGATAGTACGTCTGAATGCGTTGAATCATAAGAGGTGGTCGCTGGGGGCGTCTTTCGCCGGGTTGCGATAATAAATCTTATCGTCGAGGAACTCCTGAGTGGCGATGAGCGTGGGTTTGGGCAGACGTTCGTAGAAGCGCGAAATCTGAATCTGCTCGTCGTTCTCAAACACTTCCTCCAGATTGTCGTTGGCTGTGCCGAACTCCTGAAGTTTCTTGGTGAGTTCTTCCTTCATCTCGGCGGCAATCTGGTTGGCGCGCTTACCAATGATGACAACACTTTCATAGACGTTACCGGTCTCTTTGCTAAAATCCATGAGGTTGCGGGTCATGGTGTCCGTGGGTGCATTTGTCTTCTTGAAATCCATTTTTAGAAATTATAAATTGTTATTAAAGTCGAGGGTCGAGGGTCAAGAGTCAAGAGTCAAGAGTCTAGAGCCGAGAGTCAAGAGTCGAGGGTCGAGTGTCGAGGGTCAAGAGTCGAGGGTCTAGAATTCTCCCCCATTCGGGGGAGTTAGAGGGGGCTTATTGCCCTATTTCACGTGTGCCGAAGCGTGACGGTAGATGTTGTCGGCCTCTTTGATGTATTTGCTGTCGGGAAATTCGTTGCGGAAACCGAAGTATTCGTCAACCGTCTGCGAGTATCGCTCCGACATTTTCGCATCGACACTGTTCAGGGCCAACTTGTAGCGAGCACGGAGAATCAGCATATACAGGTCCTCACGCAAGACGGTGTAGGGATAGGTCTTCAGCGCATTTTCGGCGGTGACGATGCAAGCCTCGTAGTTGCTGCCTCCATGTAGGCTGTTGCCAATATACGAACCCAGGTTGTAGTAGAGTTTGGCAGCCGCATACTCCTTCTGTACCAGACGGTCCTGCAACTGGTAGATCATGTCGTTCACCTCGTTGCGACGCTCGCTGTAGGGATAATAGTCGAGGAAGTCCTGAAGGGCGTTGATGGCCGTGTAGGTGGGCGTCTGGTCGAGACGTGGGTCGGGCGACTGCAGGAACGAAGCCCGACCGTTGTAGTAGCGGGCCAGTTCGGTGTATTCACCCTTCGGATAGGTCTTGTAATAGCGTTCGAAATAGAGCGCAGCCGTTTCGTAGTCACGAAGGTTGAAGTGGCACATTCCCAGCATGAAGAGCGATTCTTCGGCTCGGTCGCTGCCTTTCAGCATTCGAACCAGTTCGTCGAGCAGTTGGTAGCACTGCACATACTTGCCAGCCGCATAGCACTGTTTGGCCGCCTCATATTTGTAGTCATAGTCCTGCGTACGGAACAAGGCATTATAACTGTTACTGCACGACGACAGCAGCAGAATCGTTGCCGAAAGCAGGGGAATTATGGTCTTTTTAAGCATCATTGTTCGATGGAGTGCACATAAAATCGTGCAAAGTTACGAATAAAAAGTGAAACGTGAAAGGTGAAAAGTGAAAAATCACCGATTCTTTATAGTTTTTTCACGTTTCACACAGCATTTATGCCGACTTTGTGAACAGCCCATCGTCCTTCCGCACTGGTACGAAAGTTCCACCGCAGTGGTACGATGGTTTCTCTGCGCTGGTACGTTTGTACCACTGCGTCGGTACAACTGTACCAAACCGCTGGAACCATTTTGGTACGCCCAACACGTTTTGCATCAACTGGTTACAAAACAGAAGGAGGGCTCGCCTGAATGTAAAAAAGACTGGCAAGGATGAAAAAAAGCAGCACAGACGAATGTTTTCTCGCAGATTATTCGTATTTTTGCATCTTGAATCTAAATGTGAACTGAGTTGTTCCGCAGTCAATAAGAAATGGTATTCAATCTGACCTCACAATACGAACCGACAGGCGACCAGCCAGAGGCCATCGCCGAGTTGACACAGGGAGTCAAGGACGGACTTCCTGCACAGGTGCTGCTCGGAGTGACGGGCAGCGGCAAGACGTTCACCATCGCCAATGTGATTCAGAACATCGGCCGCCCCACCCTCATCCTCAGCCACAACAAGACGCTGGCCCACCAACTCTACACCGAGATGCAGGGCTTTTTTCCCGACAATGCGGTCGAGTATTACGTGAGTTACTACGACTATTATCAGCCGGAGGCTTACATTCCCTCGACCGACACCTACATCGAGAAGGACCTCGCCATCAACGAGGAGGTGGACCGCCTGCGCCTTCGTGCCACCTCTGCCCTGCTCTCCGGCCGCAAGGACATCATCGTCGTGAGCAGTGTATCGTGCATCTACGGCATGGGTGCGCCGATGGACTTCAACGAGAACATCATCCGCCTCCGTGTGGGTGAGTCGATGGACATCAACGTGCTGCTCCGCAAACTTGTCGATAGCCTCTACGTGCGCAACGACATGGACTTGACCCGCGGCCATTTCCGTGTGAAGGGCGACACGGTCGATATCTATCTGGCTTACGATGAACGCATCGCCCGCATCCACTTCGGATGGGACGAAGTGGAGCGCATCGAAGAACTGGACGCTGTGACGATGCAGCCCTACGGCGAGTTTGAGGAATACCAGATTTATCCGGCGAACCTCTTCATGACGTCGAAAGAACGCACGCAGCAAGCCATCCACCAAATTGAGGACGACCTGCGCGAGCGCCTCGACTTCTACGAGGAAATCGGCGACCTGACGAAGAAAAACCTGCTCGAAACGCGCGTCACAAACGACCTGGAAATGATTCGCGAACTGGGTCATTGTTCGGGTATAGAGAACTATAGCCGATACTTCGACGGACGTCAGCCTGGAGAACGCCCCTACTGTCTGCTCGACTTCTTTCCCGACGACTTCCTCCTCGTCGTCGATGAGAGCCATGAGTCGATTCCGCAAATCCGTGCCATGTACGGCGGCGACCGCAAGCGCAAGACAACCCTCGTCGAATACGGCTACCGTCTGCCTGCAGCCCTTGACAACCGTCCGCTGCAGTTCGACGAATTTGAGGCCATGACGCCCCAGACGATCTACGTCAGTGCCACACCGGCGGAGTACGAGTTGCAGAAGTCCGAAGGCGTGATTGTGGAGCAGGTCATCCGCCCCACCGGTCTGCTCGACCCGAAAATCGAGATTCGTCCCACCGAGAACCAAGTCGATGACCTCATGGAAGAAATCCAGAAGCGCGTCGAACGCGATGAGCGTGTGCTCGTGACTACGCTCACAAAGCGCATGGCCGAGGAACTGTCGGAATATCTGCTGAACAACGACGTCCGCACCTCTTACATCCATAGCGACATCGACACCTTCGAACGCGTCGAGACGCTCGACAAGTTGCGCCGCGGAGAGATTGACGTGCTGGTGGGCGTCAACCTCCTGCGCGAAGGTCTTGACCTGCCCGAAGTGTCACTCGTCGCCATTCTCGACGCTGACAAGGAAGGTTTCCTGCGCAGCCATCGGGCCCTCACCCAAACCATCGGACGTGCTGCCCGCAACGTGAACGGCACTGCCATCTTCTATGCAGACAAGATTACGCTGTCGATGCAACTGACTATCGACGAAACCAACCGCCGTCGCACGAAGCAGATGCAGTACAACACCGAGCACGGCATCACACCGACCCAAATCCGCAAGACCATCAAGAGCCTGCACGAAGGCAAGCGTGTCGATTACCTCGAAAAGGCATACATGGATGCCGACCTCAACCGCGCTGCCGAGGAGACCGACCCGATTGTCTCGACCATGACACACGACCAACTCGCCGCCAGCATCGAACACACCCGCACCCTCATGCAGCAGGCAGCCAAGCGCCTCGACTTCGCACTCGCTGCCCAGTATCGCGACGAAA
This sequence comes from uncultured Prevotellaceae bacterium, assembly GCA_900321835.1. Taxonomy (GTDB): domain Bacteria; phylum Bacteroidota; class Bacteroidia; order Bacteroidales; family Bacteroidaceae; genus UBA3839. The sequence continues at coordinate 5,266 of ONXQ01000035.1, forward strand.
TGCTCAAGATGCAGGACATTTTGGAAAACAAAGATTGACAATAAAAAATGATCCGGAAGACAAGCGACGAGAGTCAAGCGCCAAGCGTCAAGAGCCGGGAGTCCCTTGACCCTTGATCACAGACCCTTGCCTATCGCCCCTTGACCAAAATTAAAATGCACCAGATTCACACCTGTCCCGAACTGATTGAGTTCATCCAGCAAGTCGGATTCCTGCCGCTGCTCGAGAGCGGAATCCCCGGCTACTCGGCCGAGGCGCTGATGGCCGAAGAGTGCCGCTACACCGTCTTTCCCGACGGTTCGTGGGAGTGGCCTCTGTGGCAGTGGAAAGGCCCGGTGGTGCAGGAAGGACGCTGCGTCTATGGCAAGTTCTTTGCTGGAAAGGCAGGATTTGTCAGCCTCGACTGGTGGCCGCACCTCATGGGATGGCGCCGCAGACAGCACCCCAAGCCAGCATCCGACAGCATCGAGCAAGCCATTCTCGAAACGCTACAGGAGAGCGGCAGCATGATTACACGGCACCTACGAGCCGCCTGCGGTTTCACAGGACCCAAGATGCGGGGCAAGTTCGACGGCTACATCACACGCCTGCAAATGGCCTGCCGCATCGTCACCGAAGACTTTGTCTATCCCCGCGACCAGCACGGCCGCGAATACGGCTTCGGGTGGTCGCTCCTCACCACACCCGAACTCCTGCTCGGCCGCGAAGCCTGTCTGTGTGACTGCCCGCCCGAAGAGTCCCTGCAACGCATGACGGCGCATCTGCACCAGATTCTGCCCCACGCCACCGAGCGGCAAATCATGAAGATACTGAAATAGCAAGGAACCACAACATCCCGACCGCCCCGTACCCAAAAAAATACCACTGCGCCGGTACAACCGTACCAACGCAGTGGTATTTTTGTTTCAACGCACTGGTACAAGTGTACCAGCGCAGTGGTACGGAAGTTCCAGCGCACCGTTCCATGAGTGGCAGCGCAATGGTAGGAATGTGACGCTGCAGCGTCAGCACATGCGGTCACGATAGTCTTCGTAGCGGAACTGGCGGTAGAGTTCGAACGTGCCGTCGCTGTGGAGCATACCGATGGAAGGATGGTGGATGCCGTTGAACATGGTGGTCTTGACCGTGGTGTAATGGATCATGTCCTCAAAAATGATGGGCTCGCCGATTTGCAATTCGTGGTCGAACCACCAGTCGCCCATCACGTCGCCGGAAAGACAAGAGTTGCCGCCCAGTCGGTACTTGAAGCCTTCGCCCTCTTGGGACGCCCCTCTTACCTCTGGCTGATAGGGCATTTCGAGACAGTCGGGCATGTGGCAGGTGAAGGAGACGTTGAGAATGGCGGTGCGTATGCCGTGATTTTCAACGATGTCAACCACACGGGCGAGGAGTGGGCCTGTCTGCCAGGCAAAGGCACTGCCAGGCTCAAGAATCACATGGAGGTGGGGATAGCGGCGACGGAAGTCCAGCAGGGTGCTGACCAGAAGTTCTACGTTGTAATCCTTCCTCGTCATCAAGTGTCCGCCGCCGAAGTTAATCCATTTGAGTTTCGGGAACCATGCGCCGAACTTTTCCTCCACGTGCCGAAGGCTGCGAACGAAGGCTTCGGCACTGCTTTCGCAGTGGTTATGAATGTGGATGCCATCGACATCAGCAGCAGGGCTGAGGCTTCCAAACCGACTGCCGGGGGCACAGGGGTTGTAGAGTTCGGTTTCAATCTCACTGTACTCGGGATTGACACGAAGTCCGACGCTGACGCCAGCGGCACGTGCCCGTGGTGCGAAGCGTTCGTACTGCGAGAGCGAATTGAACGTGACGTGGCTGCTGCAACGGAGAATTTCGTCGAAAGTTTCGTCTTCGTAGGCAGGGCTATAGGTGTGTGCCTTGCTGCCAAATTCCTCGTAGGCCAGTCGTGCCTCGTAGGGACTGCTGGCGGTGGTATGCTGAATGTACTGGCGGAAAATGGGGAAGGACTTCCACAGAGCAAACGCCTTGAAAGCGAGGATGATTTCGACGCCGGCTCGCTCAGCAACGCTCTGGATGAGCGAAAGATTGCGGCGCAGCAAATCTTCCTCCATCACATAGCAGGGATTGGGAATCTTCGACAAATTTTCTTCAAGGGAGGTCATAGAATGATAAAAAAGAGGTCATCAAGGATATTAAGGGTAATCTGCCTGCAAGGAATATCCAGCAAATCCTTAAAATCCTTGATGAATAATTAATTAATGATAGTGAAGCGGGCAAACTTGAGGAGCAGTTGCTTGGTGCCAGCATTGATGAAGGCAACGGTTGCTTTGGCATTGTCGCCGGTGCCTTCCACCTTCAGGACTTCGCCCTCGCCAAAGCGTGTATGGAGGATGCGCATACCGACGGTAACGGTCGGCTGGTTGGGGTTGTGATTGTTTCGGATGTCGGCGTAGGTGGCAGGCTTGAAACGAGGTGGCACCGTCGGCTGTGGCATCTGAACAACAACGGCCTCTTTTCGCTGAGGTTCTGCACCGAAACGCTGACGAGGCTTCCAGGGCAGTTCCACATCGTCGTAGCGACTCTTTTTCTGCGCCGAACGCACACTGGTATGGAAGTCGAGAAACTGGGGGTCGATATCGGTGATGAAGCGGCTGGGATTGCCAAACTCCATCTTTCCGTAGCGCAGACGGCTCTTGGCGTAGGTGAGGAAGCAATGGCGCTCGGCACGTGTGACGGCGACGTAGAACAGGCGCCGCTCTTCCTCCAATTCGCGCAGGCTGCTGTTGGCGAGTTGGCTCGGAAATAGGTTCTCTTCCAATCCCACCACAAAAACGGTGTTGAACTCCAATCCCTTTGCCGAGTGAATGGTCATGAGCGTGATGCGCTCTTCGTCGGCGCCATCTGCACTATCCAGGTCGGTGAGCAGTGATATTTCAGAAAGATAATCCGTCAGGGTAACGCTCTGTGTGCCTTCTTCCTGCCGCGTTTCCACAAACTCCTGAAGGCCGTTCATCAGTTCTTCAAGGTTTTCCTGGCGGGCTTTTCCTTCGGGCGTTATGTCGGAGTAGATATCCTGCACCACCCCACTCTCCTTCATGATGTTCTGACCGACAATTTCGGCAGAATTGACCGCTGCCATCTGGCGAAAACGCTCCATCATCAGACGGAAGTTCTGGATTTTCGTCAGAGTCGCATTGCTCACGTTGAGTTGGTATTTCAGCGGTTCACACACAACGCTCCAGAGGCTCACGTTCTGCACCGTAGCACAATCCACGATTTTGGACAGCGTTGTCTGCCCTATGCCACGCGCCGGATAGTTGAGAATGCGCTTGAAGGCTTCTTCGTCGTCGGGATTGACGGTCAGTCGGAAGTAGGCAATCACGTCCTTCACCTCTTTTCGCTGGTAGAAGGACATGCCGCCGTAAATGCGATAAGGGTAGCCGCTCTTGCGAAGTGCTTCCTCGAAAATTCGGCTCTGAGCGTGGGTGCGATACAGTATGGCAAAACCAGAGAAAGGAATGTTCTCGCGGCGGTGAAGATCTCCGATTCGGCGTGTCACAATCTGCCCTTCTTCGATGTCGCTGTAGGCCTCCGTCACCGAGAGACGTTCTCCGCTTTCTTTCTCCGAAAAAACATTCTTCGGTATTTGTCCCTGGTTCTTGTGAATAAGACTATTGGCAGCCTTCACAATCGTCTGCGTCGAGCGATAGTTCTGTTCAAGTTTGAACAACCGGCTGTCGGTGTATATTCGATTGAAGGACAAGATATTGTCGATGTTTGCTCCACGGAAGGAATAAATGCTCTGTGCGTCGTCGCCAACGACGCAGACGTGTTGGTGAACCGACCCTAACTGCTGCACAATCTGGTGCTGCGCATAGTTCGTGTCCTGATACTCGTCAACGAGAATATAATGGAAGCGCTGCGCATACTTCTGCAGCACGTCGTCGTTGTTCTTAAATAATAAATAGGTAAAAAGCAGAAGGTCGTCGAAGTCCATTGCGTTTGCCTGACGGCAACGGTCGCTATAGCGCTTGTAAATCTGTCCGATGGCAGGCATGTGGGCACGAGTGTCCGCTTGGTAGAGGGCTGGACTTGCGACATAGTCGTCGGCAGTGAGCAACTGGTTTTTGGCATTGGAGATTTGCGCCTGCACGTTGCCTGCTTTGTACACCTTGTCGTCGAGGCTCATCTCCTTGATGATGGCCTTGATGAGGCTCTTGCTGTCCGATGCGTCATAGACGGTGAAGTTCGATGCAAAGCCGGTTCGTTCCCATTCGTAGCGCAGGATGCGCAGAAAAACGGAATGGAATGTGCCCATCCACAGGCGGCGCGAAACTTCGTCGTTGTCAATCAACTGCCCTATGCGCGCCTTCATCTCGTCGGCAGCCTTGTTCGTGAACGTCAGTGCCAGGATGCTCCAGGGTTCGTAGCCGAGGCTGAGCAGATAGGCAATCTTGTAGGTCAGCACGCGTGTCTTGCCCGAACCTGCACCTGCAATCACCAACGCGGGACCGTCGCAGTATTCGACAGCCTCGCGTTGAGAAGGATTCAGGGCACTGAGGATATGCTCTTGTTGTTCTGTCATCAGGGAAGCGGTTTGAGGGGTAAGAGTTCGAACGTCTTAGGCAGTTTCACATATTTGCGTTCCTTCACCGCCTTCATATTGTTGTCCTTCACCAGTTTAACCGTCAGCACACCGTTTTCCCCTGCTGTCAGTTCTATGGTTTGCGCCTCAAAGCCCATGTCGCTGGCCATGCGCACCACAGCCTTCCGTTCGTCCATCTCAATCACCTTCAGCGCAGCCCACACACCATTGATGTTGCCGCGCAGGAAGCCGTAGCAGAGTTCGTCAAGGGCATCCGGCACCTTGATATCCTTTTCGTACAGGTTCAACTCGGCATTGATGTCAAGTTCCTGACAATGAAACACTCCCTCAAACGGACGCTGCGCCAGACAAGGTACAGCGCACAAGGCACATTGCATCAAAAAGAGTGAAAGACAGCGCTTTACGATTTGCTTCATCACACCGTTATATTTAGAATAGTGAGTAAAAAAGAGGAAGCAGCCGGCCTGTAAGCCGGGTTCTGTACCTGAGCGGGGCACCAGCCGATGCGGATGCCCGATGTGAGCGCAGGCGTTTGTCATTTATCCAGACCGTATGTCGCCACACGGCTCGAGCGTTCTACCCTCTGGCGTATGACTCGGGCGGGCTACCCTCAGACGCCAGTTTACATGAACTTGCAGCACCCAGGATGCACAGCCGCGGTGTCACCATCGCGCTGGTGGGCTCTTACCCCGCCTTCTCACCCTTACCCTTGCGGGCGGTTCTTTTCTTCTGCATTTCCCCAGCCGTCGCCGACTGCTTCTACATTAGGAAGTGGGTTGCCCTGTGCTGCCCGGACTTTCCTCTCGCTTTCGGTTTCAGACGAATCTTCGACCTACTCACCAGCGACAAACCGTCCGACTGCTTCCAAGAATGCAAAGGTACGATTAAGTGAGCGAAAAAACAAAATTTAATTAAAAATTAATAAGCAAAAATTAAAAATTAAGAGAACAATATAGGTGTTGACCCATTGTTTCTTGCTTGATGGCTATGGCTGGTGTGGGGGGATCCTTTGTACCAAAAAAATACCACTGCGGTGGTACAACCGTACCACTGCGGTGGAATTTTTGTTTCACTGCGGTGGAATTTCACCTCCACTGCGGTGCAGATTTTAGCGCACTGCAACGCCCGGGTCGCAGCTGCCAACCCGTTCTGTTATTCGGCTGCTTCCTCTTCTTTTTCCTCAAAGTCCGTGATGCCTTCGCCAATGAGGATGTTGTACCAGGCAAGCACCTTGCGCATATCGTTCACACGCACACGGTCGGTGTCGAAGTTAGGCAATGCTTTCTTGAAGAAGTCCAGAATCTCGTCCTGCGAGGCTTTCTTCGGATGCAGTTCGACAGCCTTTCCGTCCCATTCGCGCTGAATGTTCTGGAACACCGTAGAGAGCGGCACTTCCTTGTCGTCATTGGTGTAGATGGAGATGTCGGAGAGTGAAACGACACGGTCGGTTGCATAGGCAGGCTGACGTGTCTTCGCTGCGTCGAGAGTCTCGACAATCAGCATGTTCTTGCCTCTCGAAATGAATTTGTAGAGGCCTGGCTTGCCAGAAATGGCTAAAATTGTCTTCAACATGATGAGTGATGATTTGATGTTTTTAATGATTTAATCAGAGAATTCAGTTGCGAGTCGATGTCCTGCTGGCCGTCGTTCAGGATGACGGCATCAGAGCGGCGCAGCACTTCGCTGTCGTCCATCTGCTGCGCCATGCGGCTGTTCACGTCCTTTTCGTCCACATGGTCGCGCTGCATCACCCGCTTCACACGCACTTCCAATGGGGCCGACACCGCCCACACGGCGTCGCAAACCTTCTCCATCTGCGCCTGAAACAGCAGGGCCGACTCGACAAAGACGAGCGGCGTCGCCTGACGTTGAGCCCAATCGACGAAATCCTGGCTCACAGCGGGATGGACAAGCGAATTGACAGCGGCGGCATGTCGGCCGGAGTGAAAGAGATAACGCGCCACGGCGGGTTTATTGAGCCGTCCATCAACATAGGCTTCAGGACCCATCAGACGTACCAGCCCCTCCATGATTTCGGCATCGTCGCACATCAGGCGCTTGGCAGCAGCATCACAGTCATAGACCGGATAGCCCAACGCTTCCAGCCGTCGGCAGACGTAGGATTTTCCGCTGCCTATTCCACCTGTAATTCCAATGCGCATCATGGCGGTTATTGGCGTTCAATGATGTACTCGACGGTGTTGGGCGACATCTGGACGTTCGAAATACCTTCTGGCTGCGAACGCAAGATGAGAGGCAGACGCTGATCACCAGGCTTGATGTTGTCGTAGTCAACAACCACGGCGAAATCCTTCTCCGTGATGTCGGCATAGAGAGACGCGCTGACACGGAAAGTAACGCTGATGGTGCTTGGGAAGGGGCGCACGATGATGTTGTCGGGCACGTGTTCGGCAAAGACAGGCAGTTGCATCTTCTTCGTGGTGAAGAGATCGACGCAGATGGTCGCATCGACCGAGTCGGGGTCGCACTTCACGCCGCGAGGCGGAGCAAGCGCCAGACGCACCTGCATCGTGTCCGTCAGTTGGGTGTAGGAAACCTTTGCCGTCGGTATGACCGAGATGGTGTCGAACACAGCATCGGGTGCATAGATATCGACGTACAGCGGATTGATGTCGATGCCGCAGAACACGTGCTGGTCCTCCACCTTCACTTTTCCGCCGAACACCACCGGCACATATTTGTGAGCACCAGTGGAATAGTAGATTTCCAGAATCGAAGGATTGACGGAGGTGTACTTGAGCGAACTGCCGAGTTCACGGGTAAGGAGGCGCTTCCACGTCGTGTTGTCGATGGTAATCTTGTCGCCATCGTCCGCAAGTGTGGAAAAATCGACCGTCAGCCGGTGTTTCTCGGGCTTTGTGAGGTAGTCGAGAATCGAGAAGCCTCGGCCAGTCACGGTGACAGTCACCTCTTTGGGCAAATCGCTTGTCCAGATGATGTTTTTCGGCACTCCGACCAGTTCAAACTCAAAGTTAAGGTTCACCGACGTGTTGTCCTTGAATGTCTGCAGGAACCAGAAGACGACGGCTACGAGCAGAAAGACAAGAAACACCAGGAACTCGCGATTGATTCTGAACATTCGCAAGTGCCCTGACAAACGGTGTACGAACTGGCTCAAATTCCGGAACATCATCGGTTCGGATTAGCGCTGCTGCATCATCTGAGCCGGGTCGGCAAAGACGTAGTTGCGGTCAACCTGGATGCAGACGCCTTTGCTGATTTCGATGGTCAGATAGGCTTCGCCCTGGTTCAGGTCCTTCACTGTGCCATAGATGCCGCCGTTGGTGACCACGCGGGTTCCTACTTCGAGTTTGTTGCGAAACTCCTGGATTTCCTTCTGGCGTTTGCGCTGAGGTTTGATCATGAAGAAGTACATGATGACGAACATCAGCAACAGCATGATCAGCATGGGCAACATTCCTCCGCCTTGAGCGGGAGCGTCCTGCAAAATGATAAGTGTGTTCATGTGAGTGATTATAAAAGTGGATAATTAAAGTTTCGTAGTTTTCGGGGCAATATGCCAGAGCGGCGCATCGCCTATTCCTTCATCAGTTTTCCGGCCTTCTTCAGTCCTTGTGCCACCGCGTCGAGGATGCCGTTGACATAGCCGTAACTCTTGGGCGTGCTGTAGGTCTTTGCAATCTCGACGTACTCGTTGATGCTCACCGACAGGGGTATCTGCGGAAAACTGAGAATCTCGGCAATGGCAATCTGCATGATGACAACGTCCATGAAGGCGAGGCGGTCGAACTCCCAGTTCTTGGTGTTCTGCTCAATCAAGCCGCGGTATTCGGCGTCGTTGAGGATGGAGCGTCGCAGCAGACGTATGGCAAAGTCGCGGTCTTCCGCGTCCTTGAACTCGGGCAGCAGTTCCTGCTTGGCAGTGCTTTTTTCGGTAAAGCGCTTGATGGTCTTGAGGACAAACGTATCGACGATTTCCTTGTCGTCATTCCAGTAGAGTCCCTGCTCCTCGAGCAGAGCGTCAATACGTTCGTCGGGGAATTGCAGATTTCTTCGTAGAGCGACTTCACGTAGGCCCTTTCGTCCTCCCAAATCATCTTCTGGTGTTCACGGAAGTCGGTCAACTGCAAGTTCGCCTCGAGTTGTGCCACAAAACGGTTGTCCACAAAACGGCGGCTGACTGTTTCCTGCCTGTGCGTCACCCTGTTCAGTTCCTCTTGGTGCTCCGCCTGTTCGGCAGCATAGCGAGTCACGACCAGCGGCAGGAGAAGCAAATGATTGTAAAGTTCATACGCTTTTGAAAGGCTGAAAAGCAGTTCCTTTTCAGCATTCTCAATGTTTTTTTCGCCGTTCTGATAATACGCATAAATCAACTGCACGACTTTCAGGCGAATCATTGTTCTGTTAATCATAAATCTTCTAAATGTAAAGAGCGACGCAATAAATTTTGTGCAAAGTCATAAATCTTCTAAATGTAAAGAGCGACGCAATAAATTTTGTGCAAAGGTACGATTAAGTGGGCGAAATACAAAACAAATAATTAAAAATTAATAATTAAAAATTAAAAACCACCTTCGCCGCTACAGGTTCTCCCCCATTTGGGGGAGTTAGAGGGGGCTTCTTCAACGCAGTTAAAGGTACGATTAAGTGAGCGAAAAACCCAATGATAGCCTAAGTTTTTCAAGATTATTCTTTCAACATGCGGATGCAACTGTACCAAAATTTTTGTGACGTGTTGGTACAGTTGTACCAGTGCGGTGGTACAAAAGTTTCACTGCACTGAAACGGAAGTTCCACCGCAGTGGTACAACCGTACCTGTGCGGCGAAACTGCATAGGGTTGGACAGACGTCAGCAATGGTCGTTTTTTCGTTTTAATTATTATTTTTTAATTTATAATTTTGTATTTCGCCCACTTAATCGTATCTTTGCAGTCAGAAACTGAGTTTTTTCCGTTCAACATTCCATTGCTTTCAGTAGCACCCTGTGCGGCTGACAGCGGAATTTTGAGCAATTTTATTATTTTTTTAATCTTTATAAGTATGAACTTATATGTAAGGTATTTCGACCATGAGACATTGGCGTACAACATGGATGATGTTGTGGCTTTTTTGGGGTCGATTGGTGAAATTAAGGTTGACAACAATGCAATTGACCGCATTATGAATTTTGTCGAGTCGGACAGCATCTATCCCTACCGCCTCAAGGTCAGTTACAGCAACTATGTCCTCTTCCTCAAAACCGAGGCCAAGGACATGGAAGAATTTAAGTATCTCGAAAAGATGCGCAAAGAACAGCGCGCTGCCGAACACATGACGATGGCCGAGAAGAAACGCCTGCAACAGGACCTGCTGAACGAACAGCACGAAGGGTGGTACGAAGCCAGCCTGCTGTTCAAGCGCGTCATCATGAATCCCGAAAACGGGAAGTGCCAGTATGTGGACACCGTGTTCCGTGTCCGCCTGAAGGCTGTGAGCGCTATGGATTGCTACAACCGCATCATCGAACACCTGCAAAACCGGCAGGACGTTGACCCGCGCAGCCAGTTCCCCTCCGTCAAGAGCAACAACTTTGAATACAAGTTCCTGGGAGAAGAAACTGAGAAAAAGGAAGAAACAGAATAAATTGTCAAATCGAATCCCCTAAAACAACTCCTCCAATAATGAACATTCTCGAACTTTCCGAACAGGAAATCAACCGCAGAAACAATCTGCAGGCACTGCGCGACATGGGCATCGACCCCTACCCCGCTGCCGAATACCCTACCAATGCCTTCTCCACTGACATCCTTGCTGAGTTCAAGGACGACGCCGAACCGCGTGAAGTGTGCATCGCCGGACGCATGATGAGCCGCCGTGTGATGGGTAAGGCATCGTTTGTCGAACTGCAAGATTCAAAAGGCCGCATACAGGTGTATGTGACCCGCGACGACATTTGTCCCGACGAGAACAAGGACCTCTACAATACCGTCTTCAAGAAACTGCTCGACCTGGGCGACTTCGTCGGCGTGAAGGGTTTTGTGTTCCGCACGCAGACGGGCGAAATCTCCGTCCATGCCAGAGAACTCGCCGTGCTGGCCAAGAGCCTCAAGCCGCTGCCCGTGGTGAAAGAGAAGGACGGACAGGTGTTCGACGCCTTCGAAGACCCGGAACTGCGCTACCGCCAGCGCTACGTTGACCTCATCGTCAACAACGGCGTGAAGGACACAACTCTACCTGAAACGACTCATCGTCGGCGGATTCGAAGGTGTCTATGAAATCGGCAAGAACTTCCGCAACGAAGGAATGGACCGTACGCACAATCCCGAGTTCACCTGCATGGAACTCTATGTACAGTACAAGGACTACAACTGGATGATGTCGTTCACGGAAAAACTGCTCGAAACCATCTGCATTGCCGTGAACGGTACGGCAGAAACCATTGTTGACGGCAAGACTATCTCCTTCAAGGCGCCCTACCGCCGTCTGCCCATCCTCGACGCCATCAAGGAACAGACGGGCTACGACCTCGACGGAAAGTCGGAAGATGAAATACGCGACGTGGCCAAGAAATTGGGCATCGAGGTGGACGACACCATGGGTAAAGGCAAACTCATTGACGAAATCTTCGGCGAAACTTGCGAAGGCACTTTCATCCAGCCCACCTTCATCACCGACTATCCGGTGGAGATGTCGCCTCTGACCAAGATGCACCGTTCGAAGGCAGGCCTCACTGAGCGTTTCGAACTGATGGTCAACGGAAAGGAACTCGCCAATGCCTACAGCGAACTGAACGACCCCATCGACCAGGAAGAACGCTTCCAGGAACAGATGCGCCTTGCAGACAAGGGCGACGACGAAGCCATGATAATCGACCAGGACTTCCTGCGTGCCCTGCAATACGGTATGCCGCCCACCAGTGGCATCGGCATCGGCATCGACCGTCTGGTGATGCTCATGACAGGACAGACAGCCATTCAGGAAGTGCTCTTCTTCCCTCAGATGAAACCTGAAAAGAAGATGCCGAAAGACAGCGTTGAGAAGTTCACGGAACTGGGCTTCAGCGCCGACATCGTTCCTGTGCTCCAGAAAGCCGGCTACAATCTTGTCAGCGACCTGAAGGACGGCAATGCGCAGAAGATTCAGCAGCAGATTGGCGAAATCCTCAAGAAGTATAAACTGGACATCCAGAAACCTTCGGTGGATGAACTGACGCAGATTATTGCAAAAATAGGATAAGACATGCAGTTTAAGACTTGTGGACGAGTGGCCATCATGGGCGGCGGCAGTTGGGCTACCGCCATAGCCAAGATTGTCCTCAACCACGAAGACTCCATCAACTGGTACATCCGCCGCGACGACCGCATCGAAGAGTTCCGGCGTCTGGGGCACAACCCTGCCTATCTGACAGGGCTGCACTTCGACGTGAACCGTATCAACTTCTCGAGCGACATCAACGATGTAGTCAAACGTTCGGACACGCTCATTTTCGTCACACCTTCACCCTACATCAAGAGCCACCTCAAGAAGTTGAAGACCAGCCTGCGCGACAAAATGGTGGTCACTGCCATCAAGGGCATTGTGCCCGACGAAAACGTCACCGTCTCGCGCTATTTCCAGAAGACGTACAACGTGCCGGAAGACCAGATAGCCAGCATCGGCGGACCTTCTCATGCAGAGGAAGTGGCTCTCGACCGCCTCTGCTATCTGACCGTAGGTTGCCGCAGCATCGAGAACGCCAGTGTGGTGGCCGATTTGTTGGCCTGCAAGACCGTGAAAGCCAGTGTGAGCACCGACATCGAAGGCATCGAATACAGTTCGGTGCTGAAGAACGTCTATGCCATCTGCGCAGGCATCTGTCACGGTCTCAAACTCGGCGACAACTTCCAGGCGGTCCTCGTGGCCAATGCCTTGCAGGAGATGAAGCGTTTCCTCCAAACCATTGAGCCTGCCGACCGCCACGTCAGCGAGAGCGTCTATCTGGGCGACCTTCTCGTCACGATGTACTCCAACTTCAGCCGTAACCGCGTCTTCGGAACGATGATTGGACAGGGCTACAGTGTCAAGACCGCCCAACTTGAGATGGAAATGATTGCCGAAGGATATTATGGCACGAAGTGTATGAAGGAAATCAATCGTCACTACCGTGTAAACATGCCCATCCTCGACGCCGTCTATAACATTCTCTACGAGCGCATCACGCCTTCCGTCGAAATCAAGGTGCTGAGCGACTCCTTCCGCTAAAATCTGATTATTCAGAAAACTCTGACTACTCCGAATACTCAGATGACTCCGAAAACTCAGATTACTCCGATTATTCCGATTATTCCAGACACATTCTAACCCCAATAAATTATGAAACTCGACATCACAAAAGCCGCCCAATTCCTCCCCGAAGGAAAGGTGGCATCGTTTGAGCCGGCAGTCAACGCTGCACAGAAGGCTCTCGAAGAGGGCACATGCCCTGGTAACGACTTCCTCGGCTGGCTTCACTTGCCCAGCGAGACAAGCGCTGAGTTCCTCAACGAAATCAAACAGTGCGCACAGGTGCTGCGCGAGAACTGCGAAGCCGTCGTCGTAGCAGGCATCGGCGGCAGTTACCTCGGAGCACGTGCCGTCCTTGAAGCCCTCGGCGACACCTTCTCATGGCTCAAGCCCAGCGACAGCCCCCGCATCCTCTTTGCCGGCAACAACATCAGCGAAGACTATCTCGCCGAACTCATCGACTACCTCCACGGTCGCCGTTTCGGTGTCATCAACATCTCCAAGTCTGGCACAACGACCGAGACAGCCATCACCTTCCGTCTGCTGAAGAAGATGTGTGAAGACGAACGAGGCAAAGACATGGCTCGCCGTGTCATCGTGGCCGTGACCGATGCAAAACGTGGTGCAGCCCGCACGACAGCCGACAAGGAAGGCTACCAGACTTTCGTCATTCCCGACAATGTCGGCGGACGCTTCTCTGTCCTCACCCCCGTAGGTCTGCTGCCCATCGCCGTCGCTGGTTACGACATCGACGCCCTCGTCCGCGGAGCGCAGGACATGGAGCGTGCCACAGCCCCCGACGTACCCTTCGACGAAAACCCCGTGGCACAGTACGCAGCCGTTCGCAACGCCCTCTATCAGAGCGGTAAGAAGATTGAAATCCTCGTCAACTTCCAGCCCAAACTCCACTATGTCAACGAATGGTGGAAACAACTCTACGGCGAAAGCGAAGGCAAGGACAAGAAAGGCATCTTCCCCGCAACCGTTGACTTCTCGACCGACCTCCACTCGATGGGACAGTGGATTCAGGACGGCGAGCGCACCATCTTCGAGACCGTCATCAGCGTTGAGCAGCCCAACCACAACCTCGCTGTTCCTCGCGACGAAGAAAACCTCGACGGCCTCAACTTCCTTGCCGGAATGCGCATCGACCAGGTGAACCACAAGGCCGAACTCGGCACCCAACTCGCCCACGTCGATGGCGGCGTGCCCAACATCCGCATCTCGATTGACAAGTTGGACGAGTACAACATCGGCCAACTCATCTACTTCTTCGAGCGCGGCTGCGGCGTCAGCGGACTCATTCTCGGAGTCAACCCCTTCAACCAGCCCGGCGTCGAAGCCTACAAGCGCAACATGTTTGCCCTGCTCAACAAACCCGGCTACGAAGCCGAGAGCCGTGCCATTCAGGAGCGTCTGAAGTAAGGCGCCGCGAACTATGTGAAAATAGTTGACACGTGCAAAACTTTTTTACACGTGAATCTGTGAACATCTCATCGTCAATCTTCAGATAATCACATTTCTGGAGATTGACGTTTTTGTTAATGAGGATGGACGTATCAATATAGTTCATGCGTATGCGTCCGCCTATCCACTACGTCCTTCATGGGTGCTGAAGACTCCTCGTCGGAAGCGTCCTCGCCAGCATCCGCAACGGCCACAAGAAAAACGGGAAACGGTTCACAGTCCATCAGCAGTACCACCGCAGTGGAACAAAAGTTTCTCCACAGTGGTACTTTCAGCGCACTGGTACAACTGTACCAACACGATGAAAAAATTTTGGTACTAAAGAGACGTGAGTACGGCATAAGGACTATAGGAGTCTATCAAGTCCCGAAGGGACGAAAGAGTTTAGGCAGGGGTGGAGCGCAGCGAAACCCCTGCCTATGTTCTGACGTCCCTTCGGGACTTCATGTGTACCCATCAGGGCTTTGCTTACGCCGAACTCACGTAAAAGAGCCATTCTAATTCTCCAGCCTCACCCCTTCACCCCCTAACCCCCTTTCCGAAAGGCGAGGGGGATGCCTAACGGCAGGGCAAGGGGAAAGAAAGGCTTTATTTTTTAATTTTTAATTTTTAATTTTTAATTAAATATCGTACCTTTGCCGTGCAAATAAAGAAAACGAACAGACAGATGAAAACAGGAATTGTCCAGATGAAAACGAACAGACAGATGAAAACAGGAATTGTCCAGATGCGCTGCTCCGACAGTGCTGAAGAGAACAAGAAGCGGCTGGCCGAAGGTATCGAGAAGGCTGCACGGCAAGGTGCCGAACTGGTAGTGCTGCAGGAACTGCACAACACGCGCTACTTCTGCCAAGTGGAATCGACCGACAACTTCGACATGGCAGAGCCTGTGCCGGGACCCTCGACCGAGTTTTTCGGGGCATTGGCCAAACGCCTCGGCATCGTGCTGGTCACATCGCTTTTTGAGCGACGGACTGCCGGTTTGTACCACAACACGGCGGTGGTACTGGAACGCGACGGCAGCATTGCCGGCATTTATCGGAAGATGCACATTCCCGACGACCCAGCCTACTACGAAAAGTTCTATTTCTCGCCGGGCGACCTGGGCTTCCACCCCATCCGCACCAGCGTAGGCGTGCTGGGCGTACAGGTGTGTTGGGACCAGTGGTATCCGGAGGGAGCCCGTCTGATGGCTCTGCAGGGTGCCGACCTGCTCATCTATCCGACGGCCATCGGCTACGAAAGCAGCGACACGAAGGAGGAACAAGAGCGGCAGCGCGAGGCATGGACAACGGTGCAGCGAGGACACGCCGTTGCCAACGGACTTCCCGTGGTGGCCGTGAACCGTACAGGTTTTGAGCCTGACCCGAGCGGTCAGACGGGCGGCATCACGTTCTGGGGCAGTTCGTTTGTGGCTGGGCCACAGGGCGAAATGCTCTTCCGTGCTCCGCAGGATGAAGAGGTCGTGACGGTTGTTGACATCGACCTGAAACGTTCAGAACAGGTGCGGCGCTGGTGGCCATTCCTCCGCGATCGCCGTATCGATGCCTACGACTCCATCACGAGACGTTTTATCGACTGAAACTTTTTCGTTTCTTGTCAACAAATTGTTTGACTTAATCATTTATCAAGAATTAGCGAATTAGAGAATATATTTTACACGTACCAGAATTCTCTAATTCGCTAATTCTTGATCAAAACGACTATCTTGCTTCGCGGAAAATCGTACGGATGCCTTTGATTTTCTGCCCATCCAGCCTTTTGAGCGTTTCCGCCAGCAAAGAGCGTGAAAGTGCGGCGTAGGCACAATGGTCACGTACGTCAATGCGGCCGATGTCACCCTTCGTCAATCCGCCAACCTTGCAGAGAAACCCGAGAATGTCACCACGGCTGATGCGGTCTTTTTTGCCCTTGCCGACATAGAGCGTACCCATGCGTGGTTGTGTCACTGCCGGCAGATGACGGGGTATGTAGAAGGGCGTAACCTGCTGTTCGTCAAGATAATCGGGCAAGGATTCTTCTTCGCTGAGAATGAAGAAGATACGCCCGTCGGCGTCCCAACGGGCTGTGCGTCCGTTGCGGTGGGTGAAAGCCTCGGCATTGAGCGGCAAATGGTAGTGTACCACACAATCGACATCAGGAAAGTCAATGCCACGGCTGCCTAAATCGGTCGAAACAAGCACGTTGCTCGTTCCGTTCATGAATTTGTAAAGCGCACGTTCGCGATGGTCTTGCTCCATAGCACCGTGGTACTGCTCACAGGCCACACCTTGCTGGCGCAGGAACTTCGCCGTACGTTCCACAGCCTCGCGATAGTTCAGAAACACGATGGTCTGAACGTCACCTAAGGTGCAGATTAACTCAAAAAGCGTCTGCAACTTGTCTTTCTGCGGACTCTGAAGAACGAAACAGGGGATGTGAGCGTGTTCGTTGAGAAAATCAAGACGCACAGCCTGCTGAAGGTTGACAAACCGAGGAATCTGCTCGGCATCTGTGGCACTAAGCAAAATGCGGCGCTGCAACACCGGAAGCATCTGCATGATGCGCTGCATGGCATCGTGGAAGCCCAGTTCAAGGCATTTGTCAAACTCGTCGAGAATGAGCAGGCGCACACTCCCGGCTGCGAAGTTCTGCTTTTGCAAATGGTCGAGCAAGCGCCCTGGGGTGGACACGACAATGTGGGGATGCTGAGCCTGCATCAGCCGGTGCTCGTCCATAGTGGGACGGCCTCCGTAGCAGGCAAGGGTGCGAACTCCAGAGCGCAGCGATTTGGCGACCTGGTCGGTTTGCGCTGCAAGTTCACGTGATGGGGTGATGATGATGGCCTGCACGGCTTCGGATTCCACATTGACCCACTGCATAAGCGGCAGCAGATAAGCCAGCGTTTTGCCGCTGCCTGTAGGAGAAAGCAGGACAATGTCGTGGGCAGAGCCGTCGAATGTACTCTGCATCTTTTTCTGCATTTCGCTGAGTTCCGAAATGCCAAGTGCCTCAAGATTCAATACCATTGCACACTGCTTGAATAAGAACTCTTCTTGTCGTACTTGAGCGCATCGGTCAGCGTGCTGGCGTTTGCCCTCAGCGTCACATAATAAGAGGTGTAAATGCCGAACACCATGCCGCCGGAGATGTTGAAGCAGTGCATGTCGCGAGAGATGTTGACCGTGGTCATGGAGATGGCGTGGTTGGTGAAGTCGTAGCCTGAAGCCACACTGACGTTCCAGCCGCTCGAAAGTTTCAGGTTGCCGTTCAGGTTGAAATTGTGAACAAACTTGTACGGATAGCGCATGTTCTTCACGTTGATGGGTCGTGAACGGTCTTCTGACATCGTGATGCCGTACGACAGCGAGAGCGACCAGGGCATTGTGAACTTCATGTAGCCATCGCTGTCAAGTCCGGCGTCCTGCGGCTTGTTCGACTCCAGGTCGGACACATCCGAGGAGCGGTCATTACCGTCATCCCCTTCGTTCCCCTCTTCTTCGTCCTCATCCTCCGTGCGTCCTCTGCCGAAGAGTTTACGCAGGCCTGACTTCCACTTCCTCCACGTCTGATTGTTCAACGTGTAGGAAAAGTTCTTCGACATTCCCTGGAAACGTCCCCAGCGGCCGTAGGACCATTCCGTCCTGTTACCGACGACGACGTTGCCGTTCTCGTCAAACTCGTAGGCGTAGGTATGCCACACCGTGTTCATATTGAAGGTGAACTTTCCCCACTTCAGTCGGAGTCTTGTCGAGAGGTTGCTCCACGGCTGCTGCCTGGCTGCCATGTTGTAGGAGAGATTGGCACCCAGTTCGTCGATGATGCTCACCTTGCGGATAGAGTCGTTGCGGTCACGAATCTTCATCTCGATGTTGTTTCCGATGTCGAAGGTCACGCTTCCCGTCTTTCCTGACTGGGGTACGCCGTACAGGCTGCCCTGATAGGGCGAATACTCCACAATCGACAGGTTTCCGTCAGCATCTTCTTTCAGGTACGTCTTATAATAGCCGTAGCGACTGGCGCTGAAGTCGGGGGCATAGGAGAACGTGACACGGGGTGTGAACACGTGGCGCACCATCTCAATCTTCTTTCCGAACACCTTCGGGTTAGGCTTGTAGAAACCATAGAGTTTCGTGTTCATCTCCAACCCCAAGTTGTAGTTATAGACACGGTTAAAGCCGTAAATCGTGTCGCGCACCACCTGCTGACGCTTCACGTCCCAGTCCTGTTCCACACGGTTCGTGTACCAGCGTTCGGTATAGTCGAACGACGGCACCACATTGACATATTTCAGCATCTGGAACGATGCCCGGATGGGGATGTTGTGGCGCATACCGTTCTTCCAGTCCTTAATCAGGTTCGACTTCAGCAGTTGGTCCTCTTTTGTCGAGATACTGTTCGACAGCGAACCCGTATAGCGCATCGAGATTTTCTCATACCAGCGCTCCTTTCCCACCATCTTCTTGCGGCGGAAGGGATAGAACTGCTGCACCGTGATGCTTAGGCTGGGCAACGTCAGCGCCAGCGTCGAGTCGCGCATGTTCTGCGTGATGTTCATGCTGGCCGAGAGGCTCATTCCAATCTTCGGGAATGTACGCGTGTAACTCATCGACGACGTCCTTGTCGATTGGCTGTACGACGTCGGGTTGTAAAGGCTCGTCAGGTTGTTCTTCTCATAACTCTGCGTCGTGAAGTTCACGCTGGCCGAGAACGTGCTGTTCGGGTTGGCCTTCGGGTCCTGAACATGTTTCCATTGCAACTTGAAGTTCTTCACCACCGAGTAGTCGGGCATGTTCTCCTCGCCCGTCTTCGTCACCTGGTAGTTGAAGTAGAAGTTGCCCGAATACCTGTAGCGTGTTCTGTAAGTCGATTGCAGGCCCAGGCCCCAAGAGCCTTTCGTGAAGATTTCGCCCGTCACTTTCAGGTCCCAGCGGTCGCTGGCAGCAAAATAGTAGCCGCCGTCCCTCAGATAGAAACCGCGCGTGTTTTCGTCGCCGTACGACGGCATGATGAATCCGCTGCTGTACTTCTTCGAGAACGGGAAATAGGCGAAGGGTATCATAATCGGCGTCGGCACATCCTCGACCACCAGCCATGCCGGACCCGAGAACACGCTCTTGCCGCTATACACTTTCGCGCGGCTCAGGGCGATGTAGAAGTGGGGATGTTCCTCGTCGCAGGTCGTGTAGCGTCCGTGGCGCATATACAGTTCCTTGTCCTGTCCCTTCTTCGCCTCTTCGCTGAAGACGAAACCTTCCTGCTGCTCCGACGACACATTGGTGATGAAACCCTTCTGCGTGTCGAAGTTGTAGGCCATCGTCTCCGACTCATATTCGTCACCACCCTGTTTGAACACCGGTTTTCCCTTCAGCACACCCGTCGAGTCGGGCACGCCGTTGGCATACACCAGACTGCTGTCAAGGCTCATCTCGATGCGCTCGGCCTGCAACTCGATGTTCTGATAGTCAACCTGCGCATCACCGTAGAGGTAGGCACGGTTCTTGCCCATCACGAACACGATTGAGTCCTTCGCCTCGTAGGCCACAGGGTCGTCGAGCGCACTCTTCTTCTTGTGTCTGGCCAGCGAATCCTCCACGGCAGCCACCGAGTCGTTCCATTGCACCTGTCCGCGCTTGGCACGCTCGCCCACAGCCACACTTTTTTCTCCGCCTCGTTCCTTGTCAAACTGACGGCGGATGCTGTCCAGATTCTCCAGATAGGCACGCTCGTCACGCAGCGAATCGGGCGGCAGCGAATCCACCCCCTGCGGCAGCACCGTGTCGCTGGGCAGCGAATCGCCAACGCCCCATCCATTCGGTCTCTGAGCGTAAGCCGAATACAAGCCGTTCTGAGCCATCGACACGACGGCCAGAACCGCTAACACACCTATCAACAGTCGTTGTTTCAAGCGATATGCCTTAATAAAACGGCTGCGAAGTTACGAAAAACCCTGCACATAACAAAACGGATAAACAATTTTAACCTATTTTATAAACCGCAGGCAGTCGCCGGGGCAAACGGGGAAAGTCCGTCACAAGTACCGCCGTGCCGGCCGACTGATTTCAGTGCAGCGGAACAAAAACGCCACCGCAGGCGCACGAAAATTCCACTGCGGTGGTACGGAAGTTCCACCACAGTGGTACGAAAGTTTCAGCGCACTGGTACAGTTGTACCAACGCAGTGGTACGAGAAATGGTACAGACCGACGTCCGGCGCTCATTACACCTCGTTTTTGCGCCATAAATGGGCATGAAAAGGGCTGTCCGGCTGTGCCGAAGCATAAAAATGGTTAAAATCGGCGGCCTGCAAGGCGGTTGTCAGTTTTTAATTTTTAATTCTTAATAATTTGTTGTAACTTTGCACCGATTTATGCACAAAAAACAAAGAACAGCAGAAATACACGTTGTCTAAAAGGATAAAAAATCAGAAACACACTGACACAAAACGGAAACACGCGGTATTTTCCGGTCTTTTCCGAGAAATACCGACATTTTCCGTGGTAGAATGAAGAACAGAATGAACAAGAAATTGCTTGAAGAAATATTGACAGGAGCCCTGGGCGAAAGTGTGCAGGTGGTGGCCAAGTTCGACCGCGACGAAATGGAAATGGCCGACATGGGCATCGAGGAGCAGGAAATACCCATCCTGCCCCTGCGCAACATGATGCTCTTTCCGCAGACGCTGCTGCCTGTGAACGTGAACCGCGAATCGGCCCTGAAACTGCTCAGCGATGCTGAAAAAAAGAAACAAACCATCGCGGTGATGGGTCAGAAGCAGGAGGACACGGAACACCCCGAACAGAAGGACCTCTACCGCACCGGTGTGCTCGGACGCGTGGTGAAGATTCTGAAACTGCCCGACGGCAGCCGGACAGCCTTTCTGCAGGGCCTCAGCCGCGTCCAACTGGTCGAGGCACACATGGGCAACCACTACCTGATGGGACACGTGGAACGCTTTCCCGAAGAGTTGCCCAGCAAGGACGACCGCGAATTCCATGCCACCACCGAAGCCTGCAAGGACCTGGCCGACAAGTTCATGCTGCGTGGCGACGGTATGCACATCGAGTCGTCGTTCACACTGAACGACCTGCAGAGCCGCATCTTCTTCGTCAACTTCATCTGCGGCAGCCTGCCCATCTCCAACAATGAGCACATCATGCTGCTCGAAGAGACACAGATGAAGGAACGCGCCAAGAAACTGCTCTCCATCCTGGGACGCGAAGCACAATTTGCCCAACTCAAAGCGAACATCCAGATGCAGACGCAGGCCGACCTGAGCCGTGGACAGCGCGAATTTTTCCTCCGAAAGGAGATGGAAAACATCAAGGACGAACTGGGCGAAAACGACGAGGACGAAATTGTGCATCTGCGCGAACGCGCCCAGCACAAGAAGTGGAGCAAAGACGTGCAGCAACGCTTCGACAAAGAACTGAAACGGCTTGAGCATCAGAGCAGTCAGAGTCCCGACTACAGCATCCAACTGGAGTATCTCAACCAACTGCTCGACCTGCCCTGGGACGAACAGACCCACGACCGTCTGGACATTGCAGCCGCAGAGCGAATCCTCAATCGCGACCACTACGGCATGGAGAGCGTCAAAGAACGAATCCTCGAATACCTCGCCGTGCTGAAACTCAGGGGCGACCTAAAAAGTCCCATCATCTGCCTCTACGGTCCTCCGGGCGTGGGAAAGACGTCGCTGGGGCACAGCATTGCCAAAGCCATGAAGCGCAAGTATGTGCGCGTCAGCCTGGGCGGCGTGCAGGACGAGGCAGAAATACGCGGACACCGTCGCACCTACATCGGCGCCATGCCCGGACGCATCATCAAGGGCCTCCAGGAAGCCGGCGCCTCGAACCCAGTCTTCATCCTCGACGAAATCGACAAGGTGGGGCAGAACGCCGTTCACGGCGACCCGGCATCGGCACTGCTCGAGGTGCTCGACCCTGAGCAGAACAAGGCGTTCCACGACAACTACATCGACATGGACTACGACGTGTCGAACGTCCTGTTCATCGCCACAGCCAACAACATCAGCACCATCCCTGCTCCCCTGCTCGACCGCATGGAACTCATCGAAGTGAGCGGCTACTTGACGGAGG
The DNA here is from genome assembly GCA_900321835.1 of uncultured Prevotellaceae bacterium. Taxonomy (GTDB): domain Bacteria; phylum Bacteroidota; class Bacteroidia; order Bacteroidales; family Bacteroidaceae; genus UBA3839. Next base: position 27,610 of record ONXQ01000035.1, read on the forward strand.
AGAAGATTGAGATTGCCCGACGCCACCTCATCCCGAAGCAGTTGGAAAACGTGGGCATGAAGCGCACCGACCTGAAGTTCTCAAAAGCAGCCATCGAGAAAATCATCGAGGACTATACCCGCGAAAGCGGCGTGCGCGAACTGGACAAGAAAATCAACAAAATCCTGCGCCGCAGGGCGCTGAACATGCTGAAGGAAGGGACAGCAGAAACCACTGCACCCGGCACTTTGCTCCAGCCCCGTGACGTGACAGCCTATCTGGGCACCGAACTCTTCAGTCGCGAAAAGGACGAGAACACGGACAACGTCGGCGTGGTCACAGGACTGGCGTGGACAGCCGTCGGCGGCGAAATCCTCTTTGTCGAAACCTCGCTAAGCAAAGGCAAGGGCGAGAAACTGACCCTCACGGGCAACCTGGGCGACGTGATGAAGGAGTCGGCCATGCTGGCGATGGAATACGTGAAAGCACATGCCGAGGAACTGGACATCAAGCCGGAGATGTTTGAAGAGTGGCACGTCCACATCCATGTGCCCGAAGGCGCTGTTCCCAAAGACGGACCCTCGGCCGGCATCACGATTGCCACCTCCATTGCCTCGGCATTCACCCAGCGCAAAGTGCGCCGCCACCTCGCCATGACCGGCGAAATCACCCTGCGCGGCAAAGTGATGCCTGTGGGCGGAATCAAGGAGAAAATCCTGGCTGCCAAACGTGCCGGCATCACCGACATCGTGCTCTGCCGCGAAAATGAGAAAAACATCAAAGACATTCCTGAAATCTACGTCAAGGGACTGACCTTCCACTACGTCGAACGTGTGGAGGAAGTCCTGAACTACGCATTACTCTAACAAAATACATGCAGCCTACGGATTTCACGGATTACACGAATGAGTTGTCAGTCCAGAGACTCAAAAGACTATTCGTATAATTCATATCATTCGTAGTGAAAAGAATATGACATTCGAAGTACAACATAACGACCCGAAGACAAGAGCACGCGCCGGCCTGATCAGCACCGGACACGGACTGATTGAAACGCCTATTTTCATGCCCGTGGGAACGCTGGGCAGTGTGAAAGGCGTGCATCTACACGAACTGAAAGACGACATCAAGGCGCAAATCATCCTGGGCAACACCTACCACCTGTATCTGCGCCCGGGCATCGAAGTGATTGAGGCAGCCGGAGGCCTGCACAAGTTCAACGGCTTCGACCGTCCCATGCTGACCGACAGCGGCGGATTCCAGGTCTTTTCGCTGGCTGGCATCCGCAAACTCAGTGAGGCTGGCGCTGAATTTCGCAGCCACATCGACGGGTCACGCCACATGTTCACCCCCGAAGGCGTCATGGACATCGAACGCAGCATCGGTGCCGACATCATGATGGCCTTCGACGAGTGTCCCCCAGGTACGGCAGAGTATGACTACGCAAAGACCTCGCTCGACCTGACAGAGAAATGGCTCGACCGCTGTGTCAAACGTTTCAAGGAAACCGAACCGAAGTATGGCTACGAACAGAGCCTGTTCCCCATCGTCCAGGGCTGTACCTACAAGGACCTGCGCACACGTGCCGCCGAAAAAGTGGCTGCGCTGGGCATGGACGGCAACGCCATCGGAGGCCTCGCTGTAGGCGAGCCCACCGAGGTGATGTACGAAATGATTGAGGTGGTCAACGACATCCTGCCCACCGACAAGCCTCGCTACCTGATGGGGGTCGGCACACCACAGAACATCCTTGAAGGCATCGAACGCGGCGTGGATATGTTCGACTGTGTCATGCCAACCCGCAACGGACGCAATGCGATGATTTTCACCAGTCACGGCACCATCAACCTGCGCAACAAGAAGTGGGAAACGGACTTCAGTCCTCTCGACCCCGAAGGCACATCCTATGTTGACACAACTTATAGTCGCGCCTACGTACACCACCTGTTCAAGGCACAGGAACTGCTGGCCATGCAGATAGCCTCCATCCACAACCTTGCCTTCTACCTCAACCTGGTTCAGCAGGCACGCCAGCACATCATTGCCGGCGACTTTGTCACGTGGAAAGCAGGCATCATCGACGAACTGGGCAGAAGAATCTAAAACGAAAGAAAGAGAGACTGATGAGACTGATAGACAGAGTGATGCGAAAAGTCTTCGGACAACGGGCACAAGCCATTCATGCCAAGTTGCGAAAGTGGGACGTGGCTATGGAATGGCTGAAGGCACATTCCCCTGTGTCACGCCTCGACCGCTACCTCATCGGGAAGTTCCTCGGCACATACTTCTTTTCCATCATCCTCATTATCTCCATCGCCGTCGTCTTCGACATCAACGAGAACATCGACAAGTTCCTCACCCGCAATGCCACGCTCAAGGAAATCTTTGTCGATTACTATCTCAACTTCATCCCCTACTACTCCAACCTGTTCAGCCAGTTGTTCGTCTTTATCAGCGTCATTTTCTTTACGACAAAACTGGCCGAGAACTCGGAAATCATCGCAATGATGTCAACGGGCGTCAGTTTCAGACGACTGATGCGGCCCTACATGATTGCAGCAGCCCTCCTGACAGTGATGACCTATCTGCTCAGCGCCTATGTCATTCCTCGGGGCAATGTCAAGCGCGTCAAGTTTGAAAACACCTACAAACGCCGCAACGTTCCCAACTACGCCGCCAACGTGCAGTTGGAGGTTGACACCGGCGTGATTGCCTACATCAGCCGCTATGAAAACCCGTTCAAGACAGGCTACGACTTCACACTCGACAAGTTTGAGGACAAGAAACTTGTCAGCCGTCTGCAGGCCATGTCCATTCAGTACGACTCCCTCTCAGAAGAGCCTTACCACTGGATTATCAACAACTATCAAATACGCAATCTGCAAGGACGGCGCGAAGTGCTTATTCGTGGCACACGCATCGACTCCGTCATCCACATGGAGCCGCAGGATTTCCTCATCACAAAAGGACAGCAGGAAACACTCACCACACCTGAACTTGCCACCTACATTGAACGCCAGAAACAAAGGGGGTTTGCCAACATTAAAGAGTTTGAAGTGGAGTACTGGAAGCGTGGCGCTTCGGCCTTCGCTACCTTCATCCTCACAATCATTGGACTTTCAATCTCGGCCAGAAAGCGAAAAAACGGAATGGGCATTGCGCTGGGCATTGGTTTGGGCCTCATCCTGGCCTACATCATGTTCCAGACCATCTCTTCCACCTTTGCCATCAATGCCAACATGCACCCCGGTCTGGCTGCATGGCTACCCAACATTGTCTATGCCTTCATTGCGTATTACTTCTACAAGAAAGCACCTCGATAAACATTAAATAAGGAATAAAAACTAAGAATAGAATGTACTTTGACGAACTGCCATTAGATGATACCGTGCTTGACGCCCTCGATGCGATGAACTTCGAGGAGTGTACGCCTATTCAGGAGCAGGCCATTCCGCCGCTTCTTGAAGGGCATGATCTCATCGGCGTAGCACAGACCGGAACTGGGAAAACGGCAGCCTACTTGCTCCCCATCCTCAATGAACTGGCTACCGGCCAGTATCCTCAAGACTCTATCAACTGCCTCATCATGGCTCCCACTCGGGAACTGGCGCAACAGATCGACCGCCAGGTCGAGGGCTTTGCCTACTTCATGCCCTTTTCCAGCGTGGCTGTCTATGGTGGAAACGACGGCATCCGATACGAACAAGAACGGCGAGGACTGACTTTAGGTGCAGACATCATCATTGCCACACCGGGCCGTCTGATTAGCCATCTGACCACAGGAAAGATTGACTTTTCCAGAGTCTCTTTCTTCATTCTTGACGAAGCAGACCGGATGCTCGACATGGGTTTCTACGATGACATCATGAAGATTGCCAGTTACTTGCCGAAGGAACGGCAAACCATCATGTTCTCGGCAACGATGCCCGACGACATTCAAAAACTGGCACACAACATTCTGCACAACCCTGTCGAAGTGAAGATTGCGGTGTCAAAACCTGCTGAGAAGATCAGGCAGATTGCCTATATCTGCTACGACGGGATGAAGGACAACCTTGTCCGCAGCGTCGTTGAGCATTGTCCGTTCGACAACGGAGAAAGCAGCGTGGACCGCGTCATCATTTTCTGCGCCAAGAAGACAAAAGTCCGTGAGTTGGGGCGCACGTTCCGCATGAAAGGACTGAGTGTAGGCGCAATGCACAGCGACTTGACCCAGCAGGAGCGCGACACCATCATGCGCGACTTCCGCAACGGCCACATCAACATTCTCATTGCAACCGACATCGTGAGCCGCGGAATTGACATCGATGACATTCAGATGGTCATCAACTACGACACGCCTCACGATCCCGAGGACTATGTCCACCGCATCGGACGTACAGCACGTGCCAACCGCGACGGTATGGCCGTCACACTGGTCACGCCCCACGACTATCCCAATCTCCAGAAGATTGAGAAACTCATCGAAAAAGAAATCGACAAGCCTGACCTGCCAGAAGGTTGTGGCGAAAAACCAGACATAAAGAACGTCAACCGTAAATCACATGGTTCATCTGACAATCGACATCGGAAACACGGCCACAAAGGCAGCGGTCCACGCCGCAATACCCGAGGCAGAGGCGGGCGCCGACCGTCTAAAGGCAACGGCACCGCTCCGACACCGCAGCGTTAAGGGGCACGACCTGGCGTGGCTCCCCGACTTTGTCGGTAACGACGAGGTCGGCGCCTGTATCGTTTCGTCAACCATCGACTTGACCGACGACATGCTGCGCAGCATCAACAGCCTCTCCATTCCGCGTGTCATACGTCTCAATGCCCAGACGCCCATTCCCATCCGCAACGGCTACAAAACTCCCGAGACACTCGGTCCCGACCGCCTTGCTGCTGCCATCGGCGCCTACTTCGAGTGCGTTTGTCGGACAGGCGAACACCGTCCCGTCCTCGTTGTCGATGCAGGAACCGCCATCACCTATGACCTTGTCACAGCCGACGGTCACTATCTCGGAGGCAACATCTCGCCGGGCATCAACCTGCGCTTGCTCGCACTTCATGAGCACACGGCACATCTTCCCCTGGTAGCCCCCCTCCAACTCCCCCCAATAGGGGGAGGGAAAAGAGTATCTGAAAAAGAGAATATTTCCTCACCTGTTTTGCCTTCTCCCCCTATGGGGGGGAATCAAAGGGGGGCCATCGGCACCACCACCCAGACCGCCATACTCCACGGCGTTCTCGACGGCGTAAGGCACGAAATCGAAGGCTTCATCTGTGAATATTCCATAAAATATCCTAAACTTTCGGTATTTTTCACAGGTGGAGACATGGAAAATTTTTCAGAAAGCATAAAAAAACGTATTTTTGCAGACAAATTGCTTGTATCCAAAGGACTTGACATCATTCTGCAGTACAACCAAGCATCACACTGACATGAACAAAAAACAACTGGCAGTTGCCATTTTCACTTTTGGCCTTTCCCTTTTCAACTTTCACTCGGCCGTAGCCCAGAACGGCATCAACTCACCCTACTCGCGCTATGGATTCGGCATGATGGCCGACCGTGCCACAGGTTTCAACAAAGCAATGGGCGGTGTCGCACAGGGATTCCGCGACGGACAGCAAATCAATGTCGGCAACCCCGCCTCCTATTCAGCAGTTGACACGCTCACGGCTCTTTTCGACCTCGGACTGTCCGTCTTCAATGGCAACTACAAGATGGGCAACATGCAGCAGAACGCCAAGAACGCCAGTTTCGACTATTTTGCCTTCCAGTTCCGTGTGCGCCGCGGACTGGGCATGACGCTCGGCATTCTTCCGCTGACCAACATCAACTACAACTTCTCGTCTGCCTCATCCACCGTCAGCGGTAGTGAAACCCTCACCGCCACCAACACCTTCACCGGCAGCGGCGGACTTCATCAGGTGTTCATCGGAGCAGGTTGGGCGCCTTTCCGCAACCTCGCCATTGGTGCCAATTTGTCGTATCTCTACGGCGACTACACCCACACCTCGGCCAACACTTTCAGTGAGAGCACGGCCTTCTCGATGCAGCGCATCTACAGCGCCGACATTGCCACCTACAAAATTGATTTCGGTATGCAAGTCATGCTGCCCCTCACAAAGAAGGACCAACTGACCATCGGTGCCACCTACGGACTGGGACACGACATCGACAACCGTGCCATCCGCACCACGCAAACCACCAGCACAACGGGCGTCAATGCCAGTGGCGACACCCTGCAAAACGCCTTCCAACTTCCCCACTCCATCGACGTCGGCGTCGCATGGCAGCACGAACGGAAATGGCGTGTCGGAGCCGACTTCTCGCTCGAGAAATGGGGAAGCACACGTTTTCCGTCGGACCAGGACGGAGCCTACATATCGGCCAAAGGACATCTGAACGACCGAATGAAGATTTCACTGGGCGGCGAATACACTCCAGACGTCCTTAGCCGCAAACTTCTGCAATACACATCCTACCGCATAGGCGGCTGGTACTCACGCTCTTATGCACGCACCAATGTACCCGACAAGCCCACCGAATTCGGCCTGACGGCAGGTTTTTCGTTTCCCATCAAGAACCGCCACGTCTGGTACAACACGCCGCGCCTCAACGTTGCCTTCCAGTGGGTACACAGCAGCATACCCTACCTCAGTTCGCAGACAGGGCTGAAAGACAAACTGACCGAGAACTACCTGCGTCTGTCCGTCGGTCTCACCTTCAGCGAACGCTGGTTCACCAAGTGGAAAGTTCAATAACCCTCA
>ONXQ01000035.1:34355-37739 GCA_900321835.1 uncultured Prevotellaceae bacterium
GTAACTCCATTCTTCAGTTGGAGGCGAAGCCGACATTCTTCATTCTTCATTTGGCTCCTTGACCCATGAACAGAAAGCATCTCCTTTATTTAGTATTGTTACTCCCCTCCCTGGGAGGGGTTGGGGGAGGCTTGTTATCCTGTGCATCCGACGACCACCACTATGCACCGGCCATCCTGGAGCGCGACTCGCTCCCTGTGCTCAAGAGCATCGGAGTCTCCACGCTCATCTCCGACTCCGGCATCATCCGCTACAAAATCATCAGCGAAGACTGGTTCATCTACGACCGTAAGCAGCCCACCTACTGGGCTTTCGAGAAAGGCCTGTTTGTCGAAAACTTCGACGAGAACTATCATGTCGAGGCCTTCATCAACTGCGACACAGCCTACTACTACGACCAACTCGGCCTTTGGGAACTGCGCGGGCGAGTCGTCGTCAAGAACCTCAAGGACGAGACATTCAAGACTTCGCTCCTCTACTGGAACACCACTGAACACCGCATCTATTCGCCGGCCTACATGAAGATACAGGGCATCGACCAGGAACTCGACGGCTACGATTTCTCGTCGAACGAGCAGATGACCGAGTATCGCATCCACTCCTCCAGCGGAGCATTTCCCGTTGACGAAGACGAGACGCCGCATCCCGACGACCGGCGCATCGACGCCCCTCTCGACAGCACCTCGGCACCTGCTGGCGGTCAGCCTTCCATTGGCATACCTCCCGTCCGCAACGGAGTCGCCCCGCCCCGTCAGTCGCCGACCCAACTGCAACGCCCCGACGTGCTGAAGTCGCCCCGACGTCCGCAGCCCGCAGCCTTCAAACACTGATCCGAAGCACAACGGACAACAACCGCGGCTGCACTGCGCCCTATCGGAAGTACCACCGCAGTGGTACAGGAATTTCAGCGCAGTGAAACTTTTGTACCAGCGCACTGGTACAACTGTACCAACCCAGAGAAATTTTTTTGGTACTGGCGCTGAAACCATTCTGAGGACGACAAAAAATGCGCCGGCCCTGCGCCGAGAATAGCGGAAAACAGGACTTTGCACCCTGTTTTCCGCTTTTTTTCCTATGAACAAACGGCATTTCTGCAAAAAACGGGAAACAAATAACGTGCGTATCACTTTTTTTTCGTAACTTTGTACGATTTTTGTGGGATTCTCTCCACATGTCGCTCCGAAACAATAACAAAACAAATCATAAAACATCAAAAACAAATGGCAGTATTACAAAAAATCAGAAACCGCGGCGTCTTGCTCGTTTCTGCAATCGCCATCGCCCTGTTCCTCTTCGTCATCGGCGACCTGATCAGAGGCGGTGAAGGCCTGATCAATCAGGCAAAACAAACGGTGGGAGAAGTCAACGGCTCTTCCGTCAGCATTCAGGAATACCAGTCTCTGTTCGAGGAATTCCAGGTGTACCAGGAAATTGCACAGCAGAAGACTTCCTCGTCGGAGGACGAGAACAACCAACTGAAGGACATGGCATGGCAGACCTACATTCAGAACAAACTCATCGAGGCTGAATGTGAGAAACTGGGTCTGACTGTCACCGACGAAGAAGTGTCGGACATGATTCGTCTCGGCGCCAGCCAACTGCTTCAGGTGCCCGTGTTTGCCAATCAGCAGACAGGTCGCTTCGACTACGCCCAACTCAACATGTTCCTGACGGAGTATCAGAAACTGAAGGACGGCGGTCAGCAGGTGCCCGAGGCCTACGAGAAGATTTACAAGTATTACATGTTTGCCCAGAAGCAGATTCGCAACCAAGCACTGGCCGGAAAATACCAGGCTCTGCTCGCCGGCTGCATCCTGTCGAACCCTGTCGAGGCTAAGATGACCTTCGACAACCGCTCGAACGAAAGCGACGTGCTGCTGGTCAGCCTGCCGCTGAGCACCGTAGCCGACAACAAGGTCAGCGTGAGTGACGAAGAGGTGAAGGCCAAGTACAACGCCGACAAGGAGAAGTATCGCCAGTATGTTGAGACGCGCGACGTGAAGATTATCGACGTGGCTGTCACAGCCAGCGAAACCGACCGCAAGGCGCTCGAAGAGAACATGCAGGAAATCTACACTGCACTCGCTGCTGCCGAAGGCACAGCCGAAGCCGGCAACGTGGTTCGTCAGAACGCTTCGCTCTATCCCTACTCCGACACAATGAAGGAAAAGGATGCTTTCCCGCAGATGATTGCATCGCATCTCGACGGCGACTCTACGGCCGTGGCTGTAGGTCAGACGATGAAGCCGACCTACGATGCCCTGTCGAACACCTACTACACCTTCAAGGTGCTGTCGAAGGTGACCGAGGCCGACTCTGTCCTCTTCCGTCAACTTGCTGTCATCGGCAAGGATGAGAAGGATGCCGACACGAAGGCCGACAGCATCTACAAAGCGCTGAACGGCGGTGCTGACTTCAAGGAAATTGCCAAGAAGTACAACCAGACGGGCGACTCGACATGGATTAGCAGCGACCAGTACCAGAATGCAGCCCTCGACGCCGACAACGCTTCGTTCGTCAATGCGCTCTACGCCATGAACCGTGGCGAAATCCGCAAACTGAAGTTCACGAATGGCAACACCGTCATCCTCAAGGTCGAGGACCAGCGCAACCCTGTCACCAAGTACAATGTGGCTGCTATCATCAAGGAACTCCGCTTCTCCGACGACACATATAGTTCGGAATACAACAAGTTCAGTTCCTTCATCGCTGCCAACCCAACGCTGGAGCAGTTAGAAGCCAATGCCGAGAAGAACGGCTATGTGGTTCGTCCCATCAACGACATCGCCTGCAGCCAGCACAACATCTCGGGCATCCACAACACTCGCGATGCTGTGAAGTGGCTCTTCGACGACGCCAAATTGAACAGCATTTCTCAACTCTATGAATGTGGCGACAACGACCATCTGCTCGTCATGGCACTCACTGGCATCAACAAGGAAGGCTATGCCAGCCAGGAGAAAGTGGCCGAAAGCATCAAGCAGGAACTGATGAACGAAAAGAAGATGGAGAAACTGATTGCTGACAACAAGGGTGTGAAGAGCATCGATGCAGCCAAGCAGATTCAGGGTGCTTTGGCCGACACGGTCCGCCACATCACTTTCGCCGCACCTGCCTTTGTCAGCGCAACAATGGCCAGCGAACCCGCCATCAGTTCGGCTGTCAGCAAGACGCCGAAGGGTCAGTTTGCCGGTCCTATAAAGGGTAACAACGGCGTTTACATGTTCCAGGTTCTCGACAAGAAGCAGAGCGAAGAGAAGTACGACGAGAAGACTGAAATGGCTCAGGCAGCCAACACCAACTTCCGCTACGTTTCGCAGAGCCTTCTCAACGACCTTTACCTGAAGGCCAACGTGAAGGACCTCCGCTACAAGTTCTTCTAAA
>ONXQ01000113.1 GCA_900321835.1 uncultured Prevotellaceae bacterium
GTAGTAACTTATTGTGAATAAACTAAATATAATTGGCATTTTCTAATGGCGGTCATTAGAAAATGGAATGGAATAGATCTCTAATGACCGATTTGGGTTAATCAGACCCACCTGCACGCCTTTCGGCTGGTTGATGGAGCGATTGAGCAGTCCGACTTGCACACCGCTGAGTGTGTCCGTGAAATTGTATAGCGACGTCTGGACGCCATGCATATCTCCTCCCGAGACATTGAAAAGGGACGATAGTTGGAGGCCTTTTTCCACACCCATAGAGACGTTGCTCAAGCCACTAAACTGGAAGCCATTGAGCGGTGCGGCCGACATGGTGGCAAACCCCCCGAATTGGAAGCCTTTCAACTGACTGATTGCAGTGGAAGAAATCAGGCCAAACTGCACGCTCCTGACGGAGTCCTGCACACTGGCGATACCGACTGGGGTTCGCTGTGCCTGCACATTCGCACTCATGGCCAAAACAAAGACTACGGCCACCAAGATAGTCTTTCTCATATCAAACGGTATTTAAGTTGAGAAACAAGAGTCAAGGGGCAAGGGGTGAGAGTCAAAAGCCAAGGGTCAAGAGACGAGGAATGAGAACCCTCAAGACTCTTGACCCTTGACGCTTGGCCCACAATAAGCCGGAATTCTACTTCACACGGATAACGAGATACTTCGAAACGCTCCAGAAACGATAGGCGTCGGTGATGCGGAGCGTGTAGAGTCCCTGTGAATCCTTGAGCAGCGTGTACGAACCTTCGGGATGGGTGGTGAGCAGTTTGGCATTCTTCGAACCGAGGGGAATGACGGTCGTCTTGCGAATGTCAATCTTGGTGAAATAGTCCTTGTCGAAATCTTCCGACTGGAGCACATCGCCACTGACAAGGATGCGATGCTGCTTGAGTTCGTCCTTCGTGCCATAGACGTACCAGGCCGTGTTGAGTTGGGCATCCTGATTCTTGGCAATCTGCTCGTTGACGTTGCGTTCCTCAGTCACACGGGCAATCTCGTCTTTCTGCTGACTGACCGTCTCGCCGAGTTCAGCAATCTGAATGTTCTTCTCCTCGAGTTGGGCACGCAGTTCTTCAATTTCTTTGGTCTTTTGTTCCAACTGAGCCGTCATCTTGTCCACCATTGTCTTGAGTTGACCCGAGTTGATGTTGCTCTGCTTGAGTTTAGCCTGCAGTTCCTCAATCTTCTGCTTATTCTCCTGCATGGTCTGCTGAATGAACTCCATGTTCTCTTCGATGGTGGCCCGTGCATTTCCGCTTTCAACGTCCTGGTTGAGCACGTTGACACGTCCTTCGGCTTCATTGATTTGTGCAAAACCCTCTTGAATCTCGTTGAGTGTGCTCATGAGTTCGTTGAGGTCCTGGTCTTTCTGGTCGAGCATGTTCTGGAGCGAGTCGATGGCTGCATTCTCCTGATTCTGCTGTCCGCCTCCCATGCAGGCTGTAAGCAGTCCTGCTGCAAGGCACATGATAATCACTTTTTTCATACTTTCAAACGATTAAAAGTTATACATTCTTATATTTGTTTTTCGACTTGTTTTGCTCTTTCTGAGGCTTTTCGCCGTTCATCGCACCGGCCACCACAACGACAATCTCGCCTTTGGGCTCAGTCTCGGTGAAGTGTTGAATGAGTTCGGCCAAACTGCCGCGCACGCACTCCTCGTGTATCTTGGAAATTTCGCGGCAAACGCAGGCCTGACGGTCGTCGCCGAACACGCCGGCACACTCTTGCAGGAGGCGGAGCAAACGATAGGGCGACTCGTAGAGAATCATTGTTCGCTGTTCGTCGCGCAGGGCTTCGAGCCGCGTCTGACGCCCTTTTTTCTGGGGCAGGAAACCTTCGAAGCAGAAACGCTCGTCGGGCAGTCCGCTGCTCACGAGTGCAGGGACAAAAGCCGTGGCACCTGGCAGTGTCTGCACCTCTATCCCATTGCGCACACACTCGCGCACCAACAGGAATCCCGGGTCGCTGATGCCCGGCGTGCCTGCATCACTAATTAGGGCGATGGTTTCGCCACCCAGCAGTCGCTGAACGACGTTGGCCACCGTCTGGTGTTCGTTGAATTTGTGGTGCGACAGCAGATTGCCCTTGATGTCATAGTGGTTGAGCAGCACACGCGACGTACGTGTGACGAATGGCCCGCAGGGTCATGTCCTCCATGTTGCCGACCGGAGTGGGAACAACGTATAATTTGCCCATAATCGTGGCAAAGTTACGACATAAATTACAAATTAAAAATTAAAAATTAAAAATTTTTATTCAACCTCACGTGTTTTGCAATAAATTCATTATCTTCGCAAAATATTTAACAGAATTTATGAAAAAAGAAATCACTTTCGACCGTTTTGTGCGCATCCTCGGCGCCATCATCGTCATCATTCTCATCTACCTGCTGCTGCGAAAGTTGAGCAGCGTGCTCATTCCCTTCTTCGTCGCCTGGCTCGTGGCCTATCTGCTCTACCCGATTGTCACGTTCTTCCAGTACAAGTGCAAGTTGAAGAACCGACTGCTGAGCATCGTCGTCACCATCGTCTTGCTTCTCGGCACGCTCTATGGCATCGGCCTGCTCATCATTCCGCCCGTCATCGAAGAGTACAACCGTCTGCAAACCATCATCGTCGATTATGTCAACTCCAAGACCAACGGCGCCAACCTCATCGCCCTGGTACAGAGTTACATAGCAGCCAACATCGACATCAACGAACTGTCGAAAATGTTCACCGTCAAGGATATCACCGGCGTGCTTGAGAACTATGTGCCCCAAGTCATCTCGTTCGTTTCAGGCTCCATCAACGCCCTGCTCGGGTTCGTTGCCTCACTCATCGCCATCCTCTATATGTTCTTCATCCTGATGGACTACGAGAACATGTCGAGCGGATTCATCAAGATGGTGCCGAAAGGGCAACGCAAGTTCATCAAAGGTATGCTCAACGACGTGGAGCAAGGCATGAACAGTTACTTCCGTGGGCAGAGCCTTATCGCCCTTATCGTCGGCATCCTTTTCGCCACGGCCTTCACCATCATCGGCTTCCCCATGGCCATTCCCCTCGGCCTCTTCATGGGCTTTCTCAACCTGGTTCCCTACCTCCAGACCCTCGGTTTTGTACCCGCCATCGTCCTGGCCCTGCTGAAGTCGCACGACACAGGCGACAACTTCTGGCTCATCATGCTCGGCTTCACCCTCGCCGTCCTCGTTGTCCAGACCCTGCAAGACGCCGTCATCACCCCCAAAGTCATGGGCAAAGTCACCGGTCTCAACGCCGCCGTCATCCTTCTCTCCCTCTCCGTCTGGGGTGCCCTGCTCGGATTCATCGGCCTCATCATCGCCCTGCCCCTCACCACCCTGCTCATCTCCTATTATAAAAGGTATGTGCTGAAGGAGAACGACGACCTCGTTGACAAGACGATAGAGAAAAAGGAATAAGCCTCGGCAGCAGTCAAAAAAATGCACCGCAGTCGGAAGAGAATTCCACTGCGGTGAAATTTTAGTTTCACTGCGCTGGTACAGTTGTACCAACGCAGTGGTATTTTTTTGGTACAACCGCCCTACTCCATCGGAAACTCACCGATGTTGCGCATCTGGCGCAGTGCCCAAGTCTGGCGCCGCAGCATATAGCGCGACGGATTGCCACTGTTCATCTTGCGCGGATTCGGCAGCGAAACGGCAATGAGAGCGCACTGCTGCCTGCTCAGTTGAGCAGCCGGACAACCGAAGTGCTCATGAGCCACCGCCTCGGCCCCATAGATGCCGTCGCCCATTTCAATCGTGTTCAGATAGACCTCCATGATGCGCTGCTTCGACCAGAACACCTCAATCAGCACCGTAAAATACGTCTCCAGTCCCTTTCGCACCCACGAGTGATCCGGCCAAAGGAACACGTTCTTGGCTGTCTGCTGGCTGATGGTACTGGCTCCTCGCTCTCGCCCACCCTTCTGCGCCTCTTCGTACGCCGCCTTAATCTGTTCAAAATCAAATCCGTTGTGCTTCAGAAAGTTCTGGTCCTCACAGGCCCAGACAGCCTGTGGCAAACTGGGCGAAATGCTGTCGAGCGGCACCCACCGATGCACCATCTTCAGTTGTCGTCCCTCCTTCACCTGCTGCACCAGGCGGATGAACATCAAGGGCGAACACGGCACAGGCAGCCACCGGAAAGCAACGACAGCCAAAATTGTGGAACCGAAAAACAGGATGAAGGCCCAACGCAGAAATTTTCCTATCTTCTTTAACATAGGCATGAAAAAAACTCGACAGGCCGGTCAGGCCTGCCGAGCATTGATTTTGCTGCCATAGAAGTGCAGCATCCGTTATAGACTGTTGCTTACTGCAGCGTACCGTTGTTGGCTGCGTTGATCATAGCCTCAGAAGCGTAGAGGTAAACCTCAACACGGCGGTTCTGCTGCTTGCCGGCTGCTGTGCTGTTGTCAGCAATAGGAGCCATCTGACCCAGACCTTCGACAGTGCGAATCTGTGTCGGAGTAACGCCCAGCGAAGTCAGGTAATACTGCACAGCCTGTGCGCGCTGCAGAGAGAGAGCCTGGTTGCGGCTTGCGTTCTCTTCGGCCGATGTCACGCCCTTGAAACCTGTGTTGTCGGTGTGGCCCTGAATGGCAACAGCAATGTCGGCATTGGGTTTCAGGACGTTGTTGGCAAACTGATTCAGCGAGTTCTTAGCGCTCTGCTGCAGTGTAGAACTGCCACTTGCAAAGAGGATGCCAGAGTCGAAGGTAACCTTCACACCCTGCAGGCCGTTGGCGTCGGTCCAGTCGGTCACCTGTGCATTGGCAACAGCCTGGGCAGCAGCCTTAGCCTTGTCCATCTTCTTACCAATCAGGACACCGGCACCTGTACCGATGGCACCACCGATAGCAGCGCCAAGAACTGTGCCACCAGCGTTTCCGCCAATGAGGTTACCAACGATGCCGCCGAGCAGGGCACCACCGCCACCACCGATGAGACCACCCTTCGTGGTGTTGTTCATGTTGCAACTCGAGAATACGAGCAGTGCGCTGAGTGCAATAGCACCAAATTTCAAATTCTTCATAATTGTTTTGGTTTTAGAAGTTAAATAATAAAAGTATAAACTACTGTTTGTCGGGAGAATCCGTACAAATAACTCTGCAAATATATGAAAAAAAAGTGAAGACGGGCAAACGAAAGTTGATATTTTTTTTCTGAAAGGGCGTTTTTCTGCCTTTTTGCGTGAAGTTACGTTCTCTCGCATCACTTTTCAAGCGAACTGTAACGCTGATGTTTACATTTTTTTGTAACTTTGCAAGCAGAAACATCTATCAAACATATTCACAATTATGGCAAAAGAACTGAAAGAACTGACCAAACGCAGTGTGAACTACTCGGAATGGTACAACCAACTGGTTGTGAAGGCCGACCTGGCCGAACAGGCCGACGTGCGCGGCTGCATGGTCATCAAGCCCTATGGCTATGCTATCTGGGAAAAGATGCAGCGAATCCTCGACGACATGTTCAAGGCAACAGGTGTGCAGAACGCCTATTTTCCCCTGCTGATTCCGAAGTCGTTCCTCTCACGCGAGGCCGAACACGTGGAAGGCTTCGCCAAAGAGTGTGCCGTCGTGACGCACTATCGCCTGAAGACCAACGAGACACACGACGGCGTGGTGGTCGATCCGGCTGCCAAACTCGAGGAGGAACTGATTATCCGCCCGACATCGGAAACCATTATCTGGAACACCTATAAAAACTGGATTAAGTCGTACCGCGACCTGCCCATCCTGTGCAACCAGTGGTGCAACGTGATGCGCTGGGAAATGCGTACGCGTCTGTTCCTCCGCACCTCGGAATTCCTCTGGCAGGAAGGCCACACGGCTCACGCCACGAAGGAAGAGGCCGAGGAGCGTGCCAAGATGATGCTAAAGGTGTATGCCGGATTTGCCGAGAAGTACATGGCCGTGCCTGTGATTCAGGGTGTAAAGAGCGAAACGGAACGCTTTGCCGGTGCACTCGACACCTACACCATCGAAGCCATGATGCAGGACGGAAAGGCCCTGCAGAGCGGTACGTCCCACTTCCTCGGACAGAACTTCGGCAAGGCCTTCGACGTACAGTTCCTCAACAAGGACAACAAGCCCGAATATGCATGGGCAACGTCGTGGGGCGTCTCGACACGTCTGATGGGTGCGCTCATCATGACCCACAGCGACGACAACGGACTTGTCCTGCCTCCACTGCTTGCTCCGACACAGGTTGTCATTATACCTATTTATAAAAGCGAGGAACAACTGCAGCAGATTGACGAGCACGTGAAGCCGATTCAGGAGAAACTCCGCTCGATGGGCATCAGCGTGAAGTACGACAACGCCGACAACAAGCGTCCGGGCTTCAAGTTTGCCGACTATGAACTGAAGGGTGTGCCTGTACGACTCGTGCTCGGTGCCCGTGACCTGGAGAACGGAACGGTCGAGGTAATGCGCCGCGACACGCTGGAGAAGGAAACGGTCGCCCTCGAAGGCATCGAGGCATACGTGAAGAACCTGCTCGATGACATTCAGCAGAACATCTTCAAGAAGGCCGTGGCTTTCCGCGATGCACACATCTACGAATGCGAGGACTACGACGAGTTCAAGCAGCGTGTGAAGGATGGCGGCTTCTTCCTCTGCCACTGGGACGGCACGGAAGAGACCGAGGCTCGCATCAAGGAAGAGACGCAGGCAACCATCCGTTGCGTGCCCTTCGGCGTGGAACAGACACCGGGCGTGGACATGGTGAGCGGAAAGCCTGCGAAATGCCGTGTCATCATCGCGCGTGCGTACTAATTATATATGATTATAAGGTAGTATGAACAGAGATGCTTTTCTGTCGCTGCTGACGGCTCATCAGACGCAACTTGAAGCCATCCGCCAGCGTGCGCATACCCTTCACGCCGAGGTGAACCAGACATACGACAAAGTTCATCCCTACGGATACCACCTCGACATGGTGGCTCAGGGGGTGAAAGACTATGGACATACGGTTCTGGCCAACGACGAAGATTTGCTCCCGCTCTTCATGGGGACATGGTTTCACGACTCGATTGAAGACGCGCGTCTGACATACAACGACGTTCTGCGTGAAGCCAAGAATCTGGAATTGACCGAATCACAAGCGTACACAGCGGCAGAAATCGTCTTTGCACTGACAAACGACAAAGGACGCACACGGGAAGAGCGTGCCGGCGAGAACTACTACAAAGGTATTCGCGAAACCCCGTATGCACCCTTTGTAAAACTTTGTGACCGAATGGCCAACGCCACCTATTCCTTCACGCATGGAAACCCTGCAAACAGTCACATGAAAGAGGTTTACCGAAGGGAAATGCCTCATTTTCTGGAGGCCATACATTCGTCCAACGACGATCAGCGTTTCATGCTACCCGATGAAATGCTCAGAAAAATGGAGGATTTGCTGAACTCTTAACCACTCGCACCGACTACTTATGAAAACGATTTATCTTGCAGGCGGCTGCTTCTGGGGGCTTGAACATTACTTCAAACAGGTGTTCGGTGTCGTTGGGACAGAAACAGGGTTTGCAAACGGCAACACGGAACACCCGACCTATGAAGAGGTCTATACCGACAAGACGG
The DNA here is from genome assembly GCA_900321835.1 of uncultured Prevotellaceae bacterium. Lineage (GTDB taxonomy): Bacteria > Bacteroidota > Bacteroidia > Bacteroidales > Bacteroidaceae > UBA3839. The sequence goes on from ONXQ01000113.1 coordinate 7,603, forward strand.
GGTTTGCAGAAACGGTGAAGTTGACCTTTGACGAAGAAAAAGCCAACCTCGAATTCATGCTCAACATGTTTTTCCGTGCCATCGACCCCACCCTTCTCAATCAGCAGGGTGAAGACGTCGGGACACGCTACCGCACCGGCATCTACTACACCGACAAAGCAGACCTTCCTTTCATTCAGCGAGTCTTTGCCGAACAGCAAAACCAGCATGAGCGCCCCATCGTAGTTGAAGTGGAGCCGTTGCGCAACTTCTATGCCGCCAGTGAATACCATCAGGACTATCTGGACAAACATGCTGACGGCTATTGCCACTTGCCGCTTGAATTGTTTAGAGAGGCACGGATTGCCCGACCTTAACACGAAGAAAAAATGCACCGCATTGTTTCACAACGAAAAAAGGCTTCATCTCCCATCGGGAATGAAGCCTTTTTCGTAGAGTACGCCCTCAGGGGCTCGAACCCTGGACCCATTGATTAAGAGTCAATTGCTCTACCAACTGAGCTAAGGACGCATCTTTTTAACCCAAATCGGTCATTAGGATTTCTCGGTGCTGTATGGCAGTGAAAAATCCTTCAGTTTTTCCCAAATAGAAAGGAAGGATCGTCGGGTCTTCAG
>ONXQ01000066.1 GCA_900321835.1 uncultured Prevotellaceae bacterium
CCCCTTCAAGACTTCACGTCATCGTCCGACATTGACTGGAGCAAAAGCATTGCAGAGATTGACGAGCAGTTGTTTGAAAAGTACGGATTGGACGAGGCGGAGCGGAATTTCATTCGGACAAAAGTAAAGGAGATGGCATGATGGAAGACAAGACACGAATCAGCAGTTTTCGGCGCGTAGTGCCGATGATTTACGCTTATCAAACGCCCGGCTATCCCAAACACGAAGGATGGACAAAGATAGGCGAAACGAAGAACGGAGTCGATAAGCGCATACGGCAGCAAGTACACACGGCATGGATTGACTACGAACTGCAATGGCAGGACAATGCCCTCTTCAAGGACGGCAGCGGCGAGTTCTTCAGCGACCACGACTTCCACGACTATCTGGAACGCCGCAAGGACGTGGAGCGAAATCCCGGCACGGAATGGTTCCACATCGACGGCCCTCGCTCCTATATGTTTTTCAATGAGTTTGCCTCGCGCCAATATCCGCCGATGAGCGTGGGTTCCAGTTATCGGCTGCGCGACAAGCAGGAAGAGGCTGTTCGGCTCACCCTCGACTATATGCGACGCACACCGGGCGGACAGTTCCTCTGGAATGCCAAGCCCCGATTTGGCAAGACGCTCACAACCTACGAACTCATCCGACGGATGAAAGGCGAGAGGCCCATCAACGTGCTCATTGTGACCAACCGCCCGAGCATCGCCAATTCCTGGTACGACGACTTTGAGCGTTTTGTCGGTTGGCAAACGAAGTTCCGCTTCGTGAGCGACAATGATGCCCTGCGCGACCGTCGCGACGTGATGACCCACCAGCAGTTTGTCCAGTGGGTTTGTGTGCCTGGCAACCGTGAAAATCTGGACGGGCAAATCTGCTTCGAAAGTTTGCAGGGGCTGAAAGGCTCGGTCTTTTTCGGTGGGAACTATAATAAACTGGAGTGGATCAAGGACCTGCACTGGGACCTACTTGTCATCGACGAAGCCCATGAGGGTGTCGATACGCGGCGCACGGACCGCGCCTTCGACAACATTCAGCGCGACTTCACCCTCCACCTCTCGGGCACACCGTTCAAGGCCATTGCCCGCGGGCAGTTTGCGCGAGAGCAAATCTTCAACTGGAGTTACGCCGAGGAGCAGGAAGCCAAAGAGTCGTGGAACAGCCTCGACCGCAACCCTTACGAGGACATGCCGCGCCTGTGTCTGTTCACCTACCGAATGAGTGACATCGTGCGCGACCAACTGAAGAAGGGCATCGACCTTGACGACGAGGAAGGCAACACGGAATATGCCTTCGACCTGAACGAGTTTTTCAAAACCGAAAGCGGAAAATTTGTCTATGAGCAGGACGTGCGAAAGTTTCTTAAAGCCCTTTCGACGCAGGAGAAGTTCCCCTTCTCCACCGACGAACTCCGCACCGAACTTGCGCACACGCTCTGGCTGCTGAATCGCGTGGAGAGTGCGAAGGCACTGGCACGGTTGCTTCAAGAGGAAGGTTCTGGATTTGAAGACTACGAAGTGGTGCTGGCCGCAGGCGACGGTCGGTTGAGCGAAGAGGCAGAGACTGTGAAATCTTTCAAGGCGGTAAAGAATGCCATCGCTCATCACGAAAAGACCATCACGCTGAGCGTCGGTCAACTCACCACGGGCGTGACCATTCCCGAGTGGAGCGGCGTGCTCATGCTGAGCAACATGAAGAGTGCTCCGCTCTATATGCAAGCGGCATTCCGTGCCCAGAATCCCTGTGACATCACCCGCGACGGCCAACGATACAGGAAGGAGAATGCCTACGTGTTCGACTTCGACCCTGCACGTACGCTCATCATCTTCGACGATTTTGCCAACAACCTCCGAAGCGAAACCGCTGCCTCGGGCGGCACACCCGACAGCCGCGAAGAAAACATCCGTAGGCTTCTCAACTTTTTCCCCGTCATTGCCGAAGACGAAGAAGGACGGATGGTGGAACTCGATGCACGCGCAGTGCTCTCCATCCCTCGCAGCATCAAGTCGCAAGAAGTAGTCAACCGCGGATTTCTCAGCAATTTCCTGTTTAAGAACATTTCCAACATCTTCGGCGCTCCCAGTGTGGTGCAAGGCATCTTGGAAAAACTGGACAAAGCCCACGAAGACAAAGGCCGCAGCACTAAGGCATCGCTCGGCGAGGCTGACGGCATGCAGGTGGACGAAGAAGGAAATGCACAAGTGCCTGAAGACATCATCATCGGCCAGGAGCAGAATGTATTTGGCAGCAAGGTGTATGAGAGTTTTGAAAACCTGCAGCAGCAATGCACCGACCTGGTCAAAGAAGACGACGTGCTGCGCAACATCGACAAGATTGAGGCAAGCATACAGAAAACCGTCGAGGCAACGATTATCAAACCTGCTGCCGACAACTACGGACTCAATCAGAAACAAACGGGACGACTGGCCAAAGACACCTCGAAGGACATTCACGAAAAGATGGTCAAGATACGCGGCGACTACGAACAGCAGAAGCGCATCGCCGAGGTGAAACACAAAGAGGCTGTCAGACAGGCAGAGAACGAGCATGACGTCAAGGCTGCGGACGATGCTTTTCGCCAGGAAATGGAGCAAGCCATGCAAGACCTGAGCCAATCGGTGAGCAAGCAGATTGAAGAGGTCGTGAACGACAAACCGCGGGATGTGATTGAGCGCATCGAGACGGAACGTGCCAACAAGAAGAAAAGAGACATCGAGGAAGAGGTGCGAGCCCACCTGCGCGGATTTTCACGTTCGATTCCGAGTTTCATCATGGCTTACGACGACGGAAGCCTTCGCCTCAAGAACTTTGACCAAATCGTGACGCCCGAAGTGTTTGAGGAAGTGACCGGCATTACACTCGAGGATTTCCGATTCCTGCGCGACGGAGGAACCTACATGGAAGACGGCGTGGAGAAACATTTCGATGGCGACCTGTTTGACGAGGTCGTGTTCGACGACTCCATCGAAGTGTTCAGAAAGAAACGCGAAGAACTGGCGAACTATTTTGACGAGAGTCTCAGTGAGGACATTTTCGACTACATCCCTCCGCAGAAGACGAACCAGATATTTACGCCCAAATGGGTGGTGCGAAAGATGGTCGATTTGCTGGAGGAAGAGAATCCCCACATCTTCGAAGACTCCAAGAAGACGTTTGCCGACCTATACATGAAGTCAGGGCTCTACATCACCGAGATTGTGCGACGGCTGTATAATAATGCCGAAATGCGCAGACAGATTCCCAACGACCGTGAACGTATTCTGCACATTCTGCAGCATCAAGTCTTTGGTTTTGCTCCGTCGGAAATCATCTACCGTATCGCCACACGCTACATCCTCGGATTCGACACCTCACTTTGCCCAGAACAAAGCAATTTCCGACAAGTCGATACGGTTCCCTACGCAAAAGCAGGACGTATGGAAGAACTCATAAATCGGGAGTTTGCGAAAGACTGATATTGAGCGGAGCATGTCTTCAATAGTTCCGAAGACACGAAAACGCTCATCCCCACGTTCTCTCACGCATAGGAGTTGAACGTGGGGATGAGTATTTTTTGTTATGGAATCCGATGTTAAAAAAGGCCGTACGAGTGTCCTTTTTTAAGAACCACAAAAATATTTCAAGAAAAAAATGAGGAAAATTGCGTTTGTTTCGCGGAAAATCATTAACTTTGCGTGATGTATCATGAAATAGCCATAGAAAAAGAATATTCTAACTAATTCATCATTCTAAAAATTGTTTCATTTATGAAGAAAATCAAGACTGTACTCATGGGAACGGCTGCAGCAGTGGCTGTCCTGTGCGCCTGTACCACACAACCGCAGGCAGAGAGTAATCTGACGACTTCGGGCTTGAATCCGGACGACTTCGACACGACGTATGTGGATGAAGTCAAAGGTGAAAAGCCCGTTGCGCTGTACACACTGAAGAATGCCAGCGGCATGGAGGTGTGCGTGACCAACTTCGGCGGACGCATCGTCAGTATCATGGTGCCCGACAAGGACGGCAAGATGCAGGACGTTGTGCTCGGTTTCGATGCAGCCGACAAGTATTTCCCACAGAACAACGCCAGCGACTTCGGTGCTGCCATCGGTCGCTATGCCAACCGCATTGCCGGAGGTAAGATTACGGTGGAAGGCGAAGAAATCCAACTGCCGCAGAACAACTTCGGACACTGCCTGCACGGTGGTCCTACAGGTTGGCAGTATCAGGTGTATGACGCTCAGCAGGTGGACGACAAGACACTCGTGCTGACGATGGTTTCGCCCGACGGTGACAACAACTTCCCCGGCGAACTGACGGCGAAGGTGACTTACACGCTCACCGACGACAACGCCATCGACATCAACTACGAGGCTACGACCACGAAGCAGACCGTCATCAATATGACCAACCACTCGTACTTCAACCTCTCGGGTGACCCGAACAACACGGTGGCTGACGAACTCATCTGCATCAATGCTGACAACTATACACCGACCGACACCACGTACATGACAACGGGTGAGGTTCGTCCCGTTGAAGGAACAGTCTTCGACTTCCGCAAGGCACGCCGTCTGGGCGACAACTTCGGCGAGGCTGATCCCGAAATCGCTGCTGCCGGTGCTGGTTACGACCACAACTGGTGTCTGAACACGAAGGGAAACAAGGACGAAGTGGCTGTCCGTCTGAGCGATCCGCGCTCTGGCATTGTCCTCGAAGTCTTCACCGACGAACCTGGCATTCAGGTATATACAGGTAACTTCCTCGATGGTTCATGCGTAGGTAAGAAAGGCATTGCCTACAACAAGCAGGCTGCCATCTGCCTCGAGACTCAGAAGTACCCCGACTCTCCCAACAAGTACAACATGGAAGGCTGGGAAGGCTCGAACTGCTGGCTGAACCCCGGCGAAACCTACACAAGTTTCTGCCGCTTCAAGTTCTCGGTTGAAAAGTAAATTGATAAATCTATAACCATTAAAAATTAATAAACAACATGAATTGGACATCACATGAATTTGTATGGCTCGACTGGGCGATACTTGGCGTCGGACTTCTCGGCGTAATTTGGGCCGTTTGGCACTCAATCGTCAAGGACAAGAAAAAGCAGAAGGGCGAAGACTCTTCTGCATACCTTTTCGGTAAGGGTGAACCATGGTACGTGATTGGTATGGCAATCTTTGCCGCCAACATCGGTTCGGAACACCTTGTAGGTCTGGCAGGTACTGGCGCTAAAGACGGTGTCGGTATGGCACACTGGGAGATGCAGGGCTGGATGATCCTCATCCTCGGTTGGCTCTTCGTTCCCTTCTATCAGTTGTTGATCAACAAGATGGGTAAGATCATCACCATGCCGGACTTCCTGAAGTTCCGCTACACCCAGCGCACGGGTTCGTGGCTCTCTATCATCACGCTCGTGGCTTACGTGCTCACAAAGGTCAGCGTGACAGCCTTTACGGGTGGTATCTTCTTTGAATACCTGCTCGGTCTGAACTTCTGGGTGGGCGCTATCGGTCTGATTGCCGTAACAGCCATTTTCACCGTGTTTGGTGGTATGAAGGGTGTGATGACCCTGTCTTCGATCCAGACTCCTATTCTGATTATCGGTTCGTTCCTCGTCCTCTTCCTCGGACTTGCAGCCCTCGGTGGCGGCAGCATTTCCGAAGGTTGGAGTACGATGATGGAAACCGCACGTGGAATGCACGAAGGTTTTGGTATCAACCACATGTTCCACACCGACCCGGGTGACCCGATGTATGCCGAATATCCTGGCTATGTCGTATTCCTCGGCGCTTCAATCATCGGTTTCTGGTACTGGTGTACTGACCAGCACATCGTTCAGCGTGTTCTCGGTCAGGTTCCCGGTGAAGACAATGCAGTAGTGATGGCACGTGCTCGTCGTGGTACAATTGCTGCCGGTTTCTTCAAGATTCTCCCCTGCTTCATGTTCCTCATTCCGGGTATGATTGCTGCAGCCCTGGCTCAGAAGAACATCAACGGATTTGAAATGACCGACACGGATGCCGCCTTCGCCCTGATGGTGAAGCACATTCTGCCAGCAGGCGTGAAAGGTATCGTAACGATTGGTTTCGTATGCGCCCTGGTTGCATCTCTCGCAGCCTTCTTCAACTCTTGCGCTACCCTCTTCACCGAAGACTTCTACAAGCCGATGAAGAAAGGTAAGAGTGAGGCTCACTATGTGCTCGTTGGACGTATCGCAACGGTCGTTGTCGTTCTGCTCGGTCTCATCTGGATGCCGGTGATGATGTCGCTCGGTTCGCTCTACAGTTATCTGCAGGGTATCCAGTCGCTGCTTGCTCCGGCAATGGTAGCCGTCTTCGCTCTGGGTATCTTCTCGAAGAAGATCACTCCGAAGGCTGGTGAATGGGGCCTGATTGGCGGTTTCATCGTGGGTATGCTCCGCCTTGTTACTAACGTCATTACTGACACGGGTAAAGCCACGATGGAAGGTGCATTCTGGGAGAACACGGCATGGTTCTGGCAAACCAACTGGCTCGTGTTTGAGTGCTGGCTGCTCGTCTTCATCATTGTCCTGATGGTATGTGTATCGTTCTTCACTCCTGCTCCTTCTAAGGCACAGGTTGAAGCCATTACGTTCACCTCAGACTTCAAGAAGAGCATCCGCGAAAGTTGGGGCGTTTGGGACATTGTCGGCACCCTCGTTGTCGTTGGTCTCTGCGCTGCCTTCTACTGGTATTTCTGGTAAAATCATTTTAGGTATTTAAGGTCACACGGCCTTAAATACCTTTATATTACATTAAATCTAATAATTATGCTTGAGGCATTAAAAGAAAAAGTATTTAAGGCTAACCTTGACCTTGTGAAGCAAGGCCTGGTGATTTTCACTTGGGGAAATGTCAGCGGTATTGACCGCGAGAAGGGACTTGTGGTCATCAAGCCCAGCGGCGTAAGTTACGACGAGATGAAAGCCAGCGACATGGTTGTTGTTGATTTGGAGACAGGCAAAGTGGTTGAAGGTGACCTCAATCCCTCCAGCGACACCCCGACACACCTTGTGCTCTACAAAGCGTTCCCCAACATTCAGGGCGTCGTTCACACCCACTCAACGTATGCCACAGCATTCGCTCAGGCAGGCCGCGACATTCCCAACATCGGAACGACACACGCCGACTACTTCTACAAGGACATTCCTTGCACTCGCGACATGACGAAGGAAGAAGTGGAAGGTCAGTACGAACTGGAAACAGGCAACGTCATCGTGGACGAAATTCTCAACATCCGCAAGATTAACCCCGACCACACACCTGCCGTTCTCGTGAAGAACCACGGTCCGTTCTCTTGGGGAACGTCTCCCGACAATGCCGTTTACAATGCTAAGGTGATGGAACAGTGCGCCAAGATGGCCTTTGTTGCCTTCTCGGTCAACCCCAACCTCACCATGAATCCCCTGCTCGTCGAGAAGCACTACAACCGCAAGCACGGTCCCAATGCCTACTACGGACAGAAAGGTCAGAAACACTAAAACAATTCAATAACACTTATTATTAACTCTAAAAAAATCACACACAAATGAAAGCATTTGAAAATTTAGAGATTTGGTGGGTGACTGGTGCACAGTTGCTCTACGGAGGTGATGCAGTCATCGCAGTTGACGCACACTCGAAGGAAATGGTGAATGGCCTGAACGAAAGCGGCATCATTCCTATTAAGATTGTCTATAAGGGAACAGCCAACTCTTCGAACGAGGTTGAAGCCGTGATGAAGGCAGCCAACAACGAAGACAAGTGCGTAGGTATCATCACATGGATGCACACCTTCTCGCCTGCCAAGATGTGGATTAAGGGTCTGCAGGACCTGCAGAAGCCCCTGCTCCACTTCCACACTCAGTACAACGCCGAAATTCCTTGGGATGCCATCGACATGGACTTCATGAACCTGAACCAGTCGGCTCACGGCGACATCGAGTTCGGTCACATCTGCACTCGTATGCGTGTTCCCCGCAAGGTGGTTTGCGGCTATTGGAAGGACGAGCAGGCACAGAAGCAGATTGCAGTTTGGGCACGTGTTGCTGCCGGCGTTGCTGATGCCAAGAATGTTCGCTGCCTGATGTTCGGTATGAACATGAACAACGTAGCCGTTACCGACGGCGACCGTGTTGAGTTTGAGCAGCGTCTGGGCTACCACGTTGACTACTATCCCGTTTCTTCGCTGATGGAATATTTCAAGAAGGTGACGGACAAGGAAGCCGACGAACTGGTTGAAGAGTACAAGAAACTCTACACCATTAAGATTGACGAGAGCGGCGAAGAAGTTTACTGGCAGAAGGTGAAGAACGCTGCTAAGGCTGAAATCGCTCTGCGTCGCGTTCTGAAGGACGAAGGTGCTACGGCATTTACGACCAACTTCGACGACCTCGGTGGTGCAGACATCGACGACCCGAACTTCCTCGGTTTCGACCAGATTCCGGGTCTCGCTTCTCAGCGTCTGATGGAAGAAGGCTACGGTTTCGGTGCCGAAGGTGACTGGAAGACCGCTTGCCTCTATCGCACACTTTGGGTTATCTCTCAGGGCCTGCCTACAGGTTGCTCGTTCCTCGAGGACTACACTCTCAACTTCGCAGGCGACCGCTCGTCTTGCCTGCAGAGCCACATGCTCGAAGTTTGCCCGCTCATCGCAGTTGACAAACCCAAACTCGAAGTTCACTTCCTCGGCATCGGTATCCGCAAGCAGCAGACTGCTCGCCTCGTCTTCACGTCGAAGGTGGGTCGTGGCTTGAAGGCAACCGTTGTTGACCTCGGCAACCGCTTCCGCCTGATTTCTCAGGAAGTTGAGTGCATCGAGCCGAAGCCCATGCCCCACCTCCCCGTTGCATCTGCCCTCTGGGTTCCGCAGCCCACATTCGAGATCGGTGCAGGAGCATGGATTCTTGCCGGTGGCACACACCACAGCGCCTTCTCGTACGACATCACTGAAGAGTACTGGGAAGACTTCGCTGAAATGGTCGGCATCGAATACGTCAAGATCAACAAGAACACGACGATCAGCGAGTTCAAGCACGACCTTCAGGTGAACGAAGTTTACTACATGCTTAACAAGGCTCTGAAGTAAGTAATTCTTTCAAGGATTTTAAGGATGAAAACAGGATTATCATCAATCCGCACAATCCTTAAAATCCTTGTTTTTATTCAATAAAGATTATGAACGCAAAACAAGTAATACAAGAAGGCAAAGCCGTTCTCGGCATCGAGTTTGGTTCGACACGCATCAAGGCCGTGCTCATCGACCAGGACAACAAACCCATTGCACAGGGAAGCCACACCTGGGAAAATCAACTCGTCGATGGTCTTTGGACCTACAGCATCGAAGCCATCTGGTATGGTCTTCAGGACTGTTATGCCGACCTTCGCAAGAATGTTCTGGCAGAGTACGAAGTTGAAATCGAGAAACTCGCAGCCATCGGTTTCAGTGCCATGATGCACGGCTACATGCCGTTCAAGGGCAACGACATCCTCGTCCCCTTCCGCACCTGGCGCAACACCAACACAGGCAAGGCAGCCGCCGAACTCAGCGAACTCTTCAACTACAACATCCCTCTCCGCTGGAGCATCAGCCATCTGTACCAGGCCATTCTCGACAACGAGGAGCACGTCAAGGACATCGACTTCCTCACCACCCTCGCCGGCTATGTTCACTGGCAGGTGACAGGTCAGAAGGTGCTCGGCGTCGGCGATGCTTCCGGTATGATTCCCGTCGATCCGAAGACCAAGAACTACGACGCAACAATGGTAGCCCGTTTCGACAACCTCATTGCCCCCCGTGGTTTCTCCTGGAAACT
>ONXQ01000003.1 GCA_900321835.1 uncultured Prevotellaceae bacterium
TTGCCCGAAGGCGAAACCGACACGGGCAACTGGCTGTGGGACACGGGCGAAACGACGAAGACGCTCGACGTGACCACCGACTGCAGCCGTATGTACCGCGTCACCTACACCAACGCACGCGGCATCAAGAGCCAGCAGTGTTTCACCATTGCGACACAGGGCGACTGCCGTGCGCTGAATGTGGAAACGGCCATCCTGCGCGGTGACGAAGTCGTCGGCACCGACGAGGCCACGGTCGATTACGGCGATGTGCTGACGCTCAGGAGCACAGCCTACGGCGGCGTCGATGCGTGGTGTTCCTGCACATGGGACACGGGCGAGACGACCGGCGACATCACGACGGGACCGATGGTGCGCGACCGCGACTTCTACGTTTGTTTGATGAATCAGGGCGGCGCCTGCACCGTCAAGCGCATCCGTATCCATGTCGATACATTCCGGTTGGAAACAACGGTGAACGGCACGGCCCACCGCGACACGACGCAGATGATTGTCGATGCAGGCGACAAGGTGGTCATCGGGCTGAATGTGCACAAGGACTACCGGAGGCTGAAGTGTGAATGGGACAGCGGCGAGACGACATCGGCCCTGCAGTTCAACTCCATCGACGCCTCGCAGTTCCACACCCTTCGCTTCAGCGAGGACGACGGTGAGGAGCAGACGGCTGTGTTCCAGATTTTTGTGCGCGATGCCAACGGCGACGCCGACCTTACGCCCGGCAACTACCTCATTCGCCATGCCGCAACGGGCCTCGTGCTGACCTACGACGCTGAGGGCGAGTGTGTGCTGTTCGACGAGCCGCAGGGCGATGTGCTGCCTGTCGAACAGCGCTGGTATGCCAGCAAACGTGGCGAGAAGTTGGAGTACAACCTGCAGACGCTGGCCGACAGCATGTACCTGAGTTCGGCTGTGCGTCCCACCACGTCGGGAAACCTCTATCCCTATCGCTTCGAACATGCTCTGGGTTGCCAGCGCTACGCCATCCGCCTGAGGTCGGGCCGCTACCTCTCGCTGGCCGACGACCATAGTGTTGACAACCGTGCGAAGACTGTGCTCGACGACTATCCCTTCGAACTGATTCCTGTCGAGGACCTGCCCACCGGCATCGGACGCACGGAGGCCGAGTGGGGCAGGGGAACGGACGCTGTCTTCTACGACCTCGGAGGCCGGCGACTCGACATGCCTCGCCGCGGCCTGAACATTGTGCGCCGCACGCTGCCCGACGGACGTGTGCTGACGGAGAAAGTGTTGTTGCACTGACGGACTCCCGGACGGGAGCCGCACCGTAGTTGATTGAAAAATCGTCCGCAGACGAAAAAAATTTCGTCTGCGGACGATTTTTATTTCGTCTGCGGACGAAATTTTTTTCGTCTGCGGATGATTTTCATTTCGTCTGCGGACGAAATTCTGCTCTTCTCCGCCTGCCGTGCCCAAGCCCAGAGGCGGCGACGGCGCAGATAGCCCAAGTCGGCCTGGTGGTCGTAGGCCTCGCGCTCGAATCGGATGAGGCGGTAGGCCCGCAGGACATTGCGATGGCGAACAAGCAGCACCAGCCACTCGACAAGATACCAGAGGTAGAAACCCAGGACGAGCAACTCCAGCATCTGGGCCGTGTGGATGCGCTCGTGGTTGAGGTCCACATCGCTGAAACTGTGTCCGCGCCGCACGAAGATGAGGCCAAAGAGGTTGATGGCCGTGAAGTGCGAAACGGGTATGATCGAGTTACGGATAATCATGGGCTGGAGCGTATTGTGTGTTCTGCTTTGCAAAGATACGTTTTTTCGCTGTGACAGCAGAAATTTTTTAACATTTTTCCCCTTTCCCTTTCTTCATTTCACATTTTTGCTGTATATTTGCATTGAGTACGGCACAAAGCCGCATGAGCCAGAATTTAACTTTTAATTAATAACTCTTAAATTTATCATTTTTTATGGATTTTCTGACAAATGACAAACTCGTGATTGTCGGTGCCGGCGGAGCCATCGGCTCGACGATGGTGCAACTCGCACTGACCATGAAACTCACCCCCAACGTATGCCTCTACGACGTCTATGCACCCGGCATGGAAGGCGTGATGGAAGAAATGTTCCACTGCGGCTACGACGGCGTGAACCTTACAGCCACGACCGACGTGGCTGAGGCTTTCAAGGATGCCAAGTACATCATCTCTTCGGGCGGTGCTCCCCGCAAGGCCGGCATGACCCGTGAAGACCTGCTCGCCGGCAACTGCAAGATTGCCGAGGAACTGGGACAGAACATCAAGAAGTATTGCCCCGACGTGAAGCACGTCACCGTCATCTTCAACCCCGCCGACCTCACAGGTCTCGTAACGCTGCTCTACAGCGGTCTGAAACCCGGACAGGTGACCACACTCGCTGCCCTCGACTCGACCCGTCTGCAAAGCGCTCTCGCCAAGAAGTTCGGCGTGAAGCAATACGAAGTGACCGGCTGCGCAACCTACGGCGGTCACGGCGAACAGATGGCCGTCTTCGGCAGCGCCGTCAAGGTGGCTGGAAAGCCCCTGCACGACCTCATCGGCACACCTGCCTGCACCGAGCAGGAATGGGAAGACCTCAAGGTGGCTGTCACGAAGGGCGGTGCCAAGATCATCGAACTGCGCGGACGCTCCTCCTGGCAGAGCCCTGCCTACTGCTCCGTCGAGATGATCCGTGCCGTCATGGGCGGCGAAAAGTTCCGCTGGCCTGCAGGCACCTACGTTCAGAACGAGAAGTACAACCACATCATGATGGCGATGGACACCACCCTCGGCCCCGACGGCTGCACCTACAAGATGCCGCAGGGTACTCCCGAGGAAATGGCCAAACTCGACGCCTCCTACGAGCACCTCTGCAAGATGCGCGACGAACTCGTAACCCTCGGCATCGTACCGCCCATCAGCGAGTGGAACAAGATTAACCCGAACTTGTAATTCTGGAAGCCCCCTCTAACTCCCCCAAATGGGGGAGAACCCTAATTCCAACAGATTCATTATAGAAAATGACTGGAACGGAGTTCTCCCCCATTTGGGGGAGTTAGAGGGGGCTTGTTTTATAGTTATGCAAGAACAAATCATTGTCCGCATCACAGGTCAGGACCGTCCCGGCCTCACCGCCAGCATCATGGGCATCCTGGCCAAGTACGACACGCAGGTGCTCGACATCGGACAGGCCGACATCCACTCCACCCTCTCGCTCGGCATCCTCATCCGTGTGGACGACCAACACTCGGGACAGGTGATGAAGGAACTCCTGTTCAAGGCCAGCGAACTCGGCGTCAACATCGGTTTCGCACCCGTCACTGACGAAGAGTATGAGGCATGGGTGGCCCGTCAAGGCAAGAACCGCCACATCCTCATGATTCTCGGACGTCGCCTCTCGGCCAGCCAGATTGAAGCCACCACCCGCATCATCGCCAACCAGGGACTCAACATCGACTCCATCCGCCGACTCTCCGGCCGCCAGTCCATCCAGAACCCGCAGAAGCACATCCGCGCCTGCATCGAGTTCTCGCTCCGAGGCAATCCAAAGGACCGCCACGCCATGCAAGCCGAACTCATGCAACTCTCACAGCGCGAAGAAATGGACTTCTCGCTCCAGAAGGACAACATGTACCGACGGATGCGCCGACTCATCTGCTTCGATATGGACTCCACACTCATCCAAACCGAAGTAATCGACGAACTGGCCATGCGTGCCGGCGTCGGCGACCAGGTCAAGGCCATCACCGAGCGGGCCATGCGCGGCGAGATTGACTTCCGCGAGAGTTTCACCGAACGCGTCGCACTGCTCAAGGGACTCGACACGAGCGTCATGCGCGACATTGCCGAGAACCTCCCCATCACCGAAGGCGCCGACCGCATGATGTACGTGCTCAAGCGCTACGGTTACAAGATTGCCATCCTCAGCGGCGGATTCACCTACTTCGGTGAATACCTCCAGAAACGCTGGGGCATCGACTACGTCTATGCCAACGAACTCGAAGTCGATGAGGACGGACGCCTCACCGGACACTACGCCGGCGAAATCGTTGACGGACGCCGCAAGGCCGAACTGCTCAAACTCATCGCACAGGTCGAGAAGGTGGACATCCAGCAGACCATCGCCGTGGGCGACGGTGCGAACGACCTCCCCATGCTCTCCGAAGCAGGTCTCGGCATTGCCTTCCACGCCAAGCCGCGCGTCGCAGCCAACGCCAAGCAGAGCATCTCCACCGTCGGCCTCGACGGCGTCCTCTACTTCCTCGGCTTCAAGGACTCCAACCTCGACGAGAAAGGCCGCGAATCCTGACCCCCCAGGGCCATAGAGCCTATAGAGCCTATCCCTTCCTATCGCTTCTATCCCCTCTATCCCCCACAACAAAGGGCAGCACCCATGCAGGTGCTGCCCTTTTCATATCAGAAGGGTGGGAGAGCCTCTTTACCAGAGACTCTCTTTCCATTCGTCTCTCGGAGGAAACTCTGCTTCAATTTCTTCCATTTCGCGTTCCTTGGCGAAGCCGTCGTCAACTCCTTGCGATTCGATAGGAATCATCAGATTGAGTTCAGCGGTCTCAAGTTGAGCCGAAGGCTGAATATATGTTCTTTTCATAACTTTCTTTGTTTATAGAGGGTTAGAAATTACTTGATAAACACTTTCTTGCCATTCACAATGTAGAGACCGTGAGCAGGAACTGCGACACGCTGGCCGGCAAGGTTGAAGACGGGACCGTCGAGCACGTTGCCTTCGCTGTCAACAGTAGCAATGCCAGTGGCCTCGCCGTCGAAGTTGATGCCGATGAACTTAACGCCTGCACTCTGCTCAACCTTGATGTAGCATTTACCCATGCCAAGCGTCTTGCCCTCGTTGAGGCGGTAGAAACCGATGCCCGAAACATTGTTCAGCACGAAGATAGTTCCGTCGCCAGTGACTTCGCCGCGGCTCACCTTCAGTACGTTGTCGCTGACGTCTTCCAGAACATCCGAACCGCTGATGGCGCGGGTAATGGGGTGTGAGCCGGCTGTTTCATACTTGTAGATGATGGGCGTGCCAGCAGGAACGACGCTGACTTCCTTCAGGATGGCTTCCTTCTGGTCGGCGCTCAGCGTGACGATGTAGGCGTGGTCATTGACGCCGTCGAAGCGTGCGTCGTACGGAGTGATGAAGGTCTTGTAGCAGTCCTGTGCATCAGCCACGGTTACCTGCTGGTCTGCCTCTGACACATAAGCGGGACGCTCAACGTAGAGTTGGACAGGCTGCTGACCGCTGCCGTAGCAACTGAAGAGGTCTGCACTGTTGTTATACATCAGAGTGTTGCGAGAACCTGAACCTTTGAATACGATGGTTGCGTTGCCATTTTCGTCCAGTGTAATCGAGGCCTTGGCTTTTTCATCTTTTGTTTCTTGAGTCTTCAGATAGTTGTTGCTGCTTGCACCGGCCATGTAGATGTAACCATCTGCTTCGCCACGGCTTGCGTAGAAGGAGTAAGAAACATCTGATTCACTTTCATCCTTCACAAGAATGAATTTCTCGACGGTGGAGTTGGCTGCCAGTTGTACGAAACTGCCGCCAATCCACGGCATCCACTCAACGTCGCAGGCAGGACGGTTGTTCTTCTGCGTTGTGCTGAGTGCCTTGCTGACACCTTCTTTACCGGTTTCGTTGACAATGATGACAGCGTCGCCGTTTTCGAGTTGGCTGAGGTCGGTCACCTTCGTGTAGTATTCCGTGCCGTAGTTTAGGGCATAAGGCTTTTCAACCTTGTTGATGGTGTAGGTGGCTGTGGTGACGGTGGAGACGTTGGTGCCGTCCGAAGCGATAGCCTTCAGAGTGGTGGTCTCGCTGATGGTCAGGGCAGCGGTGTACGGTGTGCTGGCCGTCGTCGGTTCTGTACCGTCGAGGGTGTAGTAGATGCTGGCGCCTGTGGTGGCACAGGTGATTTCCACCGTCTGGTCCTCGGTGTAGGTGCCACCGTCAACAGAGAAGACAGGCGCTTCGACGGCTGCGGCTGGACGATTGAAGGCAACAATCTTGTTGTTTGCAGCCATTTCATTCGTACTTCCATAGGTGGTCAGCGTACCACATACTGTAACTTCATCGCCAACCATCAGTTGGTCATCAGACGTGAAGTCTGCACCATCCAGATAATAACCGTTATAGATTAAGAACTGGTCGGTCGTTGTACCATCGTCTGAAATGTAGTATTGTGCGCGAGGGTATTTTGAGGTGTCGAGAGACTTGATTTCTGAAACGATACCTGCAACATATACTTCCGATGTGGGCAGAGTTCCATTGGCATAGATTTCCAGAACTTCAGCCACGGTGTACGGATTGGTTTCCGTTCCCTTAGCATTGGGGTCGGTCACGGTGATGGTGTACGAAGCCTGGCTGGGCTTGTAGTTGTTGTTGCCTTCGAACTTGGCGGTGATGGTGGTTGTACCTGCTGCGAGGATTTCGACAGCACCGGTGTTGGCATTAACCGTTGCAACCGCCGGGTTGCTGCTCTCGTAGATGAGTGAACCTGCTTCGGCGGGGTCGAGTGTGGCTGTCGGAGCAATGAATGCTTCGCCGAGGGTCACTTCGAAACTTTCGGTGGGAGCATTGAACGATGTTGTCGTGGCTGTGTGCTCGTCGGGAGTAGCAGATACGACCTTGATGTCGTCAATGAAGCCGCGCTTACCTGTAAAGGTGAGCGAGAAAGAACCTGTTGCACCAGTAATGTTGACGGTGTAGTCTGTCCACTCGCCATTGGTCAGCGTCACGTTGGTATCGCCGCTGAGCGTGATATTACCATCATTTGTTGTTACAGTCAGTGTATTTGTCTTTGTATCGCCCCAACCTGCAGCACTGAAGGTCAGTGTTCCGTCACCAGTGAGGGTGATGGTGCGAGTGATGAATGTACCATTGGCTGAACCTGTGCCAAACTTCAGACATTGGTCTGCTCCACCGCAAGATGTGAATGTCCAGTCGCTTTCGTCTGTATTTGCTGTAGAACTGGCACCAACAGAACCAGAGAATGAACCATCACGTCCACCTGAACCACTAAATTCTGCAAATGTCTCGTTGAAGAGTGCATCGCCTGGAGTGATAGCGGCATTCACTATCACGGTATATGAACCTGTGCAGGGCTTGTAGTTTTCGCTGCCAGGGTATGAGATAGTAACGTTGATGGTACCCGTTGCACCGCTGACGAGTGTGACAGCACCTGTTGAGGAATTCACCGTAGCGAGATCATCGTTGTCGCCTGTGCAGGTGAGGTGGGAGTTAGCCCTGTTCAAGTACACGCCGCTTGGCAATGTTACCCATGCTTCGGGTGATGTGAAGGCATCGCCAACGGTGATGGTAAAGGTATGTCCTGATTCATAGTCTGTTCCATTGTTGAGGACAATATGGGTTTCTATGCGAGTGTCGATGGTGTAGGTTGCAGAAGTGATTTCTGAAACATTTGTACCATCGCTTGCAATAGCCTTCAGCGTAGTGGTAGTGCTGATGGTGATAGGAGTGCCGTCGTAAACAGTGCTGCTTGTCGTCGGGTCAGTACCGTCGAGGGTGTAGTAGATGCTTGCACCTGTTGTGGCACAGGTGATGGTAACCTCCTGCGCTGCGTCGTATTCACCTTCGGGAACGTCGAATTCAGGTGCTGCAACAAAACCAGCGACAGCCTCAATGCTACCCAGCATGGTGTTGTAGTATGTACTGCTTGACACACCGACATAATAACCTTTAACGATGACCTCCTGGCCATCCAGCGATGTAAAGTCTGTGCTGATGGGGTAGGAAATACTACCTTGTGCTGTCGTTGCACCATCAATGTCGATAATGTTATAATGCGTTCCGCTCACTGAGAGTTTGCCTTCATACTGAACATAGCTTGACAACTGGGCAGGTGTGGTTGAAGCCACTCTGCTGTCCATGTCGGCACCTAAAAGAACGGTCGGATTCTCTTCCACATAGTTGGACTCTGTGGCAGCCGTGACGGTAGCCGAACTGGTGAACTCATATACACCGCTATAAACACTGACGGAACCCGTAAGTTTTACCTTGTCGCCGATGTTATAACTGCTTTGGTCGTAATTTGTGTTGTAGTAATATACGTAGCCTGTGCCGTCACCGACGATGAAGCCTCGGTTGCTCTTGGCAACGATGGTGCCGCGTACAGCATAGGTGCCGGCGGCAGTTATGTCGGAGATGTTATTCACGACATCGGGGTTGCCAGCCTGCGTGACGGTTACGTTCTTCGTGACGGTTTCGCTGCCATAAGTGTAAGTCAGTGTCACCGTAGCCGTGCGTTCGGCTGCTTCGCTATTGGCTGTGCAAGTGAAGGAAACAGGACTTGACGTAGCAGAGCCCAGTGTCAGCCAGTCGGCAGTTGTTGATGCACTAACGCTTCCGCCTGTAACAGGATTGTTGACAGTGTAGGCGATGGAACCATAGGTTGCATCATAGTCAATGTCAACGTTGTCAGAAGTGAAGGATGGGGCGTCGCTGGCCGCTGCCGTGTAAGTCACCTCAAGTTTCTGAATACGGCGGTTACCAGATGTGCCGCCTATAGTGAATTTCACACTTGATGCATCGCCAGTCCACGTAGGAGATGTCCACGTACCTACATCGGTAGTAATTTCATTAGAGCCATCGCTGCTACCAAAGGTAACTGTTATTTCGGCAATATTACTTCCGCTGGATGTCACCGTGATGGAGTTTCCGCCATAGCAGCGAACCGCAGAACCAGTATTATACCATTTGGGCGCATTGCTATTTGAACCCTTATCCCATGTGATTGTCAAATCACCTTGAGTAATGGTTTCCATGGCAACACCATTTGTGCCTGAGAACGTAATGGTCTCATCGGCACCCCACGTACTCATGCCCAGGGTGAGCATTAGGCTCGCGAGGAGCCAGCGTAGATGTTTTGTAAATCGTTCCATAATGTTTGGATTTTGATGATTGGTTAAATAATTTTTATTAGTAATTGTTTTCTTCGTACCGAAAGCGGGACTCGAACCCGCACAGCCTTGCGGCCAAGGGATTTTAAGTCCCTCGTGTCTACCATTCCACCATTTCGGCAAAAATCTCTGATTTTTGCCAGATTACTGGCTGCGCTCGGCATAATCCAAGTAAACTAGGCTTCTGCGCTCGCTGGCACAGTAATTCGGCTTCGACTTTGTCGAATCCGCATTGTCGGCTGCGCTCGGCATAATCCAAGTAAACTTGGCTTCTGCGCTCGCTTGCACAGTAATTCGGCAAAATCTTTGATTGTTGATGCGTTAACGCTATAACGCTGTGCAAAGTTACGGATATTTTTTGGAAAGGGCGAAAGGTTTTTGGAAAATTTTGAGTTTGTGGCGTTTTTAGTGGTTTTTGTTCTTTTTCGCAGGGGGATGGTATGGGGGTGGCATAGACACGCTATGCCCCTACAGACAACCTTGTTTCCTTCTGAAAGAAATTACCAGAAATTATCTCGAAAATAATGGCAATGATATAGAAGATGACTCACCTGCATTAAGTGAGAAGGGTTGGTAGGGGAACTCTTCCCCTTTTTGTGTGTCACTCCTCCGGTGCTGTGGAACTGACTGGGTGGCACAGTCGGGAGAAATTTCGTCCGCAGACGAAATAATTTTCGTCCGCAGTTGAAATGAAAATCGTCCGCAGACGAAATTTTTTTCGTCTGCGGACGATTTTTGGGTCTTGTGGGGCAGGGCGTCACTCCATGTCTTCGACGGTGACGCCGCTGAAGTTCTCCATGAGGCCGAGGATGCGGTTTTCGTAGGTGCGGCGGGTGACTTTCATGTCGACGGTGGCTTCGAGGGTGTCTTGTCCGTCCTGGGCGTGTCGGCGCTCCATGCGGTAGGAGTCGATCTTGATGTGTGCGCTGCGCAGGCGGTTGAGCACGTCGGCCACTTCGCCTTCGTTGCGGGCGGTGAAGCGGACGGTGAGTGTGCGCGAACCGACGTGGCGCAGGAGGAAGTTCATGGCTTCGAGGCCGATGAGGATGAGCAGGGTGACGGTGACGGAGAGGGTGTACATGCCGGCTCCGCAGGCCATGCCGACGGCTGCGACGACCCACACGCCGGCGGCGGTGGTGAGGCCGCGCACCATGTGTTTCTGGAAGATGATGGTGCCGGCGCCGATGAATCCGATGCCGGAGACGACTTGTGCCGCGATGCGCGACATGTCGAGGCGCACGCGGTCGTCCTGTGCGTGGTCGGCGAGTGCCTGTTCAAATCCGTACTGCGAGAGAATCATGAGGAGGGCGCTGCCGAGTGCGACGAGGAAGTGGGTGCGGAATCCTGCTTCTTTGGCGCGGTACTCGCGTTCGAGGCCGATGACGCCGCCGAGCAGGGCTGCGACGACGACGCGGATGATGAGTTCGGTGGTCATGGTTTCGGGGTTTTTCGTTCTGAATGTGCTGCAAACTTACGAAAAGTTTTGCGGAAAATGATGCTTTTTTGTTAAAATTCGTCGCAAACCCGTGCGAAATGTGGTGGAAAAGCCTTATCTTTGTGCCCGTGAGCGTGGCTCACGCAGTGGTTCACCGTTTAACAAGTGAGAGAGATGAAGGATTTTCTGGAACTTTGCGCCGAGCGCTTCTCGGCACGGCTGTTCACCGACGCGCCTGTGTCGGAGGCCGACTTGCAGTATGTTCTCGAGGCGGTGCGTCTGGCTCCGTCGGCCGTCAACCGTCAGCCCTGGCGCTGGCTGGTGGTCGGAAGCGACGAGGGGCGTGCAAAGGTGCAGCGCTGCTACGACCGTCCGTGGTTTCAGACGGCCCCTATATATATAATAGGTATGAAGGACACGTCCACCGAGTGGGTGCGCCCCTGCGACCAGAAGCGGCACGGCGACGTGGACCTCGCCATTGCAGCCGAACACCTGTGTCTGGCGGCGACGGAGCGCGGGCTGGGCACGTGCTGGGTGTGCAACTTCGACCCCGCACTGCTGCAGACACTGCTGCCCCAGCCCGAGGGATGGGAACCTGTGGTCATCGTGCCGCTGGGCCACATCGCGCCCGACTGTCCGCGCCGCGAGCGGCAGCGCAAGTCTCTGGCCGAAATCGTGGAAAGGATTTAGGAAGCATCGTCTGCCCTGGAAATTCCGGTAAATCCCGACATTCCGGACATTCCGGAGCATCCGCCTCAAAAACAATACACTATGGCAATTCAAAAGGAATATCTCGTCGTCGGCCGCACTAACGGCACGACACGCACTGGCAGTGCCTTCTGCACGCTGAAACTCAAGACTCTTGACGAGGAACTGACCGTCGCCGTGTGGGACGTGCCGCCTACGGCCGAACCCTCCGTCGGACAACTCGTCACGTTCGCCACCATCCAGGACAACGACGGAAAGAAGTCGGCCCGACGCGCCGACATGATGCCCGGCATGGTCGTGCCCGAAGGCCATCCGCTCTACCACCTGCTGCCACGGCCCATCAAGCGCGACGTGTGGGACAAGACGATTGAGGTGCTGCTGGGCTACTGCACCGACGAACGCCTGAAGGGCATCATCAGCGAGATGGCCGACGTGCTCTTCAAACCCTACTCGCTTTATCCTGCGGCCACCAGCGTCCACCATGCCTTTCCGGGCGGACTGCTCAACCATACCCACCAGATGCTGCACATGCTCGAGGGACTGTACCCCTGCCTGCCCTATCCGGTGAATGTGGAGCACTGTGTCCTTGCCATCCTTTTCCACGACTACGGCAAGGTGTACGAATATTCAAAGGAGGGCGAACCGCAGCCGTCGCGCTATCTGCTGGGCCACATCTACATTTCGGCCAATCGCCTGAACAACATCCTGAAGGAACGGGAGGTGCCCGACGACCAGATCGACCGCATCGTCCACATCGTCCTTGCCCACCACGGCCAACTCGATTACGGCTCGCCCGTCGTGCCTTGTACGCAGGAGGCTGTCATCGTCAATCTGCTCGACAATCTCTCGGCCAAGACCGACAACATCGAGAACACGGGTAACGGCGAGAAGTCGTTTGCCCTGGGAACGTGTGTGGTGAAGTGATTTGACCCCTTTCTACAGTTTTTCTCCGCAATTTGCGCAATAGTGGTCGCCCTTGCCGACTTTGGCTTCGCAGCGAGGGCAACGGCCATTGCGCACGGGTCGTTGCGTCTCGTCGATGAAGGTGGCACTGACGATGCCCGTGGGCACAGCGATGATGGTGTAGCCCAGGAGCATGATGAAGGCGGCGAGCAGGCGTCCGACGAAGGTGACGGGGGTGATGTCGCCGTAGCCGACCGTCGTCATGGTCACGATGGCCCAGTAGATGCTGGTGCCCACGTCGGTGAACCCTGTGCCCGGCTCGTCCTGCTCAATCATATACATGAGGGTGCCCAGGCAGGTGACGAGAATGAGGACGAAGAGAAAATAGACCAGTATCTTCTTCACGCTCTTGCGCAGCGACTCCATGAGCAGGTAGCCTTCGTTGATGAAACTGAAGAGTTTGAACACGCGGAACACGCGGATGAGGCGGAACGTGCGGAACAGGATGAAGTAGCGGGCGCTGGGCAGGAAGAAGAAGATGTAGGGAGGAAACATGGCAAGGAAGTCAACGATGCCGAAAAACGAGAAGACGTACTTGTGGCGGACGGGCGAACAATAGACGCGGGCGATGTACTCGAGCGTGAAAAAGGCGGTGAGGACATACTCGAGAATGGTCAGAATGAGTTTGAACGTGGGGTGGAGGTTGGGCAGACTTTCGATAAAGACAAGTGGCAGGCTCAGCAGGATTGCCGACATGACGGCAACGTCGAAAGCCTTTCCGGCCGGTGTGTCGGCCCCGAAAATGATGCGGTACATCTCCGCTTTTCTCATCCAGTTTAGCATGTCAGGTCGTTGGGTGTAGTGATTTTTATGTTTTCAACGTTTCCGGCGACGAGCGCAACGGCGTGGCCGGTGGATTCGACCACCGAGGCGTCGTCGGTGAAGCGCTCGCTGAAGGGTTGTGCATAGGCGCGGCGAAGCAACTGTGCCTCAAATACTTGCGGTGTCTGCACTCGCACATATTCGCTGCGCGGAACGGTGTGGCTCGTGCCGTCGCTGTCGAGGTGGCGCAGTGTTTCGACCACATCGACCACGGGCACCACGGCTCCGCTGCGTGCGGCTTCGTCGAAGCAGCGGCCGATGACTTCGGTCGAGACGTAGGGGCGCACACCGTCGTGAACGGCAATCAGGGCCGCATCGGGCGCCACCTTTTGCAGTCCGTTCAGCACCGAGTGGAAGCGTGTCGGTCCACCGTCGGCCAGCGTGTAGTCGATACTGAAGCCATACTGGCGGCACAGGTCGGCCCAATAGGCTTGCTGCTCGTGCGGCAGGACGAGCACAATCTGCAGCCCGGCGTCGTACTCACGAAAACGCTCCAGCGTGCGTATCAGAATCGGACGGCCTCCGACGCACAGAAACTGCTTCGGAATGTCGGCCCCCATGCGCAGACCTTTGCCTCCGGCCACAATCACGACGGCGTTCATACTTCGTTGTAGAGCATGGCGGCGCGGATTTCGTCGGCCTTTTGCTGGCCGCAGAAATGAGCGACAATCGTGTAGGCGAGTTCCAGCACGGCGGCCGGACCCTTGCCCAGGAAGAACTGTCCGTCGCAGACGACGAGTTCGCCGGTGGCTTCGGCACCCGTCAGTTTGTCTTCAAAGCCCGGGTAGCACGTGGCCCGCAGCCCGCTGAGCAAGCCCATCTGGCCGTACACCATCGGTGCGGCGCAAATCGCAGCCAGGGGCCGACCGGCGTCGTAGTGCTTGCGAATCAGTCGTGCCAAACCCTCGTGGGCCTGCAGGTTGGCAGCGCCCGGCATTCCGCCCGGCAGGTAGAGCAGTGCAGCCTGGTCGGGCTCGACCTGGTCGAACAGGATGTCGGCCTCGATGCCGACGTGGTGCGAACTCACGACACGCAGCGAGTCGGTCACGGACACCGTCTGGACGGGCAGGGCAGCGCGGCGCATGACATCGACTGCGCCGAGCATTTCGATGTCCTCAAATCCAGGAGCCAGGAAAACATAGATTTTTTTCATATCGTCTGTAGTTTGATGAAATTTTCAAGTGCTTGAAAAAAAAGTTTTAAGTGCTTAAAAGTAAATCTTCAAGTGCTTAAAACTTCTGGCCGACTGCGGTCAGCGCAATTTGAAACGGTAGGTGATGGTGCCGGCCTCTGCGTTGTTGCTTCCAGCCGAGAATGTCGAGCGGCGTGCAGCGGCGATGGCTGCATTGCGCAGGGCCGCCGAGGTGGTCGTGGCGCTCTGCACGGTGGCGCTGGTGACTTTGCCGCTGCCATCGACGATGATCGACACCACGATGGTGCCCTCGCTGGTCTGGTCGGCGTAGGAGGGTGTGGCGAGATAGACGACGCTGCGCGAACCGACTTTGGCTTGCGCCGTACCCGAACCGCCGACGCCTGTCGGTGCTCCGGCATTGGCATTGCCGCTGGTCGAGCCGCTCTTTCCGCCGAAGGCACCGCTCACACGGCTGTTGGCAGCGGCTGCAGCGGCTTCTTTGCGGGCTTTCTCCTCGGCTGCTTTTCGGGCAGCCTCCTCGCGGGCCTTTCGTTCGGCTTCGGCCTTTGCCTTGCGTTCTGCCTCCGCTTTCCGCCGGGCCTCTTCTTCACGGGCCTTTCGTTCGGCCTCGGCTTTCGCCTTGCGTTCGGCTTCGGCCTTTGCCTTCCGGTCAGCCTCGGCTTTTGCCTTGCGCTCGGCCTCGGCCTTTTGTTTGGCCTCGGCATCCTTGCGGGCCTTCTCGGTGGCGATGGTAGCCTCGTCGGGCTGCGTGATGACTGGCTTGGCAGGTTGGGCAGGCTGGGCCGGCGGAGTGGGCACAGAGGGCTGCGGAGGTTCGGGCGTCTGTGGTTCAGAGGGTTCCGCGATTTCGTCGGCACTCGGCTCGGGTTCGGCCGGCTGCTCGGCCGGCTGTGCATGGCCCCAGTCGGCCGTGTTGCCTTCTTCACCCAGCAGCACAGGGATTCCGTCCTCGTCCTGCGGGTCGCGCTCTGCGGCAGTGAGGGTGAGAAAGGCGAGCAGTGTGATGAGCGCGACGTGGATGAGAAGGCTCAGCAGGGCTGCGGTGGTTTTGCGCTTGCGGGGAGATTCCATTCGCGGTTATTTCTTGGGCGGACGTGTGGCGAGCACCATGCGGAAGTGGTGGTCGTTGGCCACGTTGAGCACTTCGACAATGTTGCGATAGGGCACGTTCTCGTCGGCGTAGAGCGCGACGAAGAGGTCGGCCGAGTCGGTGCGGGCCTGCTCCAGGACGGCCGGCAGTTGGTCGAGCGTGACCGCCTGCTCACGTGTGCCGTCGGGGCTGGCGTAGAGGTTCAGTTGGGCGTCGATGACCACGCGTGCAGCGGCCTTCGAGGTGGTCTGCTTCTTGGAGTGCGGCAGGTTGACCTTGATGGCCGAGGGCGACACCATCGTGCTCGTAATCATGAAGAAGATGAGGAGCAGGAAGATGATGTCGGTCATGGACGACATGTTGAACGTCGGTGTGACGCGGGTTCTGCGGTGGAGTGACATAGTGCTATTCGTTCAGAAGGTCCATGAAGGCGAGGCTCTTGCGTTCGAGTTCGTTGACAACGCCATCGACTTTGGCCACGAGGTAGTTGTAGGCAAACAGGGCGCAGATGCCGACGATGAGACCTCCGACGGTGGTGACCATCGCCTGGTAAATGCCGCCCGAGAGCATACTGAGGTCGAGTTCGCCGCCTGCGTTCGACATTTGCCAGAAAGCCTCCACCATGCCGATGACGGTGCCCAGGAATCCGATCATCGGTGCGCCGCCCGAGATGGTGGCCAGCACATGCAGCCGCTTTTCGAGGGCGGCGACTTCGAGGTTGCCCGTGTTCTCGATGGCCGTCTGAATCTCTTGGGCGGGACGGTTCATGCGGCTGATTCCGCGCTCAATCATACGTGAACCGGGCGTGTTCGTCACCCGGCAGAAGTTGACGGCGCTCTTCACGTCGCCGTTCTTCATGTAGTCGCGGATGCGGTCCATAAAGAGAGGATCGTCGCGCTCAGCGCTGCGGATGGCGATGTAACGCTCAATGAAGATATAGACGGCGATGACGCTCAGTGCGGCGAGCACAATCATGATCCAGCCGCCCTGCTGCATGAGTTCGAGGATGCTGAGTTCTTTCATTATGGGGATTGGGGTTTAATGGGTTTAATGGGGTGGATGGGTTGGATGGGGAACTGAAGAATTATTCGAGGCAGGCTTTGTACTGCCGGATGGTCTCCTCCAGTCCGAGGTAGAGGGCGTCGCAGATGAGTGCGTGGCCGATGCTGACTTCGTCGAGCCAGGGGATGTGTTGGTGGAAGAAGGCGAGGTTGTGGAGCGAGAGGTCGTGTCCGGCATTGAGGCCGAGGCCGCACTTTCGGGCCACTTCGGCGGCGCGGACGAAGGGGGCGACGGCTGCGTCGGGGTCTTTGGCGAAGTCCGTTGCGTAGGGCTCGGTGTAGAGTTCGACGCGGTCGGCACCTGTCTTGGCGGCGAGTTCGATGAGTTCCGGGTCGGTGCCGATGAAGATGCTGGTGCGGATGCCGAGTGCCTTGAAGTCGGCGACGATGTCGGAGAGGAAGTCGAAGTGGGTGCGGGTGTCCCATCCGGCGTTCGAGGTAATTTGGCCGGGCGAGTCGGGTACGAGGGTCACCTGTGTGGGCCGCACGCTCTTGACGAGTTCGACGAAGGCGGGTTGGGGGTTGCCTTCGATGTTGAATTCGGTGGTGAGGATGGGTTTGAGGTTGATGACGTCGTCGCGGCGGATGTGCCGTTCGTCGGGCCGTGGGTGTACGGTGATGCCGTCGGCGCCGAATCGTTCGCAGTCAAGTGCGACGTGCAGTATGTCGGGGTTGTTGCCGCCGCGTGCGTTTCGGATGGTGGCAATCTTGTTGATGTTGACGCTCAGTTTTGTCATTTGCACTGTTTTTTATGTAAGTTATTGCCATGTGGGAATGGCATTTTCAAAATAAATCCTTATCTTTGCGGTCACAAAGTGTTAAAATCTTTGCAAATGTACTAATTTTTTCCCAACACAGTGCTCCCGCAGCCAAGTTTTTGAGGAAAAATAACATATTCGAACCAATATTCAACGTCTATTCACATTTAGATATGGCAGAAAGGAAGTTGAGATTTGCCCTTTTCGGCAACACGTTTCAGGAGCGCAAGGCCGCTGCGGTGCAGAAACTGCTGGCTGTCTTGTCGGCGCACGGTGCCGACCTGAGCGTCGAAGCCACCTTCTATGCGTTCATGACCGAGGGCCTGCAAATCCGCGTGCCCGAGTGCCGTCTGCTCCACAACAACGACTTCGAGGCCGACTTTGTGGTGTGCATGGGTGGCGACGGAACGTTTCTCGACGTGGCGAGCCGTGTGGGCAGCAAGCAGACACCCATCATCGGCTTCAACATGGGCCATCTGGGATTTCTTGCCTCGTTCTCGCCCGACGACATCGAGGCAGTCGTCGCGGCGGTTTACAGCGGCGACTACCGCCTGGAGGACCACAGTGTGCTCCAACTCTCGAGCGACGAGGACGTGCTCGAGGGCTATCCGTTTGCCCTCAATGAGATAGCCATCCTGAAGCACGACATCTCGTCGATGATCAAGATTCACACTCACATCAACGGCGAATACCTGACTACCTACCAGGCCGACGGTCTCATCGTCGGCACGCCCACTGGTTCGACGGCCTATTCGCTCAGCGTGGGCGGACCTATCGTCGTGCCGCAGAGCCAGACGATGACCCTCACGCCCGTGGCTCCCCACAGCCTCAACATGCGCCCCATCGTGCTGTGCGACGACTCGGAAGTCGAACTCACCGTCGAGAGCCGAAGCCACCACTTCCTCGTCTCGGTCGATGGTCGCAGCCGCAGTTACGACGAGGGCATCCACCTGCGCATCCGCCGTGCGCCCTACGGCGTGAAGGTGCTCGTGCGCCCCGACCACAGTTATTTCTCCACCCTGCGCCGCAAGATGATGTGGGGCGCCGACCGCCGCAACCGGTAGTGCGGTGCGGAAAAACTTTTAAGTGCTTGAAAAAAATACTTTTAAGTGCTGAAAACTAAATTTTCAAGCACTTGAAACTTTCAGCCGACTGAACATCCGATATATCTCCGTGAAACTGAACAAGACGAAATACTCAACACGCGCCATCGTCCGCTGGTTGTGGACCCACCACCGGCGTTGTCGTCTGCAGGCCACGATCAACGTGGTCGTGGGACTGATGCAGGTGGGGCTGGGACTGGTCGGTGTCGAAATGCTGCGCCGGCTGACGGACATCGCCACCGGCTCGCGCGAAGGCTCGCTCGTGCTGTTCGCCAGCCTGTTCGGCGGCGTGATGGTGGCCGAGTTGCTGCTCAACATCCTGCTCACGTGGGTGCGGGCCGTGCTGGGGGTGAAGACGCAGAACCTGATGCAGCAGCAGTTCTTTGCTCGTCTGCTCAAGGGGCGCTGGAGCGGGGTCGAGCGTTTTCACAGCGGCGATGTGCTCAACCGACTCTTCGGCGACGTCAACGACATCGTCAGCCTCATGACAGAGGTCCTGCCCTCCACCGTCATCATTCTCGTCCAGTTCGCCGCCTCGTTCGTCTATCTCTACGTGATGGACTCGACGCTGGCCCTCATCGTTGTGGCGACGGCGCCCGTGTTCGTCCTGCTCAGCCGTTTCTACTTCCACAAGATGCGCCGCATCGTGCGCAAAATCAAGGACAGCAACTCCGCCCTGCAAGCCACGATCCAGGAGAGCGTGCAGCACAAGATGGTGGTCAAGGTGCTCGAGCGCGGCCAGACGATGGTCGATCGGCTCGAACTGCGACAGCAGTTGCTGCGCAAGCAGGTGAAGAGCCGTGCCCGATTCTCCATCCTGACGAAGACGTTCGTCAACATCGGTTTCTCAGGAGGCTATCTCGCCGCCCTCGTCTGGGGACTCTTCCAACTGCAGGACGGACTCATCACCGTGGGTGTGCTCATGGCCTTCACCCAACTCATCAGCCGCATACAGCGCCCCCTGCTCGACATGGCCCGACTGCTGCCCACGCTCGTCAACAGCCTGACCTCGAGCGAACGTCTCATGGAACTGGAGGAACTGCCCCTCGAGCCCCAGTTGCCTCCTGTCCGTCTGGAGGGAAAAGTGGGCCTGCGCATCGACGACGTGGACTATCAGTACACCGAGCGCGGACGTCACGTGCTGCGCCACTTCAGTTACGACTTCCGCCCAGGCTCGTTCACCGCCATCCTCGGTGAGACCGGCGCCGGAAAGACCACCCTCATCCGCCTCATGCTGGCACTCATCGAGCCCACTGGCGGACGCGCCACGCTCTACTCCCATACAGAGACCGGCGCGACGGGCAATGCAGTCCCCGTCTCGACCGCCACCCGATGCAATTTCTCCTATGTGCCCCAGGGAAACACCCTGTTCAGCGGCACCATCCGCGACAACCTCCTTTTCGGCAATCCCGAAGCAACGACCGAGCAGATGCACCGCGCACTCCATCTGGCGATGGCCGACTTCGTGCAGGACCTGCCGGAGGGCCTCGACACGCGCTGCGGCGAAGGCGGCGGCGGACTGAGCGAGGGACAGGCACAGCGCGTGGCGATTGCCCGTGCCATCCTGCGTCCGTGCCGCGTGCTGCTGCTCGACGAAGCGACGAGCGCCCTGGACGTGCAGACCGAGCGCCTCTTGCTGGAGCGGTTGAAGGCGCACTTCACCGACACGACCATCATTTTCGTGACCCATCGCCTCGCCGTTGTTGGCTTCACCAGCGACCAACTCACCATGTACCGAATCACGTAGGAGGTTGTAGAAATTCCAGGCGTTCTAGATTTTATAGTCGGACCAGGATAACTGAAAAAACTACCCCAGAACAAAAACACTTCAACTTATGATAGAATACGTCAACGGTCGGCTCGACGACCTCACCCCAGCCACTGCCACGGTCGAATGTCACGGCGTCGGCTATCTTCTGAACATATCGCTCAACACCTACAGCGCCTGTCAGGGCAAGGACACGGTGCGCCTCTATGTCCATGAGGCCATACGCGAAGATGCCTACGTGCTCTTCGGATTCAGCACGAAGGACGAGCGCAGCCTATTCCTGCAATTGATTTCGGTGTCGGGCATCGGCGGCAACACGGCGCGCATGATTCTCTCGGCCTACACGCCGGCCGAACTGTGCGACATCATCCTCAACGGCAACGACAAACTGCTGAAGACGGTGAAGGGACTGGGTGCCAAAACGGCGCAGCGCATCATCGTCGAACTGAAGGACAAGGTGGTGCAGTTGGGCATCAGCCCGACGGCAGCCGAGACGAGCGACGACGCTGCTCCGGCCCTCAACCAGCAGGTACACGACGATGCCGTCGAGGCGCTGCGTGCCCTCGGCTATCCGCCTGCACCGGTGGCGAAGGTGGTGCGTGCCATATTGAAAGACGACCCGTCGGCAAGTGTCGAACGGGTCATCAAGATGGCTTTTAAGATGTTATAGGATTCTTGCTTTGACGATGCGGATGTCCTTGAGCGGACGGTCGTTGTCGTCGGTCTTTGCTTTTTCGATGTCGAGTACGACCTTGATGCCTTCGACCACTTCGCCGAAGATGGTGTACTCGCCGTCGAGCCACGGCGCACCTCCCTTGCTGCGGTAGGTGCGCTGCATTTCTGTGGTGTATTCAAAGGTGCTGCGGGGCAGTTCGTCCACTTCGGTGCGTGCCTCGTCGAGCAGTCGTTCCTGCAGGTCGCTGATGGCATTGGTGTCGCGGCGCTTGCGCATGTCGTCGAGGGCAGCGGCGTTGGCCCGCAGTTTCTCGTTGAAGAGGGTCTGAATGCGTGCGTCCTTGCGGGCCAGTTCCATCTCGACGAGCGCCTGTTCGTTCTGGAATTTACCGGTGACGATGTAGAACTGGTAGCCGTCGCTCGCCTTTGTGGGGTTGGCCTCGTCGCCCTCACGTGCAGCCGCCAGCACGCCGCGGTGGTGGTAATGGCGCGGGAAGAGGATTTCGGCCTTCACCGTCGGCGGAGCAGGAGCGGTGCCGTTGTTGGCCGCCTCGAGTTCGGCTTCGTGTCCGGGACGTGTGTTGGGGTCGCCCGTCTGAATCATGAAGTTGCGGATGACGCGGTGGAAGGTGACGCCGTCGTACTTTCCCTCCTTGACGTTCTTGATGAAGTTGTCGCGGTGGAGTGGGGTGTCGTCGAACAGGCGCAGGCGTATGGTGCCGGCAGTCGTTTCCAGTTCGACCTCGGTTTCGTTGTTGCCGTTCTGTCCGCTGCAACTTGTGGCTGTGAACAGCAGGGCAGACACGAGGAGCAGGTTCAGGGTGTGTCTCATGTTCGTGTGTGTTTGAAGTGGGTTGAATCGTTTGATGGTGCAAAAATACAAAAAAACTCTTGTTCGCGCCAAAAATCCGTCCAATTTTTTTCGCGTTCCGAGCGCTTGGAAATTTTCGTCTGAGCGCTCAGAAATTTTCTTCCGAGCGCTCAGACGTTTCGTTCCGAGCGCTCAGCCCTTTACGCGCACACGTGCGCGAACATTTGTTTTTTAGATTTTCATTTTGTATTGCTCTCACTTAATCGTAACTCTGGCTTTGCCGAAGTTACTCACGTTCGGGAAACCAAAAATCAAAAAACTTTGTTTTTCTTTTTGTTTTCCTCTCACTTAATCGTAACTTTGGCTTTGCCGAAGTTACTTACGTTCGGCAATAAAAATGAAAATTTTTTTAGATTTTCATTTTGTATTGCTCTCACTTAATCGTAACTTTGTAGCGAAATGGATGCAACGAACCGCGACATACTGCGCATTGCCGTTCCGGCCATCGTGAGCAACGTGACCGTCCCGCTGCTGGGACTGGTCGATGCGGCCATCAGCGGCCATCTGGGCTCGGCGTCGTACATCGGCGCCGTGGCTGTGGGGGGTATGCTGTTCAATCTGATGTACTGGCTGCTGGGGTTCCTGCGCATGGGCACAAGCGGACTGACCAGTCAGGCGCTGGGTGCGGGCCGATGGGATGAGGTGGCGCGGCTGCTGCGCCGAAGTATGCTGACGGGGCTGGGCCTGGGCGCTCTGCTCATCGTGCTGTGGTGGCCGCTGCGCGAAGTGGGACTGTGGCTGATGCAGCCGACCGACGAGGTGGCCGGCCTGACGCGCATCTACTTCGACATCTGCATCTGGGGTGCGCCGGCCATGCTGGCGGTCTATGCCCTGAACGGATGGTTCCTGGGGATGCAGGACTCGCGGCGCCCGATGATTGTGTCGGTGGTGCAGAATGTGGTCAACATCGCGGCCAGTTCGCTCTTTGTCTTCGTCTTCGGCATGAAGGTCGAAGGCATCGCGCTCGGTACGGTGGTGGCGCAGTGGACTGGGCTGGGCGTGGCCCTGCTGATGCAGAACCATTTCGGGCATGGGCTTTCTCAGAGTAATCTGAATCATCAGAGTAATCCGAATAATCCGAGTATTCCGAATCATCAGAGCGGTCCGACTCCTCAAATCAGCAGGCATTCATCCCTCCGCGAACTCCTGCCGTCGCGCAACTTCTTCGCAGTGAGCCTCGACATCTTCCTCCGCACGCTGTTCATGGTGGTGGTGATGTTCTTTTTCACCAGCATTGGGGCACGTCAGGGCGACACCGTGCTGGCTGTCAACTCGCTGCTGCTGCAGTTTTCCTTGCTTTTCTCCTATGTCATGGACGGCTTCGCCTTCGCCGCCGAAGCCATGTGCGGCAAGTTCTACGGTGCTGCCAACCAGGGAGCGCTGCGGCGCACGGTGCGTCGCGTCTTCGTGTGGGGAGCAGGGCTGGTGGCTGTGTTCACAGCGGTCTATACCCTCGGCGGGCAGGACTTTCTGCGCCTGCTGACCGACGAGGAAACGGTGGTCGAGGCGTCGGCCGACTACCTGCCGTGGGCGGCGCTGCTGCCTGTGTGCGGCGTGGCAGCCTTTGTGTGGGACGGCGTCTTCATCGGCACGACCAAGTCGCGTGAGATGCTCATTTCGTCGCTCGTGGCAGCGCTGCTGTTCTTCGGCTGTTTCTATGCGCTGACGCTGCTGGCCCGGATTCCCGTCAACCATGCGCTCTGGCTCTCCTACTTGCTCTTCCTGCTGGTGCGCGGAGTGGTGCAGACCCTCTACTATCCACGGCTCTTCCTGCGCGAAAAGCCCAGCGTGTGAATGTTCTAACTAAAGTCGATATTTCAATGGAAAAAACAAGCAAACAGGCCGTTGCCTGCGTGATTTTCTCCTTCTTCGTGATGGGGTTCTGCGACATCGTCGGCATCTCGAGCGACTATGCGCAGAAGGCTTTCGGATGGAGCGACACGACGACGGGACTTGTGCCCGCGATGGTGTTCGTCTGGTTCCTCTTCTTCAGCGTGCCGGCAGGCATACGGATGAACCGCTGGGGGCGTAAGAACACCGTGCTCATCGGCATGGCCGTCACCATCGTCGGTACGCTCGTTCCCCTGCTTCGCGGCAGTTGGGCCTGCCTGGCAGGCTATGCGCTCATCGGCATCGGCAATGCCATTCTTCAAGTAAGCCAGAACGCCCTCGTGGGGCATGTGGTGCGCAACGAACGCCTCCTCTCCAGTTCGCTCACGGCTGGGCAGTTTGTCAAGGCCATCAGTTCCTTTTCAGGCCCGTTCATCATGCTTTTCGCCGTCAACGTACTGGGCGGCGGCAACACCGACAACTGGTATCTGGCTTTTCCCTGCCTCGGAGCCATCACCCTGCTGTCAGGACTCTGGCTGCTGCTCACCCCCATCGAGCGGGAAGAACCACAGGAGACGACCGTGACGGTGGCTTCGACCTTCGGCCTGCTGCGCAACCCTACGATGCTCCTGCTTTTTCTGGGCATTTTCTTCGTCGTCGGCATTGATGTGGGAACCAACTTCACCAGTTCCAAAATTCTGATACAGCGCTTCGGCTGGTCGTTGGCAGAGGCCGGCGTAGCGCCCCAGGTCTATTTCATCTGCCGCACCGTCGGGGCTTTCATCGGAATGCTGCTGATGACGCGCCTGAGCGATGTGAAATACTATCGCCTCAACATCGTGGTTTGCATCGCAGTGCTCCTCGTTTTGGCATTCGTGCCCGTTTCGGCAGGAGTGACGCTGGGGCTCATCGGCGCCGTCGGTTTTCTCTGTTCCTGCATCTTCCCCACCATCTTCGCACAGGCGGTGAAGACTGAACCCGAGAAGACTAATCTGATTTCGGGTCTGATGATCACTGCCGTTGCCGGCGGAGGGGCTTTCACCCCGCTCATCGGTATGGCCACGCAGCAGATGCAGACCATCACCGCCGGCATTGCGGTGCTCCTGCTCTGCGCTGCCTACCTCACTTATTGCGCTTTCTTTGTGAAGGCAAAAGAAAAAAACACAACGACGAACGTATGATAAAACCACATTCCATTCTTCTTTGTGCCCTGCTGCTGACGGTCGTACACAGCGCTGTGGCACAAACGCCGTACCAGATGGCCGGCCCCTACGAGGTGGTGGCCCGCGACGGCGAGTACAGAGCCTCGAAGGCAGGCAGCGAACGTGACATGCGGGCTGCGCTGGACTTTGCCCAAAAAGGTGAGGCGGCGCTGGCACTGGCCATCATCAACGCCTATGCCGCCACTCTTCAGCGCTTCGACGGCCACGACGCACCGCTCTGCGCCATACAGTCCTACCACCTGGTGCGGGCAATGACGTTGCTGCGCGAACAGCAGACGCCCGAGTGGGCGGCCATGATTCGTCGGGCCATGCTTCCGATGATGGAGCGTTTCGAGGCCGACAGTCCGTATGCCAACGGCAACTGGGGTGCCATTGTCAACCGTCTGCGCATGGCTTGCGGCATCTTTTTGCAGGACAGCATCCTCTACCGTGCCTCCGTGGATTATTATCTCAACGCCTACGACAACGGTTCTTTGCCGCATTATGTCGATGCTGTGGGGCAGTGTCAGGAAACAGGTCGCGACCAGGCCCATGCCCAACTCGGTCTGGGTGCGCTCTGTGACCAGTGCGAGATGGCGTGGGAGCAGGGCGACGACCTCTGGGGTGCGCTCGACAACCGGCTCATGCGCGGCATCGAATATACGGCACGCTACAATCTGGGTTACGACGTCCCGTTCCACACGTGGACCGACTGCACCGGGCTCTATTGCGACTGGACGGAGCCGGGCGCCATGCAGCGCGGTGTCGTGCGCGACATTTATGCTCAGCCCTACCGCCACTACGTAGGCCGCTGCGGACTGGAGATGCCTTACGCTGCCCGCATTCTGGCTTTGGCTGAACAGGCTGAGCGACGAGGCGAAATCAGCGAGAACACCGAGAGCCGCTCCTTCCGCGTGAAGGGTGTGAAGGAAGGTCAGAAACTGCATCAGGTGTTCACCCATACGGCTCCCGAAGGAGCACCCCTGCGCCACGACTACGACGTCTTTGTCCAGCCTCGCGGGCAGAAAGAATGGACCCGCATAGACACGTACGAGGCAAAGGTCAACGCACCGCTGGGCGATGGTCACCGCCTTTCGGCCATCTCCTTTGCGCGTTTTGACTTCACGGGCGACGTCTTTGTCCGTGTGGTCAGCAAGCACCGGAAGTTCCGCACAGCCCGCATCCGTCCCGACTATCGCGGCACGATTGCTCATGTCGAGAACGACAGCACCGTGCGCTTCCTTCTCTTCCAGCCCGAAAACCTCAGTGTCGAGTTCGACGGCGACATCACTGACAACCTGCTCCTTCTCACCTCCCGTCCGGCTCCCACTGCCGACGAGGCACGCAAGGAGGCACGCCGCCAGCACCGCCGCTTCGTCTATTATGCGCCGGGGCTCTACACCGACGCCCAGATTTCTGTACCTTCCAACACGACCGTCTATTGTGCGCCGGGCAGTTATTTCACAGGCACGTTTGCCATCGACGACGCTGAGAACGTCAGCATCCTGGGCCGAGGCATCGCTCGTCCGGCCGACGGCTACGAGGGTTGTCACGTGCACCGCAGCCGCAACGTCCTCGTTGACGGACTGACGGTCAACACCTGCCCTGTCGGCGGCAGCGACGGCGTCACCCTGCACGATGTGCAGAGCATTTCCTGGCCCTCGTGGGGCGACGGACTCAATGTGTTCGCCTCGAGCAACGTGCTTTACGACCGCGTCTTCTGCCGCAACAGCGACGACTGCACCACGGCCTATGCCACGCGCAAGGGATTCAGCGGTTCGGTGCGCAACATCCACATGCGCAACTCCACTCTGTGGGCCGACGTGGCGCACCCCATCTTTATCGGTATTCACGGCAACAGCGCCGTCGGCGACAGCATTGTCCACCTCACCTACGAGAACATTGACATTCTCTGCCAGGCCGAGCGCCAGGTGGACTATCAGGGATGCCTGGCCATCAACTGCGGCGACAACAATGCCGTGCGCGACGTCACCTTCGACAACATCCGCATTGAGCAAATCAGCGCCGGCAGCCTTGTGCAGATCAAAGTCGGCTACAACCAGAAGTATTGCACGGCGCCGGGCCGCAGCGTCAGCGACATCACCCTGCGCCGCATCCGCTACCGCGGCTTGGAACCCAGCCTGTCGGTCATTGCCGGCTATGACGACGAACGTGCCGTGCGCAACGTCACCTTTGAGCACCTCA
This sequence comes from uncultured Prevotellaceae bacterium, assembly GCA_900321835.1. Classification (GTDB taxonomy): domain Bacteria; phylum Bacteroidota; class Bacteroidia; order Bacteroidales; family Bacteroidaceae; genus UBA3839. Next base: position 26,562 of record ONXQ01000003.1, read on the forward strand.
ACATCAACGGCCGCATTGTCAGCGACGACATGCCCGGCAAACCGTCGTGGCACCAGGCGTCCGACTATGTCCCCATGTTCGTCGGTCCCCATGTCGAAGGGCTCCGTTTCCTGAAGTGAAATTCCTATATACGTCTGAGCGCTCAGAAAAAAACGTCTGAGCGCTCAGAAATTTTCTTCCGAGCGCTCAGACGAAAATTTCCAAGCGCTCAAGCGTTTTTTCGCGCCGTCGTTTTGCCGTTCGCAAACTTCGTCGTATCTTTGCAGAAACTAAACAACTGATACACACCGATGAAACAACTCCGCATCGTGCTCTCGTCCCTGCTGCTGGCTCTTGTGTGGCCGGCTCATGCCCAGAAAGCCAGTCAGAAACCAGCCCAGAACCCCGTGCGTGGCACCTATGGCTACCTCTATTGCCACATGGGCGGTGACGGCGAATACACGGCCTATGCCATCAGCCGCGACGGTCTGCACTACCAGGATGTGGCCGGCGGACGTCCGATTTTCGACCCACAGCAGCACGCCCGCATCGAGGGTGGCACACGCGACGCCTTCATCGCCCGCAGTCACGACGAGAAAGGCTACTTGATGACGACGACCGACATGTGTGTGGCCCGTTCCCACAAGTGGGACAACTACGGCATCGACCTGCTCCGCTCGCGCGACCTTGTCACATGGGAGAGCGTCACCTTTGACTTCCGAAAGGGACCTTCCATCTTCTGCGACCCCGAAAGTCCCGACGTCTATCGCGACTGGTCAACGGTCAACCGCGTGTGGGCACCGCAGTTTGTGTGGAATCCCAACTATGTCTGGCCCGACGGCAGCCACGGCGGCTACTTCATCTACTACTCTATGTGGAATAAGGCTGAAGAGGCCTACGACCGTATGTACTACAGTTATGCCGACCGTTCGTTCACACACCTGACCAAGCCGCGTCTGCTCTTCGACTGGGGCTATGCCACCATCGACGCCGACATCAACTACCTGCCCGCCGACGGCCTCTACCACATGCTCATCAAGAAGGAAGGTGGACACCCCGGCATCTACACCGCCACGTCGCCCTCGCTCGAAGGGCCGTGGAGCGAGCCCGTCGAGGACGACTATGTGAGTTTCGAGGGAAACAAGAAATGCGAAGGATGCAGCGCCTTCCAACTCGTCGGCGACGACGGATGGATGGTGGCGTACATCCAGTACAGCACCCATCCGAAGCACTATCGCCTGTGTCGCGCCGACCGCCATCTGCGTAACTTCCGCGACCCTGTCGATATCGAAGGTGTCCGCGCTCCGCAGCACGGCTCGTTCATGCGCCTGACAAAGAAAGAATACAAACGGCTTGAACGACTGAAATAGCCAAGATATGAAGAAGAATATGAAACAAACCCTTTTGCTGACCCTTGCGGTCCTGCTCAGCCTCACAGCCTGTGTGGAGAGCGGCGAGAAGCAGTTCGACGCCATGCCGGCCGGACCCCTCCGCAGTTATTCGTTCGTGCAACTCCGTCCCATGACGGGCGACACACTCATGCTCATCCGCCTGTGGCGCGAAGACACGCTCACACAAGGCGGCCTGCTCACCTGCCGCACCGAGGACGACGCCGTGCTGGCAGCCATGCCGCAGCCGCTCAAAGTCGATGAATCGGTGTTCGACAGCCTCTATCAACGCATGGCCGACCACCGTCTCTACGAACTCCTAACGTGGTACAAAACCGACTGGAAAGGCGATGCCTACGGGTATGCTCCCTTCACGCTCGAGGCCGAATTTCAGGACGCAACGCTGCGCACCGAGAGCGACGGAACGACGCCCTCGGGATTTGAGTACACCGACTATGGCACGGCCAATGAGTTTCTTGAAAATATCTTCAGACAGCAGGGCTACGCATGGTTGGCTGAACAGCCCGTCAGCCTCGAAGACAACACGTTTTTCAGCAATCTGGAGCAGCGTTTCTCCGCGTCTGAAAACGGAGGCACCCCGCTGACGTTCCAACTTGGCGGTTATGCCGACGACTCTGCCTTCGAAACCTTTACCCTGACGCCCGACGGACGGAACGCCTACCGCGACACGAAGACAGGGCGCCGGCTCTGCCTGCAGTGGGCCGAGGACGAACTGATGCTCATCTGCTACAGCCCGACCGAAGCGCCGCTGTGGACAATGTCTGCCCACAAGAGTTGGTATGAGAACGGCTATTTCGAAAGCCAACTGACGCACGTGACAGAGGGTACCTATACCGACAATACGGGTCGAAAGGTGGTCATCGACGGCAGTACCATCAGCGGATTTCAGGGCAAGGACAAGCGCCGCTGCGTGATTTACGACTACCACGAAATGCCTGCGGAGCGTCTGCACATGGGCGACTATCCCGACGAAGAAGACTTTGCTTTCTGCTGCAGCCAATCGGGCTTGAACATTTATGCCACCGAGTATGAGCGGAAGGACGAAACCGACTGGGACAGCCGTCCGACCGAAGCCGTCGATTGCCTGCACCGCACCGGCACCCGCGACTTCAAGTGGCTCCACCGCGAATTTCTTGATTCTTATTTCCTGCGCTACTACACAGCCGACGAGCGTCAGCAGATGCTCGCTGTGTGCGACGGTGCAGCATCGCCCACGGCCCACGACACTTGGAACGCCTGGCTGCTGCGCACCTTCATGGACGTCGTTCCGTTCGCCGGCGAAGCCGACTACAAGTAACCATTTTTTTCTGGATAATCCGGAGAGTCCGGAAAGTCCGGATTATCCGGAAATTCCGGACTCTCCGGAGGACGCTGTTACCGTGTTTCAGCCTGCATGACCAGGCGCCCAGCGTCGAGATAAGGCGAGGTGACGGAAATGACCACCACGCCGGGCGGCAGCATGACCTCCCGACGGTCGCTGCCACGACGCCCCTCGCGCACTTGCTGACCTTCGCCGAGGGTAACATAGGCCACCAGCCGACCATTCTTCACACGGCAGCGCGACTGTGTCTTGTCACTTGTGTCGCGGATGTTGCCGTTCTCCATGCCGAGCAACCGGGCAGGGCCTTGAATGCGGCAGGTCACTTCGTTGTCAGCCATCCACACCAGCCGGCCTTTTTCGTCAACGACCTCGACGACCACCTGCGCCACACGTCCGCGGCGCAGCGTGTCCATCGGTTCGCGCAACGTGGCACGCAGGGCATGTGGACGACCTGACTGGGGCATGGCACGCTGACCTGCAGCAAAGAGTCTCAGGATGGAGTCGGGTACTTCGCCGCCCCACATCTGGGCACGCCGCCAGCCCTGCGGCTTGACAAATCCGGCGAGGTCGATGAGGCCTGCCTCCGAGCCGCGTGCAGGCCACGGGCCGCTTTCGCCCAGATAGTCGATGCCTGTCCAGAGGAACTGGCCAAAGATGTGCTCGTTCTTCGTCACGGCATCCCACGCGGCTTGGTCGTGGCGGTTTTCCGAACCGTAGATGACGCGCTTCGGATATTTCTTGTGATCCTCCACGTAGCGGCTCTCCGTGTAGTTGTAGCCCACCACATCGACGGCCTCGGGATAGGCCGTTTCGTTCGACATCACGACGCCGGCCAGCGCGCCTGTGACTGGACGCGAGGTGTCGATGGAGCGCACCACCTTGCTCAGCCGTTGGGCAATCACGCCGATGCGCTCCGCATTGGGCTGTTCAGGTTTGTAGCCTCCATAGACGGGCTGTGTCATGTCCTTGTCGCCGTTGAGCACAGGATGGCTGTAGGGGTCGTTCGGATAATCGACTTCGTTGCCGATGCTCCAGAGGAAAACCGACGGATGGCAACGGTCGCGACGCACCATGTCGGCCACGTCGCGCTCAATCCATTCTTCAAAATAGTCGAAGGTGCCTTCAAAACCAGGTGTGCCCTTGTTCCAGCCCTTCAGCCACTTACGTTTCGGAAATTCCCACTCGTCGCTTGCCTCGTCCATGACGAGCAGGCCGAGCGTGTCGCAAAGGTCATAGACAATGGGGGCGTGCGGGTTGTGGCTCATGCGGATAGCGTTGCAGCCGAGGCTCTTCAGCGTTTTCAGACGACTGCGCCACACATCGGTCGGCACGGCAGTTCCGAACACGCCGGCGTCGTCATGCACACAGACGCCCTTGACTTTCATCCACTCGCCGTTGAGGGCAAAACCCTTGTCGGGCGAGAATGTGAGTGTGCGCAGGCCCAGCGGAACGACACTTCGGTCGGTGTCCTCGCCGTTGTGCTGCAGACGGGTGACGATGCGGTAGAGGTAAGGCGATGTGAGCGACCAGCACTGCGGATTCTTTAGCGAGAGTGTAACCGTCTGCTTCTTGTCCGACGGAACGGGCGTCGTGGCGGTGGCGACGGTGTGGCCTTCCATGTCCTGAATTTCAACAATCGCCTGATAGTCTTTGCCTCCGCCGGTGGCTTCGACATCTACCTCAACCGTTGCCTTCGCAGCGGTCAGTTTTTTCAGTCGCCAAGCCGTGCCCCAGAGGGCCAGATGCACTTCAGGAGCGCTGACCAGCCACACCGGACGGTAGATGCCGCTGCCGGTGTACCAGCGTGCGTCGTTTTCACGGCTGTGGTCCACACGCACCGCCACGACATTATCTTCGTCGGGCCGCAGGTAGGGCGTCATGTCATAAAGAAACGAGGAGAAACCGCTGGGGCGGTAGCCGAGCAGTTGACCGTTCAGATAGACGCTGGAGCGATTGTAAACGCCTTCGAAGTAGATGAAGATGCGCCGTCCGCCGTCGAGGTCGGCAGCCGAGGGGGTCAGGTGTCGTCGGTACCAGCCGATGCCGCCGTGAAGGTAGCCCTGGCACGAACCGGCGTCGGGCGACATGGGTTGTGACACACCCCAGTCGTGCGGCAGGTCAACACGCAACCAGCGACGGTCGTCGTAGTCATTGTTGCGGGCTGCACTGTCGTCAGCGAGATGGAAGCGCCACTCATCGTTCAGCGGTTGGGCGTTGCCGAACGAAGTTTGTGCCAAAGCCCTCGTGCCCATGAGGCAGAGAAGGAGGGCGAGCAAAGTGAAGCGTGTTTTGTTCATGCGTTCTGTGGGTTTATGTTAGATTTGGTCCAAAGCCTGACGGATGTCGTCGAGGATGTCCTGCACATCTTCGATACCGACCGAGAGGCGGATGAGGTCGGGTGCAACGCCGGCGGCGCGCAACTGTTCGTCGGAGAGTTGGCGGTGGGTGTGGCTGGCCGGATGGAGCACGCAGGTGCGGGCATCGGCCACGTGGGTGACAATGTTGATCATTTGCAGCGAGTCCATCCAGCGGATGGCCGTTTCGCGGTCGCCCTTCAGACCGAAGGCAATGACGCCGCACGAGCCGTTGGGCAGATATTTCTGGGCACGCTTGTAGTTGGGATCGGAGGGCAGACCGCAGTAGTGAACCCAAGCCACTTTCGGACACTGGTGCAGGAACTCTGCCACGCGCTGCGCATTGCTGCAGTGCTGGGCCATGCGCAGATGCAGTGTTTGCAGGCCGAGGTTGAGCAGGAAACTGTTCTGCGGCGCAGGAATCGAACCGAGGTCGCGCATGAGTTGGGCAACCAGTTTGGTGGTGAAGCCCATCTTGCCAAAAGCCTTGACGTAGGTGAGGCCGTGGTAGGAGTCGTCGGGTGTGCAGAGTCCGGGGAACTTCTCTGCGTGGGCCATCCAGTCGAAGTTGCCGCTATCGACCACTGCGCCGCCCACCTGTGTGGCCATGCCATCCATGTACTTGGTGGTGGAGTGGGTGACGATGTCGGCTCCCCACTCGAACGGGCGGCAGTTGATAGGCGTGGCAAACGTGTTATCGACAATAAGTGGCACGCCATTGCTGTGGGCGATGCGGGCAAAGCGTTCGATGTCGAGCACGGCGCAGCCGGGATTGGAGATGGTTTCGCCGAAGAGCAACTTGGTGTTCGGACGGAATGCCGCCTGGATTTCCTCGTCTGACGCTTCGGGCGAAACGAAGGTGCAGTCGATGCCGAGTTTCTTGAGGGTGACGCCGAAGAGGTTGTACGTCCCGCCATAAATCTCGTTCGACGTGACGATGTGGTCGCCGGCCTCGCAGATGTTGAAGACGGCGTAGAAGTTGGCTGCCTGTCCGCTCGACGTGAGCACCGCACCGACGCCGCCTTCGAGGGCTGCAATCTTGGCGGCCACGGCGTCGTTGGTCGGGTTCTGCAGACGGGTGTAGAAGTAGCCTTCTTTCTTCAGGTCGAAGAGTTGGGCCATCTCGTCGGAGTCGTCGTACTTGAAAGTCGTGCTTTGGATGATGGGCAGTTCGATGGGTTCGCCGTTTTTGGCTTTGTAGCCTGCGTGGACGCAGAGCGAAGCGGGGTGGAGTTGTTGGGTCATTGTATTTGGGGTTAATGGGTTGAATGGGCTGAATGGGGTTAATGGGTTGAATGGGTGGCGATGGAGCGAGCCACGGTGTAGGCGGTGGTCCAGGCGCACTGGAAGTTGAAGCCGCCGGTGATGCCGTCGATGTCGAGCACTTCGCCAGCGTAGTAGGTGCGGGGCCGGTTGCGCGATTCGAGCGTCTGTGGGTTGAGGCTCGACAGCGGAATGCCGCCGCAGGTGACAAACTCGTCGCGGAAGGGTGCGCGACCGCTGATGGGGTAGGTGTCGGCGGTGAGGGCGTTGGCGAGGCGGTTGAGGTCTTTCGCTGTCATTTCGTTCCAACGCTTGGAGATGCCTGCCTTTTGCAGCAAATATTGCCACAGGCGGGAGGGCAGGGCGAAGGGATTGACAGTGGAGACCTGACGCTGCGGGTGCGACAGCGCCGCATCGGACAGGGCTGCCTTGACTTCTGCCTCGGGTGTGCTGAGCCAGTTGACCGAGAGCGTGGCGCGGTACTGCTGTTCGTACAGATGGCGTGCGGCGTAGGAAGAGAGCCGCAGGATGCAAGGGCCACTCACACCCCAGTGGGTAATGAGCAGCGGTCCCTGGGCTCGGAACTTCGTGCCGGCGAGTTGTGCCGTGACACCCTCGACGACACAGCCCATGAGCGTGTGCAGCGCAGGGTCGTCGATGCTGAAGGTGAAGAGCGACGGACAACCTTCACGCACGTTTCCGCCCGTCGTCACACAGACGTAGTCGTAGTCCACGAGCACGTCGAGGTCGGTGATGCGCTGTCCGAAGACGACTTCGACACCGAGCCGTCGGGCATGGTCCGTCAGGCAGTCGATGATGCTTTGGCTCTGCTGCGACCGAGGGAACACACAGCCGTCGGGCTGGATGGTGAGTGGCACGCCGTGGCGTTCGAACCACTGGTAGGCGTCCTCGGGCGAGAACGTGTGGAACAGGCGGCGCATCAGGCGGTGGCCTCGGGGATAGACCTGTGCGAGGTCGGTCACGCCGGCGAACGTGTTGGTCACGTTGCAGCGTCCGCCTCCACTGACGCGCACCTTGCGCAGCACACGACTGCCGGCCTCAAGGATGACGACCTCCATCCGAGGTTCCATCTCCTTGAGGTTGATGGCAAGGAAAAATCCTGCCGCACCGCCTCCTACGATTGCTGTCCGCATAGGTTGATTGAAAAGGGTCAAGGAATGAAGAGTGAAGAATGTCGGCTTCGCCTCCGAATGAAGAATAAGAGTTTCTTCCATTCTTCATTCTTCCGTCTTCCTTCTTCATTTTCATTTTTCATTCTTCCTTCTTCATTTATCATTTCGCCGAGGGCCGAGGGTCGGGCCGCTTTTGACCGTTGTGTGCATTTTGAACTACAAAGATAGTGTTTTTTCGGGGCACTTGGGTGCGTTTCTCACTGAAAAAGTGTAATTTTGTTGCTGAAAAGCAAAGAAAGAGCAATTATGGACAGAAAAAACATCGTCGTCGGTGACGATTTGCGTGGCGCATGGCCGGGGTTTGTGGGCGGTGCCGTGATGGCGAGAGTGGTCAACACGCCTTTTAGCGAAGGGCTGTGGCAGGAGATTGAGGCCTGCACGGCCGACCTGCGCCTGCGCTACACCACGGAGAGCGTCAAAAGCATTGCGGCCATCGACGCCACGCGCCGTGCCTACAAGGCCTGCGGCAAGGAGCCGAGCCGCTACCGTCCCTCGGGCGAACAACTCGTGCGCCGCGTGCTGCAGGGCAAGTCGCTCTACCAGATTGACACGTGTGTCGATCTCGTCAACCTGGCCTCGATGCGCAGCGGATACAGCATTGGCGGATTTGATGCCGACCACATCGTGGGCGACACGCTGGTGCTGGGCATCGGCCGCGCAGGTGAGCCCTACGAAGGCATCGGGCGCGGCGTGCTCAACATCGAGGGAATGCCCGTCTATCGCGATGCCGAGGGAGGCATCGGTACGCCGACCAGCGACCACGAACGCACGAAACTCTCACTCCAAACCACCACGCTGCTGGCGCTTGTCAACGGCTACGACGGTGATGCCGCTGCCGTGCGCCGCTGCCAGGACGACATCGTCGCGCTGCTGCGTGCCTACGCCTCGTGCAGCGAGTGGGACGTGTGGTGCTACTGACGGCCGCCTGTACCCGGGCCGAATTTGTGGCACAGTTGAAATAAATTTCGTCTG
>ONXQ01000027.1 GCA_900321835.1 uncultured Prevotellaceae bacterium
CAGAATCTATCACAAATGTTGCAAAAGTCCCTTTTCCTCATTTTTCTTTCACGCGCGCGTGTAAGGTCTGAGCGCTCGGAAAAAAACGTCTGAGCGCTCGGAAAAAAACGTCTGAGCGCTCGGAAAAAAACGTCTGAGCGCTCGGACGAAAATTTCCAAGCGCTCAGATGTGCAGGTTCGTTGTTCTTTTTCTGGAATTAGTCTGACTGGGCGAAGGGCCGGTTTCAGCGTATGAGCATCTTGCGCCCACCTACGATGTAGATGCCCTTGGGCAGTGTGGGCTGGAGATGGTCGGCCACACGGCGTCCTTGCAGGTCGTAGATGGCACCATTCTTCATTCCTGATTCTTCATTATTAATTTCCTCGATGCCAGTGGGCGTGGGGAGGCTGACGAGGTAGAGGCGGACGTTGTCGAAGATGGTCCAGTTGCCGTCGGGCGTGCCGGCAGCCGTCTTCTTGAACCCGATGCGCACGTTGCCTTTCTCCTCAAGACTGAAGTCAAGGCTGTTGGGGTAGAAGCCTGCGCTGAAGGCGGTGCTGGCAGCGATCATGTCGTCTGGCACGGTGTATCCCTGCGAGGGAGTAATCCAGCGGCCGGCTCCATTGGCGGGGAAACCTGCCTTCGTGGCTTCGCTGAAGATGGAGACGAGGGGTACGCTTGCGGTGTTGGCATAGAGCACCGGACCGTCGGCTTCGGTGTGGCTGGCGAAGGCCTGATAGGCGGGGGCGGGCAGTCCGTGACGGTAGAATCCCTGGGCTGTCAGACGATAATTGCCGGCGGGCAGGGAGGCAAGGGACTGATAGACATTGAAGGAGTTGTTGAACCATTCGGCACAGAGGTTGTTGTCGTTGCCGCCGATGGTGGGATTGCCGTTCCAAGAGGTGGTGTTGCGCTGGTCGTTGCGGCTGAAGTTGGGCGCAGCAACGAGCGAGGTAATGTCGATGGGCTCGTCGGTTTGACCGGCCTGACTGACGAACCAGTCGATCAATTCAGCGCGTTTCATGACCATCCATTGTGCGTTGTCGGTCGTGGGGTCGAGCACTCGGGTGCTGACCACGGCAGGGTTGGCAGGGTCGTAGCCGAGGTAGAACACACGGCTGTCCCCTTCGTCGCTGACACCGCGGTAGGAGATGGTGTAGTAGCCGTCGTCGGTCTTGGCGATAGCATAGTTGAAGGCGGTTGCGTCCATGTAGGCTGGTCCTCCGACGGTCTCGGGCTGGCCTAAGAAGTTGAGGTTGGTGCCGTTGGAGATGCGTGTGTTGAAGGTGTAGAGACCGTTCTGACGGTAGGCAAGCGTGATGTCGAGTCCGGCTGACGAGAGCGAAGCCTGTGTGCCGAAGTTGCCTGCGGCGGTAAGGAAGGTACCGGAGGCAAGGTTGACGAAGTAATATTTGCCGGCGGCAAGCACTCGCTCGGCTCCGGTCACGCTGTTGGGCTCGATGTGAGTGTATTCAGGCACATATTCGTCGTTCATGCCGTAGTAAGTAAGGGTCATGTCGGCGAAGCAGAACCATCCGCCTTCAACATACTGGGGTGTGCCGAAACTGATGCTGAGACGCCCGTCGTCGCCGACAAAGGCATAGACATCGTTGCGGTAGAGACCGCGGTCGAAGCAGTCGCGGGCTTCGTTGCGGAAGTTGGGGTACTGCTCGCCGCTGTGCTGGCTGGCCCAGTCGGCAATCTGCACGCGAATGCCGTTGGCTTCGAGCCATGCGTTGCTCATCTGACGGAATCCTGTGTCGGAAAAACCGACGCAGGCTGCGGGCCATCCGTCGCGGTAGAAAGCGTGGAGGCTGACGCGGTAGAGGCCTTTGGGCAGACTGTTGACGGTTTGCGAGAAGGCGGAGCCTGCGCCTTGGTAAATCTCCATCGCGCCGGCCTCGGCCTCGGCGCCCGTACCTTGCAGTGTCCAACCTTGTGTGCCGTTGGAGAGCGCTGCGTTGGTGATGCGGCTAGTCATGTCGGTGGCTGTGAAATCGGTCTCGGCATGGGAAGCCAGCGATCGTGTTCCAAGTCCGATGTTGGCCTGGCGTGCTGTCTCACGGTCTTGTTTCTGACTATGCTGGGCGAGAATGGCGTTGCGCTGGCTGCTGGTGAGGAGTTTCCAGTGGGTGGCAGCAGACTGCGAGGAGGTCAGACTGATGTTGGAGGTCGTGGCGTTGATGGTAATGTAGTTGCCGCTGGCATTGCGGAACGTCACGCCGTCGGCAGTCTCCTCCTGGTAGTAGGTGGTGGCACCGGCAGTGGTGATGAGGTTGCCTGAACCTCCGACGTAGCCGTTGGCGTTGTCCAGCATCTGCAGTGCGACGCCATTTCCCTGACGGACCAACTGAACGGGTACGCCAAACTCGTCGGCCACGGCCTGTGTGCCTCCTGCACCGCCACGGCTGAGGAAGCGTTCGGAGGCAGTGTCGTAGAGGTAGTATTTCTGCGAACCCGGTATGCTGGTGCCAGAGAACTTGACTCGGTAGGGCCACTGGTCGTCGTTCAGCATGTTTTCATCCCATTCGTGCATGATGTACTGCGAAAGGGCAGGGGAGACGACGAGCCAGAGACGATCGACGTCGGCAGGAACAGTGAAACTGACGTCGGCCGATGCTTCGTCGGTTCCGGTGCAGTAAACCTTGTCCTCCACCTGATAGATTCGTTCGCCATTGCGTTTCAGAGCCACATAGCCGAGGCGGAAACCACGGTAGGCCTCGCCGGCAAAGTGGTTGTAGGTGTCGGTGGCGATGGGTGTCATGAAGGCGCCGTTCCAGAACATACGAGGGTCGCCGTCGGCCAAGGGACTTCCAGCGGGAAGTGCGGTGAAATGGGTGCTGATGGTCGTTCCTGCTGCCGGAACATCGAGGGGAATGACGTTGTAGCCCGTCGATTGCGGACAACTGCTGTAGGCCACCTGAAACTCGTTGGTGCCCACTGGAACGTAGTTATAGACAAAGTTGCCGATGTCGAAGTAGGAACCGCGCTGTTTCCAGTCGGCATTGTTGAAATCCCATGTCACAAAGTGCATGGCTGCATTCATGTATTCGCGGTAAAGGTCGGCAGTGGAGAGCCCCATCAGTTTCATATACACTTGGTTGACGTCGTCGCCCCACACAGTGGCGCCTCGCCACAGGCGGCCCACCATGTCGATGCCGTGACGGTCGCACCACCAGTAGTTCATCCAGTAGGCCTGGTAGCGCATCCATTCGTGTGTCATAGCCGTGTTGTAGGCCTGCCGATAGATGTACATGCTCTGGGAATACATCATGTCGGGATAGGCCATAGACGCCTGCCAGTTGGCCGTCGTTTCCCAGTAGCCGCAACCGTTGGGACCGAAGTTGTAGCGGAAACCCGCAGCGCCGTGAAGGTCGCAGAAGGCCTGATACTGGAACGAGTGACCGATTTCGTGGGCGATGGTCGAGCCTACAGGGTGACAGGTTGAAGGGCTGACCCACATGCCGCCTATCACATCGTCGAAACCGCCGCCGTAGGCCATCCACTCCGTCGTATAGTAGAGGCAGATAATCATCTTGTAGCGCGAGAGGTTGGAGTTGTTGAGGTCGGCAAAGCCCAGACGGTTAACGTTCAGGTCGTAGAACGTCTCCAGTTTGGCGAGCATGTCGTCCACGTCCACACGGAATTCGGCAGGCACAGCCGTCGAGTTCGGGTCGTTGTTGCCGTAGCCTGCCGCCCAGAACACGATGATGTTGTCGCTTTCGCGGCTGCGGTAGCGACACCAAGGCACGTTGAGGTTGTTGCGTGTCGTACTGGGGTCATAGCCCTCATCCTTCAGCGTCTGCTGCGGGATATAGACTGTCTTCTGAGCCATGCCGAGCAGGGGCATGAGCATCAGGGCGATGAGTGAGATTACTTTTTTCATTAGAAGAGAGATATTATAAATGGTTTATTTTCTGACAAGAAATTTTTTGCCGCTTGTGATGTAAATGCCGGCGTATAGTGAGGTGTTAGCCATGCGACGGCCTTGCAGGTCATAGACCTCCCCAACTAATTCTTCATTTTTAATTATTAGTTCTTCATTCTTAATTACCTTGATGCCCGTCGGGACGATGTCGTCGAGACGTTCAAAGTCGGTGCGCAGGATGCCGTAGAGCAGAAAGTGTCCCACGTCGTCACCCTTCTTGTTGGCGGCAATCCAACTGCCGTCAGTATACTGTTGTTCGTTCCAAGGTCCCAGCCAGCCGTAGTCGGTGTTGTTGCCGAACGAATTAGCCCAGGGATAGACACCGTTTTGGAAGGTCCAGAAGTCGCCCTCGGCATCGTAGGCCGGAATGACGGCAGTCCATCCGATGGGAGTCGGTTGGTCGTGGGTGCGATAGTGCCACGGCGCATTCATCTCGGTCTGCAGATAGAGTGAGGGGTAGGAGAGGTTGCGCAACGAATAGCAGGTCGTACCGTCGTTCCAGTCCCATCCCTGCGAACGAGTCATCATCCACACCTTGGTCGAGTCGGCTGAAGGAGCAACGGGGTACTGATAGTGCATGCTTTTGGTGACGACATTGTTGTATGCCACTACGTCGGCTGCCAGCCCCATCATCAGCGGGTGGTCCTTGTCGGCCAGGGCAAAATACCAGTCGTCCACGTTGGCGGGAATCTCGGTCAACTTTGTCCAGCCCTTCAGGGCCGTCTCCTTGTCGAGCGTGGCAGGAATCTTCAGCAGGCGCGTGTTGGCCATGGCCGTCCAGGGGCAGTCGTTGCCCGCCTGTGCCTTGATGCCGACTTTTACGTTGTCGCGGGCTGCATCGAGGGTGAAGACCACGCTGACATCGTTGTATAATTCAGTATTGATGGGGGCACCATCGAACTCGTCGGCCGAGAAGGTGAAGTGTGGCGGATAGGTGCCTTTCCATGCGCCGTTCACTTCGGTTCCCCATCCAAAGCACGCTGCTGTGGCCTTGTAAGTGCCGGCAGGAAGCGGACCTGTGCGCTGGTAAATCTCAAATCCGCTGGTGGCCGGGGTGGGGCTGATGAGTCCGTAGGCGGCTGTGAAACCGCCCGAAGGCTCGGACGTCGTAATCCACTGCACCTTGTTGTTGATGACAAAGTGGAACGTGCCGGGGTTTGTGTTGTCTGTGAACCACGCCCCGGGCAAGGGTGCACCGATTTTGCTGTAGGAAACGTCGGGGGTGTTCAGCAGAAATGTGAGGTCGAACACACCTGTGCCGATGGGTTCGGCATCGGCAATGTACTGAAGCACAGCCGTGTGCAGTTGCTCCTTCACGGTTTCCAACGACTCCACGGTCGTGGCCGCAGCAATGTCCGTCTTAGCCTGAGTCAGGGCGTCGGAAAGGCGCATGTGTGCCCCTTCGACCGTCTCGCTGTATGGCTGGCCGTAGATGTCCAGCACCTTATTATAATAAGTATAATAGGGCTCACGCTGCTGCTTCAGGGCCTCTTCCTCGTAGCCGAGAATCTTCAGTTCTTCGGCAGCAAAACGACGCCCGATGAGTCGATAGCCGCGGGCCGTGAAGTGGATGTAGTCGGACGAAGTCTCGCAGCCCTCGGCACTGACGACATGGGCCGTGGGAATGACGCCGGGCAGCAGGTCGATGTTCTGAGCATTGGTGTTGGTAAAGAGCGTGCCATTGTAGATGGTCTCGCCAGCCAGCAGAGGCACGTCGGCAGCATCAAGACCGAGGTCGGCCAGCAGATCGTCGTACACCTGCTTGACGTAGTCGCACCACCATGTCTGCCCTGTGTCAGCCTCGCCCTGAAGCATGAGGATGCCCTTGATGACGCCGTCCTGCTGGGCACGTTTGCCCAGTTCGACAAGTGTCTCGTAAAGACGGCTGTTGTATGTTTCATAGGCAGCGCGGAAAAAGGCATCGTTGGCGCTGAAGTTTTCGTTGTACGGATCGGCAATGCTGTGGTCTTTCATGAAGCCTTTGATGCTGATGCCGCCCACGGCTACCATGGCCACACCGATGCGCTTGTCGGGAAGACGTTCGGTCATGGTGCGGCCGAAATAGTCAACAGGTGTGAGAAAGCAATTAGGGCGGCAAAGCGGTGGCATTGCAGTGGTCCATTCGAGGCGAGTGCGTCCGCGTGAAGCGTCGTCATATGCGGGCAGCAGGAGGAAACGGTCGCTGACACCCGTCATGTCTTCGGGCTCGAACTGGGTCTGGTTCCAGAAACCCTCCATGTTCGACTGTCCGAAACAGAGATAGACGTAGAAGTTGGGGTCTTGCTCGGCTCGCGCAACTGACGAGTACAGCATCATGCCCATTACGAAAACGAACAAATTACATTTTTTCATGACGAAAGAAATTAGGTGAATAATTTTTTTGCAAAGTAACATTCTTTAGGCGGTTTGAAAAAATTTGATTGGAAACAAAAATTGCGTAAAATGATACAATATATTGTTTTTATACGTATCTTTGCAAATAAATCAATTTGTGTGTCAAATATTTATCTAATAGCATGTATACTCTGAAAGATGCTTGGAAAGCATGGTCGTACGAATGGCCCACACCCGAGTGGGACGGCCGCTTTGTTTGTGTAGAGGCGACAGGCCAGATGTTTCTTGATGTCAATGCGACGAGAGGGCTTGTGTCGTGTTTCTCCTTGGATTTCATTACGCAGGGAAACCTCAGGATTGATTATAACGGCAAAGTCCAGTTGGTGGAAGCGGGGACCTTCTTTGCCTATTCGCCCGGTCAGGAGATTCGCATACTCGAAGTCTCGGACGATTTCTATGCCCGCTGCTTGTTGGTCGAAGAATCGTACATGTTCACCGTTCCCGTAACAGGTCTCTTGATTGCCTCCTCCAACATCCCGTTTTCTTGGCTGAATCATCCACAGCAACGGATGCCAGCCGACGTCATGAACCACCTGCTTCGACGCCTTGAAGACTTGCTGCAGTGTCAGCAATCCGCACATTCGTACAAGGCTGAAGCCCTGCAGGCGCTCTACTCCATCTTCATGATCGACCTGTTTGATTTTGAGAAGAAAACGGATGTGAAGTCTATCGCCACGAATCGGTCGGAACATTTGTTCGTGGATTTTTTCCGTCTTCTGCCCAGCCACTTCCGGGAGCATCACGACATTGCCTTCTATGCATCGGAACTCTGCGTTTCGCCCGTCTATTTGTCTCGCATTGTCCGCCAGGTAACAGGGCGTACTGTCGGGACGTACATCAATCGTTTCCTGACGATGGAAGCCTGCTACCTGCTCTGTATGTCGGAACAGAGCATCGCGCAAATCGCCGAACAACTGCATTTCTGCGATGCGTCAAGTTTCTGCAATTATTTTACAAGGAGGATTGGCACCACTCCTAAACAGTATAGGAAAACCAAAAAGTTTTCACCTGCCAATTCGTGAGGACTTCGTGTGCCGAGTGCAGGCGTGCATGCGAAAAATAAAGAAACCGCGGCTTTCGTTTTGATTTGCACCCGATTTTTCGTAATTTTGCACCGTCAATAAACACATCGCGTTATGAAGAAAGAAGAACTGCGCATCGTCTATATGGGTACACCCGAATAAACACATCGCGTTATGAAGAAAGAAGAACTGCGCATCGTCTATATGGGTACACCCGAGTTTGCCGTCGAGAGCCTCCGTGCCCTGGTCGAAGGCGGATACAACGTCGTCGGCGTCGTCACCATGCCCGACAAACCCGTGGGCCGCCACGGCAGCGTGCTCCAGCCAAGCCCCGTCAAGCAGTATGCCGTCGAGCACGGACTGCCCGTGCTGCAACCCGAACGGCTGAAGGACGAGACCTTTGTCGAACAACTCCGTGCACTGCGGGCCGACCTCCAAATCGTCGTTGCCTTCCGTATGCTGCCCGAAGTCGTGTGGGCCATGCCGCCGATGGGCACGTTCAACCTCCACGCCTCGCTCCTGCCCCAGTATCGCGGAGCCGCACCCATCAACTGGGCCGTCATCAACGGCGAGACGGAAACCGGCATCACGACCTTCTTCCTACAGCACGAGATTGACACCGGCCGCATCATCCAGCAAGTCCGCGTGCCCATTGCCGACGACGACTGCGTGGGCGACGTACACGACCGCCTCATGATGCTCGGCGGACGGCTCGTCACGGAGACCGTCGATAACATCCTCGCCGGGAACGTCCATCCCATCGACCAGAGCGAACTCTTCCAGACGGAGCAGGAACTCAAGCCCGCACCTAAAATCTTCCGCGAAACCTGCCGCATCGACTGGCAGCAACCGACCAAGCGCGTCTATGACTTCGTCAGAGGTCTCAGCCCCTATCCCGCCGCATGGACCCTGCTGCAACAGCCTGACGCTCAGCCACAAAGTCTGAAAATCTATCGCACTGTCCCCTCCGCCGAGACTCCGTCGCAACCCGCCGGAACGCTCCGCACCGATGGCCGCACCTACCTGCGCTGCGCCTGCGCCGACGGCTGGCTCGACATCCTCGAACTCCAACTCGCAGGCAAGCGCCGAATGCCCGTCGCCGACTTCCTGCGCGGTTCGCACATCACCGAAAAAACCACCCTTTTCTGATCCTAAATCCACTTTATTGCCTTCATTTTGTTAAAAAAGACGGCCAAAAAGTTAAATTTATGTTAAAGAATTTGGCACTTACGAAGATATTCTGTTACTTTGTCCCCGAATTTTGGAAATAGCCCCACAAAGCGACAGCCGAACCATTCAATTCTCAAATTTCACATTCAACGCAAAAAAAACGTTATTGCCTATCGAAAGAACATTACGCTAAAAATCAAAAAAAAGCAAAGCCTAATGGTTTCGAATCAAGTTTGCAGCACAGCCACACGCAAACACCGCTCCGCACAGGAGACCGACGAACAGTTGATTGCTGCCTATATCAATGGTAATAACACCGCCTTCGACCGTTTGCTCAAACGCTACGAAAGCAAAGTTTACACATCATCACCAAGTTGCAGAACGGACAGTACACCGAGAACGGAAAGTTCGCCTCCTGGGTCATGCGCATCGCCCACAACCTCATCATCGACCACCACCGCCTGCGCCAGAGCACTGTGATGATCTCCAACGACGACTCCGACGGCGCCCTCCTCAACAACGCCTCCCTTGCCGTCGATGAGAACCGTGAGCGCGAAATGATCGACACCCAGACGATGAACGAGGTAAAGACCCTCATCCGCCTCTTGCCCGAAGCACAGCGCGAAGTCGTCCTCATGCGTTTCTACAAGGACCTGAGTTTCAAGGAAATCGCTGAACAGACCCACGTCAGCATCAACACCGCCCTCGGCCGTATGCGCTACGCCCTCATCAATATGCGCAAACTGGCCAAGCAGTACGACATCCATCTGGCTGTCTGACGTCTTCCGTCCGACTTTTGTCGGAGGTTCAGGCGGCAAATCCAACTTTTTCAACATACTTAAAAGAAGAGCGGTGCTCAGGATTCAACCTGATGCACCGCTCTCCCTTTTGTTCTTCCCTCTGCCGGAAAACATTCTTCCCTTTCTCGGAAAATCTTCTTCCTTTTGCCGGAAAACATGCTTCCCTTTGATGGAAACGGCTTTGGGTTTTGGCATAAAAAAACCTGCGGGGCTCTCGCCTTGCAGGTTCCAATTCTCTCGTTGGGCTGTGCCCAATGGGCAAATTATTCTGCAACAACAGAATCAGCAGCAGCAGCCAGGCTGTCAACAACAGAGTCAACTGTCTCGACAACTTCCTCAACAACAACAGTGTCGCTGTCAACAACTTCTGTGTTCTGAGTTGTACCTGTGCAAGATGCGAAAGATACTGCTACGAGTGCTGCGAATGCAAATACCAACTTTTTCATTTTACTTTTACTTTTTAATGTTAAACAATCAGTTGCTTCTTAAAAACGGTGCAAAGTTACGGACTTTTCAGATACGTTGTTCTCGAAAACGGCTTTTTTTTTCATTTTGGTGCGTTTTTTTTTGCTTTTTTGTGTAACTTTTCTGAAAACGATATAAGAATGGAGTAAAAAAGAACAGCGATTTTTCGATTGTTATCGCACACATTCGATTTTCATCAGGTCCGACATGATGTCGTCGCTGACGAAGATTCCGGAGCGCGACAAGCGGATGTTTTCGTGGTCGTCGGCAGTGAGCCGGCCGGCGTGGAGGTGTGGGCGTGCGTTGGTGAGGAAGTAGGCGTGGAGTTGGGGACCGAAGCGGCGGAGGAGGGTGGGCAGGTGGATGCCTTCGCAGGTGCGCAGCCGTGTCATGACGTATTCGTTGTAGTGTTCGTCGGTGGTGAGTGTCTCGGTGACAAGGCTGAGGGGGTCGGCGAGATAGGACGAAAGGTCGTCGGTGTGCCGGCTGCGGTGAGTGCCGTCGTAGGAGTGTGCTCCGGCGCCGAGGCCGACGTAGGGGGTGTCGTTCCAGTAGGATGAGTTGTGGCGCGAGCGGTGGCCTGGCAGGGCGAAGTTGCTGATTTCGTAATGTTCGAAGCCTGCGGCGGCGGTGTGGTCGAGGAGCATCTGGTAGAGGCCGAGGGTGGTGTCGTCGTCACATTCCTGCACGTCGCCACGGTCGCGCAGGAGGGTCAGCGGCGTGCCGGGTTCGTACATCAGGCTGTAGGCCGACAGGTGCTGGATGCCGAGCGAGAGTGCCTGGCGCAGGTCGGCGGCGAAGGTGGCTGCGGCGGGCACCTGCTTTTGCTGACGGTCGTTGTAGGCCGGGAATCCGAACATGAGGTCGATGCTCAGGTTCTGGAATCCAGCCTCTTGTGCCTGCTGCACGGCCATGATGGCTTGCCGGGCGTTGTGGCGGCGTCGGAGAAAGCGGAGCAGGGCGTCGTCGAAGGTCTGGATGCCGAGCGACAGACGGTTGACGCCGAGTTGGCGCAGCAGGTGGAGGCGTTCGGGGGTGATGTCGTCGGGGTTGCACTCGACGGTGATTTCGGCATCGTCGGCCACCTTATTATATAAATAGAGGGCGTTGAACAGGCGTTCGGTCTGCTGCAGCGTGAGTTGCGAGGGTGTGCCTCCGCCGAGATAGATGGTCGCGAAGGTTCCGTTGCGCTGCTGCATCTCCTGGATGAGGGCATCGACGTAGCGTTCGCGCAGCGAGGACTGCGTGGTCGAGTAGAAGTCGCAGTAGAGGCATCGCGACTGGCAGAAGGGAATGTGGATGTAGAGTCCTTGCATGGGCCGTGCGGAGCAGTGGAGGCGGTGGCGGTGTGGAGTGCGCGGAAAGTTTTTAAGTGCTTGGAAAAAAAGTTTTAAGTGCTTGGAAATTTTTTTAAAGTGCTTAAAACATTCACTCCGCCGGTGTCGGGTCGTCCTTGCAGAGCAGCGGGCGGTAGGCTTCGACGGCTTGCTTGGCAATTTCCAGTGCCTCGTCCATCGTGCAGAACAGGCGTCCGCCGGCGGCGTTGAAGTGGCCTCCGCCGTTGAAGAACCGGGTGGCCATTTCGTTGGCGGGAAAGTCGTCGTAGGAGCGGATGGAGACGCAGATCTGGGGTTTCTCCGTGTCTTCGCGCAGCATGATGCTGAGTTTCTGTCCGCGGATTTCGAGCGGCATGTTGACGATGCCCTCTGCGTCGCCCTTCAGGTAGTGGAAGCGTTGGAGTTCGTCTTTGGTGACCGACGAGATGGAGGCGTGCAGGTCGTGCATGACGATGAGTTTCTCGTACAGGATGTATCCCATCAGGCGGTAGCGGCCCTCCGTGTTCTGGTTGTAGATATTGCGGATGATGCGGTCCTTGTCGATGCCCTTCTTCATCAGTTCGGCGATGATGATGAAAATCTCGGGATTGTTCGAGTTGTAGGTGAACCGGCCCGTGTCGGTACACATTCCGGCGTAGAGGTCCTCGGCAGCATGACGGTTGACGTTCTGCAAGTCGTCCAGGGCGACGAACAGGCGGAAGAGCAGTTCGCACGTGCTCGACATCTCGGGCCTCGAGAGAGTGAGGTCGCAGAATCCGGCAGCCGGGTTCTCGTGGTGGTCAATCATCAGTTTGCGGCCTTTGATGAAGCGGAAGGGCGTCTGCATGTCGTCAATGCGCGCAGGCTCGTTGTAGTCGAGGCAGACGACGAGGTCGGCCTGCGCGATGAGCGTCTTCGAACGGGTGTAGTTGCGGTTGTACTGAATGATGCGGTCGGCACCGTTCATCCATCGCAGAAAGTCGGGGAAGTAGTTGGGCACGATGACCGTGGCCTGCTTGCCGCGGCGCACCAGGTATTCCTGCAAGGCGAGGCAGGAGCCGATGGCGTCGCCGTCGGGCGAGGTGTGGCAGGTGAGCACGACCTGTCGGGCCTCGCTGAACATCTTTTTCAGTTGAGCCGTCTCGGCGGGCGACACAATGGGTTTTAGCATGGAACGTTGTTTTTTCAGTGATTAATGTTGCAAAGTTACGGAAAGTTTTGTAATTTTGTCCCAAAATTTTAACATATCATCAGAAAATGGACGAATTTGCACCCCAACCCCGCCGGAAGTTCTCTCCGTGGCTCATTCTGCTGGCTGTCGTTGCCGCCGTGCTCGCCATCGGCTGCTCGTGGCTCTACGGCCTGTGGAACGAGCAGAAGGAGGCCAATGCCGAACTGACCGAACTCGCCGAACTCGACAAGCAGGAAATGGAAGACCAGTATCGCCAGTTCGACATGCAGTACGGCGAACTCCAACGCCAAATCCGCAACGACTCGCTCCTGCAACTCGTTGACCGTGAGCGCGAACGCACTCAGCAACTGCTCCGCGAACTGGAGCAGACGAAAGCCACCGACGCCCGCGAAATCGCACGCCTGAAGAAAGAAATCACCTCCCTGCGCGCCGTGCTCCAGTCCTACATCGTGCAGGTCGATTCCCTCAACCGCGCTAATGCCTCCCTGCGCGCCGAAAACACCGAAATCAAACAGCAAATCACAGAGGTCACACAGCAGGCAGCACAGGTGAGCGCCGAGCGCAACGTCCTGCGCGACAAGGTGGACCGTGCCGCACAACTCGACGCCACTGGCTTCTGGGTGACAGCGCAGAACAAACGAGGCAAAAAGATTGACAAGGCCAAAGACGCCAAGCGTTTCTCCTTTGGCTTCACCATTGTCAAGAACGTCACCGCCCAGGGCGGACAACGCATCATCTACGCCCGCATCCTCAAACCCGACAACAGCGTCTATAAGCCGCAAGGCACCTTCACCTACGAAGGCACCCAGGTGGAATACTCCGAAAAGAAGTACATAGAGTACGACGGCGAGGAGCAGAGCGTGACGATGTACAGTGACGTGGACGAATTTCTCGACGGCGGCAACTACCGCCTGTTCATCTTCGCCGACAATCAGATGATAGGGCAGGCCACCTTCAGCCTGAAGTAAGAGAAAGAAGACTCTCTCCCTTCCCCCTCCCTGTGAGGGAGGGGAGAGGTCAGAACATGGACAACAGAAAACGGATTAGTTGAATGAAGAACAAAGATAATAATATGGAAGTTAAAGTGACTACTCCCCGCCCTTCAGGGAGGGGCAGGGGGGAGGGTCTGCTATTAGTTTCTCCATCCCTTCTCGCGGCCGACTTCGGTAACCTGGAGCGCGAAATGCAGTGGTTCAACCAGAGCGAGGCCGACTGGCTCCACCTGGACGTCATGGACGGCGTGTTTGTGCCGAACATCAGTTTCGGATTTCCTGTGATGCAAGCCGTGGCGCGGCTCTGTACAAAACCGCTCGATGTGCACCTCATGATTGAGCGGCCTGAAAAGTTTGTCAACGAGGTCAAGGCTCTCGGTGCCATGATGATGAACGTCCACTACGAGGCTTGCACACACCTGCACCGCACGATTCAGGAAATCCACGCGGCAGGAATGAAGGCCGGCGTGACGCTCAATCCGTCGTCGCCCGTAGCGCTCCTCACCGACATCATCCGCGATGTGGACATGGTGCTGCTGATGACAGTGAATCCAGGTTTCGGCGGTCAGAGATTCATCGAACACAGTCTGGACAAGGTTCGCGAACTGAGGGAGTTGATTGAGCGCACAGGTTCGTCGGCTCTGATCGAGGTCGATGGCGGGGTGAATGCCGAGACGGCTCCGCGTCTGGCCGAGGCTGGAGTCGATGTGTTCGTCGCCGGCAGTTATGTGTTCGGGGCTCCAAACCCCGAAGAGCGCATCGCTGCGCTGCGCCGACTCTGAAACAAACCGCGGATTTACGGATTTTGAAGATTTTTAATCCTGAAAATCCATGAAATCTGCGGTTCAAAACCAAATCCAAATTGATGACACGGATGACAATCCTTATAATCCATGTAATCCGTGGTTAAAAAGATTAAATCCTCGTTATGTGGCAGAAGTACACCGTTGTTCGCCTCGCCCTTCCGTTTCTTTGCGGAATGTGCGGGGCGGCTGCGTTGATGGGGCGGTGCACGTGGCGGACGGACATGCTGTTTGTCGTGATGTGCTGCCTGTTGATGGCGACCGTGGTGTGCCACCGTGCCGCGGCCCATGCACCGCTGTTCCGCCACGTCTTCGCCGCCTCCGTCGCCGGTCTGTTCCTGCTGCTCGGGGCTACCCTATATATAATAAGGTATAACAATGTCGTGGCGAGCATTGATGTGCAGCAGACGTCGTTTTGTGGCACCGTGACCGGGATGCCGCAGCCGAAACCGCGGACAGTGGCGGTGCAGGTGCGGCTGGACGACGGTGGGCTGATGCTGGCCTACGTGCAGAGCGACACGGCCCATTCGCCACACCAGTTGCAGACGGGCGACACACTCTTTTTCTCTCCGCTCCACGTCAATTCCACCTGTCCGCTGACACTGCCCGACACGTCGGTCTTCCGCAATTATAATTCCAACCTCTTCTTTCGCGGCATCGCTGCCACCTGCTACGTCCCGTCCAATCGTTGGACACACACGTCGCCGGCACAGCGCGACGCGACCTGGAACGAGCGTCTGCACCGCTACTATGCCCAGTCGCCGCTCGACAGCGTCACGGCTTCGATGGTCGAGGCCCTGACCATCGGCCGGCGCGAAGGCCTTTCGCGACAACTGCGTGCTGACTATTCGGCTGCCGGCGTCAGTCATGTGCTGGCACTTTCGGGGATGCACCTCTATCTGCTCATTGCACTGTTCAACCTGCTGATTTTCAGTTTCCTGTCCTACGGACATCGCCGCTTTGCCATGCTCGCCGTGATTCCCCTGTTGTGGATGTTCACCTACGTGGCCGGTGCGCCGCCCTCGCTGGTCCGAGCCGCTGTGATGGCTACCTTTCTGCAAATCGGTTTTGCCTGTGGCCGCGTCTATTTTGTCCTCAATGCCCTTGCGCTGGCCGCCATCGTCATGCTCACTTACGCCCCGCTGGTGCTGCACAATGTCGGTTTCCAACTTTCGTTTCTCTCGATGCTGGGCATCGCATTGCTGTTCAAGCAATTCTACCTATCGACAAGCCCTTCTGCAGAAGTGACAATGCCGCACATCCCTTTGTGGATGCGCCTTCTCCGTCCTTTGGTCAGCGTTATTATGATGACCTTCAGCACCACGCTCTTCACAGCGCCGCTCGTGGCCTACCACTTCGGCCAACTGCCTGTGTTCGGGCTGCTGACCAACCTCATCGTGCCGTTCCTCACGTCGCTGCTGATGTACGCCTCCGTGGCATGGCTGCTGCTGTTCTTCTGGCCTGCGGCACAGGCTGTGGTGGGGACTTGGCTCGATGCCCTTGTCAGCGGGCAGAACAAGGTGGTCGAGACCATCGCCTCGTGGCCTGCCTCCCACATCGACTTCCGTCCCAGTGCCCTCGTCACACTGCTGCTCTATGCCGCTTTGTGTTTCGTCCTCTGTTTTTCCCTCCGACGAAAATCACCTGCCTTTCCTCGCGCGCACGCGTAAAGGTCTGAGCGCTCAGAAAAAAACGTCCGAGCGCTCAGACGAAAATTTCCGAGCGCTCAGACGTTTTCGTCCAAGCGCTCGGAGAACCATGCCAAATTTCTCTCATTTTGGTAAAAAAAATCGCAATAGGGTAAAAAAATTTGTCTTTTACGAATAAGAATGCTGAATATTCTGCGCAAAAGTCGTACCTTTGCACAATCCTCGGGACAGGACCTACAAGAACCTATGCAACAGTTTGTTGGAAAAAAAGAGACGACATGAAGTTTACGACACTATTCAAGCGAAATTCCTTCGGTGACTACCGCAAGTCGCAGCACAAGGAAATGTACGAGCAGATTGCCGAGAAGCACAACTGCGCACCTCAACATGTCTATGAAATTGCCCACGGCAAGAAGATTCGCGGATTTGACGACCGTCTGCTGCGCGAGGCTCTGGTCAATGCGGGCATCATGCAACTGAAGCCGCTTCCGTAGCCGGTAGCGTCAGCAGGACGGTGCGGATGCGGTCCTGCAGGACACCGCCATAGCGGTTCTGCGAGTCAGACAGCAGAATCAGCACACAGCGTCCGTCGGCCATGCGTGGCCCCAGACACATTCCTTCATAGTTGGCCCATGAGCGAGCCGTGAGGTTGAGCCGTGAGCGCCATGCTGCAACGAGTTGTTTCTCAGAAAGTTGTTGCGGAGAAACGACATAGAGTTTGCAGCGCACCCAAGCCCCAATTTTCTTTTTCGGAACCCATGCCTCGCGCTCCAGCACGAGCAGCCGTCCGTCGTCGAGAGCGCAGACGGCCGAAACGCCGTGGACATGCGTCAACCCCTTCTTCTTGGCCACAGGCGCGTCGAGAGGGTAGTGGAGGGTTTGGAGCGTGGCGAGCCGTTGGTCAAGCCGGAGCAGACGGCAATGGCCCTCGCCGCCGTTCTCCTCCATCGCCCACAGGCAGCGGCGCTGGCGGTCGTAGGTCAGCCCCTCCAGCCCTGTGTTCTTTGAAAAACGGTCGAGCAGGACCGGGCTTTCCGTAGGCTTCGGCTGTCCGTCGGGCGCATAGGCATATATTTTTCCGTCCTGCTCGCTGGCCATGAAAACCGTCTGAAGGTCAGCGGCATAGGCGATGTCTTCGGCGTCGCGGTTGGCACAGCCGCTGGCGTGGAAACCTTCGTTTCGCACCTGGCGAATCTTTCCCGAAACCGTGTCCACGTCGATGTTCCAGACGAAGAAACCATCGGGCGCCTTGTCGTCGCACACCGCATAGCGAGAACCGCCGAGGTGCGTGATGCCGCTGTAGTTGCCGGCAGGGATTCCGTAGCGCTTCAGCGACTGCTGTTTCAAGACCTTTGCGACGGGTTGCCCCACAGCCGTGGCAGCAATCGTCAGGAGTAAAATGGCTGAAAAAAGTCGATTCATGCTGCAAAGATACACTTTTTCTGCGTAAAATTTTAACATTTGACTTTTATCTTTTAACTTTGTAACCAATATGATTGACACTGCGATTCTGCAAGGAAAAAAAGCCGCCTACTTCACGCTGGGATGCAAGTTGAATTTTGCCGAAACTTCGACCATCGGCGAACAACTGCGCAGTTACGGTGTGCAGACGGCGGAGAAGGGCGAAACGGCCGACATTGTCGTCGTCAACACGTGCAGCGTCACCGAAGTCGCCGACCACAAGTGCCGCCAAGCCATCGGCCGACTCGTGCGCCAACACCCCGGCGCCTTCGTCGTCGTCACAGGCTGCTACGCCCAGTTGCAACCTGCACGCATCGAGCAAATCGAGGGCGTTGACCTCGTGGTCGGAGCGCAGGAGCGGCATCAGGTCGTACCGCTGCTGATGAAAGGAATGCTGGGCATAGAACTGCCAAACACCCCCTCTTCGGGAGAGGGATGGAGTGGAGCCTGTTCGCGCGGAAACCGCACCCGCTATTTCCTCAAGGTGCAGGACGGCTGCAACTACTTCTGCACGTATTGCACCATACCGTTTGCCCGCGGACGGAGCCGCAACGGCAGCATTGCCTCGATGGTGGAGCAGGCCGAGCGCGTGGCTGCGGAGGGCGGAAAGGAAATCGTCATCACGGGCGTGAACATAGGCGACTTCGGCCGTTCGACCAGTGAGACGTTCTTCGACCTCATCTGTGCCCTCGATCGCGTCGAAGGCATCCAGCGCTACCGAATCTCTTCAATCGAACCCAACCTGCTCAGCGACGAAATCATCGACTTTGTGGCTCAGTCGCGTGCCTTCATGCCACACTTCCACATTCCGCTGCAGAGCGGAAGCGACGAGGTGCTGCGCCTCATGCACCGCCGCTACACCACCGACCTTTTCCGCCAGCGCATCGAACACATCAAGCGTGTGATGCCCGACGCCTTCATCGGTGTGGACGTCATGACCGGCACCCGCGGCGAACGTCCCGAACTGTTTGAGCAGGCATACGACTTCATTGCGTCGCTGCCCATCGCGCAACTCCACGTATTTTCCTACAGTGAGCGTCCCGGCACGAAGGCGCTCGAAATTCCCTTCGTCGTCAGCAACGAAGAAAGACACGAGCGGACGAACCGCCTGCTCGACCTGTCGGAACGGAAGACGTTTGAATTCTACGAATCCTACATGGGCACCGTGCGCCCTGTCCTGCTCGAACACGCGCCGAAGGGCCGGCCGATGCACGGATTTACCGACAACTATATCCGTGTCGAGGTGAAGAACACCCCGGCGCTCGACAACACCATCTGCAACGTCACGCTCGGCGATTGGAACAGCAAGGCCGACGCGTTGCGAGGTTATATTGATAACGACTGAACCATGACCAAACTTGCCATCGTCATTCTCAACTGGAACGGTGCCGACATGATGCGGCGCTACCTGCCTTCGGTGCTCGACAATTCGAAGGTGGAGGGCGTGGAGGTCATTGTGGCCGACAACGCCAGCGACGACGAATCGGTCGCCATGCTGCAGCGCGAATTTCCCCACGTCAGAGTCATCTGTCTCGACCGCAACTACGGGTTTGCCGAGGGATACAACCGCGCCTTGCGGCAGGTCGAAGCCGAATACTACCTGCTGCTCAACAGCGACGTCGAGATACGCCAGCGCGAGTGGGTGCGGCCCATGCTCGACTACATGGAGCAGCACCCCGAAGTGGGCGCCTGCCAGCCGAAGGTGCGATGGCTCGCCGAACCCGAGCGGTTTGAGTACAGCGGTGCAGCCGGCGGTTTTCTCGACTGCTACGGTTTCCCATTTTGCCGGGGCCGAATCCTCGGCACGCTTGAGGTTGACCGCGGCCAGTACGACACGCCCTGCGAGGTGCATTGGGCCACAGGGTGCGCCCTGATGATCCGCTCGGCCGACTACTGGGCCGCCGGCGGTTTGGACGGCCGTTTCTTTGCCCACATGGAAGAGATTGACCTCTGCTGGCGGCTACGCACGATGGGGCGCCGGCTGATGTGCATTCCGCAGAGCACCGTCTTCCACCTCGGCGCCGCCACCCTGCAAAAAGGCAGTCCGCGCAAGACCTACCTCAACTTCCGTAACAACCTGCTCATGCTCTACAAGAACCTGCCCGAGCAGGACGTGAAGCGTGTGCTGCGCGTGCGTCAGCCGCTCGACCTGCTGGCGGCACTCCATTTTCTGGCGGCGTTCGATTGGAAGAATTTCAAGGCCGTCTTCCAGGCCTACCGCGCTTTCCACCGCATGAAAGCCGACTTCGCCGCCGACCGTCAGCGCATCCAGCAGAGCCGTGTGCCGGCTTCGCTGCCCGACCGCACCGACTACTGCATCCTCTGGCGCTACTACCTGCGCGGTGTGCGCCGATATGCACAGTTGATTTGAATCCTCGCGCGCACGCGTAAAGGTCTGAGCGCTCAGACGAAAACTTCCGAGCGCTCGGACGAAAATTTCTGAGCGCTCAGACGTTTTCGTCCAAGCGCTCGGAAATGAATAAAATCTCACTTTTTTCGGAAAGAATTTTGTAGTTTGGCCGACTTCGATTAACTTTGTAACGGCGACACAAATGCAGACAAAAATGAAACACAACATGAAACGAAACCTGATGGGGCTGGCTGTCGTGGGCAGCATGGCCCTCGTGCTGTGGTCGTTCGGCACATGGCAAACGAAAACGCAGACCGTCTCGCCGGCATCGGCCCCTGTGGTGGACGGACTGACGGCTCCGACTGAACTACCTGATCATCAATCCAATAAATCCTCAAACAACATGAAGACAGTCTATGATTTCACCGTCCTCGGCAAACGTGGCGAGGAGGTTTCCCTCAGCGAGTACAAGGGAAAAGTTTTGCTCATTGTCAACACCGCCAGCCGCTGCGGTTTCACCCCGCAGTACGAGGCGCTGGAGGCCATGTACGACCGCCTCAAAGAGCGCGGCCTGGAAATCCTCGATTTCCCCTGCAACCAGTTTGGCAACCAGGCTCCCGAGAGCGACGAGGAACTGACGCAGTTCTGCTCGCTCAACTACGGCACGAAGTTCCCGCAGTTTAAGAAAATCGAAGTGAACGGCGAAGGCGAGATTGCCCTCTACACGTGGCTGAAGGAGCAGAAAGGCTTCGAAGGCTTCGACGAAGGCGACAAACTCGCCGGCCTGCTCGACAAGATGATGCGCGAGGCCGACCCCGAGTACGACAAGAAACCGTCGATCAAGTGGAACTTCACGAAGTTCCTCATCGACCGCGAAGGCCGCGTCGTTGCACGCTTCGAGCCGACGCACGACATGGCCGACGTCGAGAAACAAGTCGAGGCCCTGCTCTGATATGGCTCATTCCCGTCAAGGATTTGAAGGATGGACAGGATTGTTTTGTAATCCCCAATGAATCCTTCAAATCCTTGATGTAAAATACGACACAATGAAGAAAATCATGATGATGGCACTTGCCCTGCTGATGGCAGGCAGTGCCGTGGCGCAGGACGTGCAGTTGCCTGCTCCACAGAAGAATGTGCCGATGTCGCTCATGGACGCTCTCCAGCTGCGCACGTCGGTGCGCCAATATTCCGACAAGGCCCTCGATGATGCCACGCTCTCCCAGGTGCTTTGGGCCGCCTGCGGCATCAACCGCCCTGATACAAAGAAAATCACCGCGCCCTCGGCCATCAACGCCCAGGACATACTGGTGTATGTGGTTCGTCAGGACGGCGCCTGGCTCTTCCTGCCCTTGACCAACAGCCTGCGGCGTGTGAGCACGAAGGATTTGCGCAAGGAAGTGGCCGGATTCCAGGAGTTTGCCGCAAAGGCACCCGTTTCACTGGTGCTTGTGAGCGACAAGGCGAAGTTCGGCAACAGGAACCGCGGTGCCGACCAACTCGGGGCGATGGATGCCGGCTACGTGTCGGAGAACATCTATCTTGTCTGCACGGCACTGGGATTGGGCACAGTGGCTCGTGCCACGATGGACCACGAAGCGTTGCGGCGCGAACTGGGCCTCAGCGACGAGCAGGTGCCGCTGCTCAACCATCCAGTCGGTTGGCTGCAGTGACGGCGGCGCTGTGCCCGTGGTTCGGGCACGGTTGAGAAAAATTGAAAAGGCTGACTTGCGTGGTGCAAGTCAGCCTTTTCCTTATCAGACGTTGTGGCGTTGCCGTTTATTCGGCAGCGGCTTCTTTCATTGCTTCTTCTTCGGCTTCTACTTCTGCCTCGATGTCCTCTGCGGTTTCTTTGGCAGGTGCTTCGGCCTTAGGCTCTTCGGCGGGCTCTTCCTTGACGGGTGCGTTCTCGGCGATGACTTCGAAGGGAATCTCGACGGCTACTTCCTTGTGCAGTTGAACGACTGCTGTGAAGTGTCCGAGTTCCTTCACGGCCTTGAGCACGACTTTCTTCTGGTCGGTCTCGATGCCTTTTGCGCCGAGTGCTTCGGCAATCTGTGCTGCGCCTACGCTGCCGTAGATGTTCTTGCCTTCGCTGACTTTGGCTGCGATGACGAGCGACACGCCTTCGTATTTCTTGGCGGCTTCTTCGGCGTCGGCCTTGATTTTAGCGAGTTTGTGGGCGCGCTGCTTGAGTTCTTCGTTGAGCATCTTCACGGCTTTCTCCGTGGCGATGACTGCGAATCCCTGGGGAAGCAGGTAGTTGCGGCCATAACCGTCCTTCACTGTGAGGACATCGTCCTTGTAGCCGAGGCCCTGGACGTCTTTCTTCAAAATAATCTTCATATCGTGTGTCCTCCTTTTTTATTTCATCAAGTCAGTTACAAATGGAAGAAGTGCAATCTGGCGGGCACGCTTGACTGCCTGTGCGACGCGGCGCTGGTACTTGAGCGATGTACCGGTGATGCGGCGGGGCAGGATTTTGCCTTGCTCGTTGAGGAACTTCTTCAGGAATTCGGGGTCTTTGTAGTCGATGTACTTGATGCCGCTCTTCTTGAAACGGCAGTACTTCTTTTTCTTCTTATCTACTGCGTGGGGAGTGAGATAGCGGATTTCGGATGTCTGTGCTGCCATGATTTATGCCTCCTTCTGTTGGTATTTGAGACGGCGCTTTTCAGCGTACTGAGCGGCGTACTTCTCGTTCTTGACTGTGATGTAGCGGAGCACACGCTCGTCGCGGCGCAACTGCAACTCAAAATTCTTAATCACTGTGGGTTCGGCCTTGTACTCGAGCATTCCGTAGAAGCCGGTTGACTTCTTCTCGATGTTGTAGGCCAGTTTCTTCAGACCCCAGTTCTCCTCGCTGAACACGTCGGCGCCAGCGCTGGTCAGGAGATCTTTGATCTTTTCTACCGTTTCCTTTACCTGTGCATCAGATAAAACGGGAGTAAGAATGAAAACGGTTTCGTACTGATTCATACTTTTTTGGGTTAATAATAAGTTGATAAATAATGTGTGTGTAATGCCCACAAAAATCTGTCCGTCAGATTGCTCTGGCGGCCGTCATTTCGCAAAGCGTCGGCAAAGGTACGACTTTTTTGCGGAATTTCGTTCATCATCGGCCAAAAAAATCGCTGAAATCAAAAAAAACGCTGATTTTATTTCGTCTTTTGGCGTTTTTTTCGTTATTTTGCACCCGAATCTGGATTATTAACAATTAAAACATAGCATACAATGAAGAATTCTCAGAAAAAGAACATCGGCATCTGCCTTGTCGTCGTGGGTGCGCTCCTGCTGATTCTCGCCACTGTCATTCCGGCGCTGGGCGACTTGCTCGACCAGAACATCTACACGGCCGGCAGTGCTTTCCTCGTGGTTGCAGGTGTCATTGTCCACATCTGGATGAACAAGAAACTGCCGCTGGACGACGAGCCTGAAGAGGAGGACTAACCGTTGTCCGGGAAGGACGAAGCGGGCTGGGGACGGGTACGTTCCCTGCCCGCTTTTTCTATGGCTCTGACTCGGCGGGGGTGTGGCTTGTCGTCGTTTCCGAGCGCTTGGACGGAAACGTCTGAGCGCTCGGAAGAAATCGTCTGAGCGCTCAGACGAAAATTTCTGAGCGCTCAGACCTTTACGCGTGCGCGCGTGGGGCTGGCGGTGGAATCGGGAGAACTCACGTGAGTTCGGCGAATGAATGACATATACTCAACATTCGTTTGTTTTTTTAACCGCAGATTTCACGGAATTGAGGGATTTTATTCAATCCGTTTATTCAATGCATTGATTTTTGAAGGATTTCAGCGACTGACGTCGCGATGATACTTGCTGCAAGAATCGATGCGTAGCATCGTAATCCGTAGTGTTCCCCCTCACCGCCGTAGGCTTCCCCCTCGCCATTCGGAGAGGGGGTTAGGGGGTGAGGCTTGGAGAAAGTCCTTTTAATCCGTGTAATCTGTGGTTCTTTAACACATGCTCAATTTGAGTATATGTTGTTCATACGGACGACTCGGGTGTCATGACAGACGCCGCCGGTGCAATGTGAACTTGCACCGGCGGCGTTTGCTATGTGTGGCTGTCGGCCTGCTACTGGGGCTGTTCGCTGACGACGAGTTTGTAACCCTTGCCGTGTACGTTGAGGATTTCGACGTTGGGGTCGCCCTTGAGGTGCTTGCGGAGTTTGGTGATATAGACGTCCATCGAGCGGGCGTTGAAGTAGTTGTCGTCGATCCAGATGCTCTTGAGGGCAAAGTCGCGCGGCAGCAGTTCGTTGGGCTTGTTGCTCAGCAGGGTGAGCAGTTCGGCTTCTTTGGTGGTGAGTTTGGCAACGACCTTGTCGCCGGCGGTGAGCAGTTGCTTCTGGGTGTCGAAGGTGTAGATGCCGATGGGGCGGATGGTCTCGGCCTTGTTCGACTTTCCGCGCACGCGGCGCAGGATGGCTTCGATGCGCAGGACGACGACGTCCATGCGGAAGGGCTTGGTGATGTAGTCGTCGGCACCGATTTCAAAGCCGGCGCGGACGTCCTCGATGAGTGTCTTGGCGGTGAGGAAGATGAAGGGGATGTCCTGGTCCATTTCGCGGATGCGCTTGGCCAGTGTGAATCCGTCCATCTTGGGCATCATCACGTCGAGGATGCAGAGGTCGTAGTGTCCGTCGCGGAAGGCGTTGAAGCCTTCTTCGCCATCGACGCAGAGGTCGGCGCTGTAGCCTTTGGCTTCGAGATACTCGCGCAGGAGCATACCGAGGTTTTCGTCGTCTTCACAAAGGAGGATGTTGACGTTTTCAATAGTTTCTTCCATAGTTGTCGGGGTTTTAATGGGGTGAATATTCGTTTGCTGTTATTCCTCGCCGTAGATGGGGAGGCGGATGATGAATTTCGTGCCGATGCCGAGTTCGCTCTCGGCGTGAACGGTTCCGCGGTGGTCGGTGATGATTTTCTTGACGTAGGCAAGGCCGAGGCCGAATCCCTTGACGTCGTGTACGTTGCCTGTGTGGACGCGGTAGAATTTCTCGAAAATCTTCTTCAGGTCGTCGCGCCGGATGCCGATGCCGTTGTCCTGCAGCGAGATGCAGAGCCAGTGGGGCTCGTTCCAGGTCGATACGGTGAGTTCCAGTTGTGCGTCCTGACGGCGGTATTTCACGGCGTTGTCCATGAGGTTGAAGACGACGTTGGTCAGGTGCATCTCGTCGACCATCACGTCGGGACGCTCGGCGCGCAGGTGGGAGACGATCTTTCCGCCGTTCTTCTCGACCTTCAGCGCGAAGGTGTGGACGACGCCCGAGATGAGTTCGTTCATGTTGACCTCCGTCATGTGGAGGTTAGCCTTCTGGTTCTCGTACATGCTGAGTTGCAGCACCTTCTCCACTTGGAACCGCAGGCGCTTCGACTCGTCGTTGATGGTCGTTGCCAGGCGGCGCAGCATCTGGGGCGTCTTGGGCACGGTGTCGTCGTTCAGCATCTGCGACGCCAGCGAGATGGACGAGAGCGGCGTCTTGAACTCATGCGTCATGTTGTTGATGAAGTCGTTCTTCACCTCCGAAAGTTTCTTCTGGCGGAAGACGAGAATCATCGTGATGACGAACGTGACGAGCAGGATGAGCGTGAAGATGACAGCCGGGATGGTGAAGGCCAGCGAACGGTAGATGTATTTTCCGAACTCGGGGAAGTGGACCTTCAGCACACCCATCTTCTGCACAGGGTCGTTGCGGAAGAGCGTCTGCGTGAACGTGTGCTGCTCGCCCTTCGGGTCGTAGTCGGAGCATTGGAACACGCGCTGCCCGTTGTTCGTATGTACGGCAAAGTGGTACTGCAGGTCGATGCCGTTTGTGCTGAACTCCGACTTGAGCAGTTGGTCCAGTTCGCGGAAGTCGATGCGGTCCTGCAGCGGACGGTCGCTCGCCGTGTAGAGGATGCTGTAGATCACTTCGTCCACCAGGTCACGCTCGTAGTTGTACCGCTCACGCATGATTTCCTGCAGCGAGCGCGAGCGATCGACCAGCGAACTGCCCTTGCGCTTCGTGAAGTAGTTGTCGCTCAGGCGGGTCGTCGCCTCGGTCGAGAGCAGGCGGAAAGTGCTGCCGTCCTTGGCATGAGCCACACTCGTGCGCTGGATGATGGCCGAGTCCTGACTGACGAAGATGGTGTCGATGGCCGTGCTGATGCCGTCGGCCGCCGCCGAACCCTGCTCCAGGTAGCGCGCCGTCTCGCTCAGTTCCAGTTGGTGCGACACATTCATCAGCGCCCGGTTCACCGACTCCTCGAAATGCTGGCGCCGCATGTTGAGCACCTCGTCCACATAGCGCATCTGCATCACCAGCAGCGTGATGAACGACAGGCCCATGATGAGCGCCAGAATGAGTATGGTTCGTTTGTTCATTGACAGTCTTGCGCTTTCGCGTATTGTTTTCCGCTGCAAATTAAGCGCAATGTCTCGTGAATGTCAAAAAAATAAAGAATTTTTTGATAAATTAAACACAAAAAGTCGGCAAATTTAACATTTGCCGACTTTTT
>ONXQ01000028.1:0-8859 GCA_900321835.1 uncultured Prevotellaceae bacterium
TCGACCACACGACAGCAGGCTCCTACGTCTATCCCGACAAGTCACAACCCGCCGAGTTCGACGTCCTCTCGCCCGACGAACCCACAGGGATTGAGAAAGCGAAAAGTGAAAAACAAAAAGTGATAAATGATGCTGCCGTCTATGACCTTCAAGGCCGTCGTGTCGAAGAAGTGAATAATGAAGAATTAAGAATGAAGAATGAAAGTAACTCTTATTCTTCATTCGGAGGCGAAGCCGACATTCTTCATTCTTCATTATCCCCCGGCCTCTACATCATGGGCGGACGGAAAATCCTGGTCAGATGACCCCATACGCACACGGTTTTTCCACTCTGCGAGGTGGAAAGGCCGTGGAAAATCGGAGACTAACGATTTGAAAATCAAACAGGAATGCGTGGAAGCAGGTTTTCCACGCATTTTTTTGTGGCTACAGCAAAAAGGCCGTAACTTTGCAGCGGAACAATCAGAACATGGATTCTCGTCCTCGCAGCCGTCACGCTCGCTGCCTGTCAGAGCCGCCAGACGCGATGGCTGGAGACGGCCGAATGCCTCGCACTCTCCGACCCCGACAGCGCGGCACAGTTGCTCGCCGAGGTCGATACCACACGTCTGGACGAAGGCGAACAGGCTCTGCACACCCTGGTGCGCGTACTCGTTCTCGAAGAGCAGATGGAACGCGCGACGCTCGATTCGCTCTGTTTCCTCATCGCCGATTCGGGGGTGTGGGAATTCCGGCGCGTCACGACCTATCGCCACTCCTACGAAGAGTTTGTGAAAAGCCACGCCCCAGGGCTGACCGATTCGCTCCTCACACGCGCGTACCATTATTATAATGAGCAGAGCCTGGGCGGAACAGGAGATGACGACGAAGCGGTGCGCCGATTCGGACGCCTCTGCTTTGCCATCCACCACCACTACCCGCACGACGATGCCGCACTGCCGGCCGACAAGTTGTTCCATCTGGCCACCTACTGCCTAGACCGCGTCGGCGACCATGAGGCTGCCTGCCGCGCTTATCTCTGCTTCGGACAGGATTTCGAGCGCAACCATTCCCTCTGCCACACCGAGCAGCACTGGTGCTTTCGCCGCGCTTTCGATCACCTGCGGCAGCATCCCGCCCATCCGCTGTGGCTGCTCACGCTGCTGAACGACTACGGACGTGTCACGCTGCAGAAGTCGCCCTACAACCTCCAGAGTTTTCCCACGCTCGTCCGCGCCTGCCACATCGCTGCCGACGACGTGCAGAAGGGAACGACCGACGCTGCCGACTGCGATCAGGTGTTCCTGTGTCTCGACAGCATCTGGAGCCTGCCCTACGAGCCGTTCCAAGTAGGCGCACGGTATGAGTCGTATGCCTACGGCAACAAGAAGATGGGCCTCACCTATCATTGCGACGTAGGCGTTCCCATCTACATGTACGAAGAGGCGCACACCCTGGCCCACTCGGACAACTGGCTGGGTCACGACTATGAAGGGCAGGACTTCGAGAACGAATGGAAACAGGTGGAGCAGCGCATGGAGAGCGACACTAACACCTATCTGGCAGCAGGTTACGTGATGAAGGCCGCACAGTTGGAACGCCGTCTGCTCAGCGCAGCCCTCCTGATTCTCATCCTCTTTGTCGCCGTCCTCGCACTGGCTTTCTGGCTGTGGCGCAACCGATGGGCACAGCGGCGCACGGCAGAGCAGACGCAGCACCGTCTTGAAGCCGAGCGGATGGCAGCACAACTCCGTCAGAAGGACACGATGATTGCCGCCCTGCGTGGTCACATCATCGACAAGAGCGAAATTCTGGAAATGCTCTCGCCGACCGAAGGCCGACGCACGGTCATCAACGCCCGCAACTGGCGCGAAATCGAGATGACGCTCAACACGGCCGACGGCGATTTCGTAAGCCGTCTGCGTGCCGAGCATCCCGACTTCACGGAGGAGGACATCCGCCTCTGTATGCTCACCCGACTGCGACTGTCGAACCAGGCGCTTGCCGCCATCTATCTCATCACCGTCAGTGCCGTCCAGCACCGCAAGCAGAAACTGAAGCGCGAGGGCTTCGGCTGCACCGATTCTGCGGTAACGCTCGACCAGATTATCAACCAGTATTAACCCCGTTCCGACTCTTGATGCTCGCCCCTGAAAACGCGCCTTTCGACCGCCGTAGGCTTGCCCTTGACTCTCAACCAAAACGACAACACATTGATTATCAAGGATGTCCGCTGATGAAACATTGATAGCGTTTCATCAAAACTTTGAGAGCGCGTTCTCAAAGTTTTGAGAGCCCAGTCTCAAAGTTTTGAGACCGCATTCTCAAAGGCTTGGCGGCACAGTCGAAAAAGTGGCTGTCTCAAGACGGTTCCAAAATCAAATTCTCTATCACATGAAGCAACATTCCCTTTGGCGTGGAGCCTTCCGCGCCCTGCTCCTGCTGTGCCTTGTCGGCAGCACAGCCAGCGTGAGAGCCGACATCATCCGTGGTCGCATCATCGACAGCGAAAGCCGCGAGTGCCTGCCCTTCGCCGAGGTGGAGTTCAGCATCTTTACGGGCAACGCCTACATCGTCATGCAGGAGTGCAGCGACTCGCTCGGACGTGTGCAGTTCCATGCCCGTCGCGGCTCGTGGAACATGGAGGTGAAGATGCTCGGCTATGAGTCGCGAAAACAGCGCGTCATGAGCCTCAGCGACGAACGGACGGACACCATCGACCTCGGCGACATAGCCCTGAAGATGTCGGCCGAGATGCTGAAACTGGTCGAAATCAAGGGACGTGCCCGGCGCTTCACGATGCGGGGCGACACCATCGTCTTCCACCCCGAAGCCTTCCATCTGCAGGAGGGTGCGCGGCTGGACGAACTGCTCCGCCAGTTGCCGGGCATCGAGGCAGGGGAAGACGGTTCGCTCCGCTGGAACGGAAAACCTATCCGCGTGACGATGGACGGCGAAAGTCTGTTCAGCGGCGATGCCCTCATCGGCCAACTGCCTGCCCGTGCCGTGCAGGACATCAAGGCGTACAACAAAGCCTCGGAATTCAGCCAGCGCACGGGGCGCGACGACGGACGCGAGGACATGGTGCTCGACCTCAGCATCAAGCCCGGATTTCTCGACCGTTGGTACGGCGATGCCACTGTGGGCGGGCAGACGCAACAGCATTACCAGACGGACCTGACGCTGAACCGCCTGTCGAAGACCGACCCTGTGATGATCTTTGCCAATGCCAACAACACGAACGTGATGCGCCGACGGCAGATGGGCGGTGGCAGCAGCAACTGGAGCGGTGGCAACGGTCAGGAACAGGGTGCTGCGGCGGGGTACGAGCACCGCTGGAGACGTCAGGCAGGTCAGGAGCAGTGCCACACGGCAGTCGTCCATCAACTACGGACGCACGCACCTGCTCAACCCCTACTTCGACACCGAATGGCTCTGGCGAAAGGACTCGCTCAACACGTTCACGTTCGAGATTCAGGCAGAGCACAAGCGCAAGCGCGACTTGCAACGCATCGACGATGAACAGAGTGAATCCTCAGCCTCCTCCCCGTCAATCTATGCAGCAACATTGTTGCAGCAAAGCAGGACGGAGGGTTCGGGCCGCACCGCCACGCTCTACGGCCGTGCCTCGTGGGAACACTATGTGAAAGACGGTGCTCTTGGTGCCAGTGCCGAGTTTGACTTCGAAGACGGAAACAGCGAGACCTATACGACGCGGAACATCGAAAGAGTGAAAAGTGAAAGCGGCCATGCCGCAGTGAAAGGTGAAAAATCAGAATCCATGCGGCAATATGCCTATTCTCCACTTAATTCCCTCAAACTGAAGGCAGAAGCGCACTTCCAGCACTGGGTGACGAAACAGTGGCTCCTCGACCTGTCCTATTGGCTGAACTACGAACGCAGGCGCACGCATCAGGATTTCGAAACGAACGGACAGCCGTGCGCCGCCGTCTGCTGTTCACCCCATCCTTTACGACGAAATGGAAGGTCAGCAAGGCCGACCTCGTGGAGTTGCACTATGAGTTTGCCTGCTCGAGGCCCTCTCTGCTCCAAACCCTCGCCTACCGCGACCAGACCCATCCGCTCTTCATCACCGAAGGAAATCCTGCACTGAAGGACAGTCACACGCACAAGTTTTCGCTCAACTACAGCACGATGGTTGCACAACACCAACTGTCGCTCAGTGCCTCGGTCAACTATCAATGGAGCGACCGCGAGCAGCGTATCGACCTGCGCTACAACCCCTTCAGCGGTGTCTACAGGAGCCGTCCCGTCAATGTGCATGGCGGTCGTTCGCTGTCCGTTCGTCTCAACTACGACCAGGGCTTCGGCCATCTGTTCCGCCTGCAAAACTCTTTCCGACTCACCACCGAACGCCGCCACGCACTGCTCCTGGCGTATGGCGACGCCCTGCCACGGCTTTCTGCCCAATCTGTCCTCCACCCCGTCGAACGCCTCACCTTCTCACTCGACACCGGCAAATGGAAGGCATCGCTCTTTGGTCTGATTGACGCCACGCTGGGCCACTTCTCAGCCACTCCCGAACAGAACACGACGCTGTGGCATAACGAAGTGGGCATGACAACCGAACTGACCCTCGGCCACTTCGTCCTCCGCACCAGACTGACGCAGCAGATGAACCACGGCTACACTGTCACCGCCATGAACCGCAACCTGCTCGTCTGGGACGCTTCGGTCACTTGGAAAATCTTGCGCGGCAAGGCAAATCTGTCGCTGGACTTCGACGACCTTCTCAACCAGAAGGACAACAGGTGGAGCAGTCAGTCGGCCGAGGCCAGCCAAACCACGACGTGGAACGACCATCGCCACCACTACGCCGCCCTGACCCTCACCTGTCGTCTCGATGCGAAAGTGAAGGGCGAAGAGTAAAAAAAACGGGGGACTGGCTTGGTTTTCTGCAAAAGTATGCGTAATTTCGCAGGCAAATAAAGAAAATCGTATGAGAATTCTGCTGCTGGGCGATTATAGCAACCTGCACTGGACGCTGGCCGAGGGGCTGCGGCGGCTGGGACACGAGGCGACGGTGGTGAGCGACGGCGACTACTGGAAAGGCTACCGGCGCGACGTGGACCTGAAGCGGCGCTCGACGGGACGGTGGGACAGTCTGCGCTACCTGTGGGACTGCATCCGCCTGTTGCCCCGGCTCAAGGGCTACGACGTGGTGCAACTGGTCAACCCGCTGTTCCTCGACCTCAAACCGGAGAAGATTCTGCCCTTTTATAAATATATAAGGAAGCGGAACGGAAAGATGTTTGTCGGTGCGTTCGGCATGGACTACTACTGGGTGAAGACGTGCCTGGACTGCCGCACGTTCCGCTACAGCGACTTCAACATCGGGCCCCGCAGCCGTGCCGACGAGCCGCAGAACCGCAGGCTCATCGACGAGTGGCTGAACGGCGCGAAGGGACGGCTGTGCCAACGGGTGATGGAGGACTGCGACGGCATCCCCGCCGGTCTTTACGAATATTTTGCCGTCTATCAGCAGTGGTTCCCGGAGAAGACCACATTCATACCAGCCCCCCTCCAACTCCCCCCGATAGGGGGAGAGCCTCAAACGGAAAAGGCTGATGTCCTCCCCCTATCGGGGGGAGATAGAGGGGATGGGGGTGCGGAAGTCCTCCCCCTATCGGGGGGAGATAGAGGGGATGGGGGTGCGGAAGTCCTCCCCCTATCGGGGGGAGATAGAGGGGGGCTTACATTCTTCATCGGCATTCAGCGTGGGCGTTCGGCCTACAAGGGGACGGACGTGATGCTGCGGGCACTGGAGCGTGTGAAGGCGAAGTACCCGGAGCGCTGCAAGATTGTGAAGGCGGAGTCGGTGCCGTTTGAGCAGTACAAACGGATGATGGCTGGCAGCGACGTGCTGCTCGACCAACTGTACAGTTACACGCCGGCCATGAATGCGCTGCTGGCGATGGCGCAGGGGCTGGTGGTCGTGGGCGGCGGTGAGCCGGAGAACTACGAAATCCTGGGAGAGACGGAACTGCGTCCCATCGTGAATGTGCTGCCGTCGGAGGACGACGTTTTCCTAAAACTGGAAAACCTCGTGCTGCACCCCGAGCAGATTCCCCTGCTCAAGCGGCAGGGACTGGAATATGTGCGTCGGCACCACGACCCGGTCAAAGTGGCTGAAAGGTACTTAGACTTTTGGCAACAAACTCCACCTCGTCGTCGGTCATGACGGGGCTCATGGGCAGCGACAGTTCGGTGCAGGCCCATGCCTCCGCCACAGGAAGATGCAGAGAAGCGTACGTCGAGTACGCTTTTTGTTTGTGCGGCGGTGTGGGATAATGGATGAGGGTCTGGATGCCAGCCTGCTGGAGATGTTGCTGCAGGGCATCGCGATGGGGCGTGCGAAGGGCATAGATGTGATAGACACTGGGGGCTGTCACTTCCTGCACTGCAGCCTCGTAGGAAAGTGAAGACACGGCCTCGCCGTAATAATCTGCAATCTGTCGGCGACGTTGGTTGTCTTGGTTCAGCCGGCACAACTTTACCCTCAGCACGGTGGCTTGCAGTTCGTCGAGGCGTGAGTTACAGCCTTGAAAATCATGGACATACTTGACGGTTGAACCGTAGTTTCCCAACTGACGCACACGCTGTGCCAGCAGGGCATCGTCGGTGGTGATGCAGCCGGCATCGCCCAGCGCACCGAGATTTTTTCCGGGATAGAAACTCCATGCGGCCGTACCACCCTGCACGGCGCCATGTGCCTGACAGGCGTCTTGCAGCACGTGCAAGGCGTGGCGGTCGGCAAAGGCATTGATGGCTTGCATGTCGCACCGCATTCCGTAGAGATGAACGGGAATCAGGGCACGGGTGCGCTCGGTGAGCAATCCTTCGAGCAGGTCGGCATTCATCAGTGCATCGCCCAGATGGGGTTCGCAGAACACAGGTCGCAACCCTGCCCTGCTGACGGCCAACACGGTGGCAATGAACGTGTTGGAAGGCACAATCACCTCGTCGCCGTCTTGCCACTGGAACATCTGTTTCCAAGCCGTGAGCACCAGTGTCAGGGCATCAAGTCCGTTGCCGCAACCGACGCAGTGTGCCGCTCCGACATAGTCGGCCCATTCGCGTTCAAACGCCGCTGTCTCGTCGCCTCGCAGGTACCAGCCACTGCGAACGACGCGCTGCACGGCGGCTTCCAGTTCGTCGCCAAACGAGGCGTTCACCCGCTGCAAATTCAGGAAATCTACGTTCATCTGAAATCCGTTATTGTCAAGAGTCGAGGGGCAAGGAATGAAGAATGAAGAATGTCGGCTTCGCCTCCGAATGAAGAATAAGAGTTACTTTCATTCTTAATTCTTAATTCTTCATTCTTCATTTTGTCTGCCATTTGGCAAACTGCAATTCTTATTTCCTGCAAATATAGACGAAAACCGCGGTTTTTGCAAATTTTTTAATTTCTAATCATTAATTTTTCACTTTTCACTTTTCACTTTTCACTTTTTTGTCGTAACTTTGGCATTGCCTAATAACTCACAATCATTAAATCCATAAAACATAATCTCATGATGAACATCAAAACCGTCGGACTGGCCAGCGACCACGCAGCCTTTCCGCTCAAGCAGTTTGTGAAGCAGTATCTCGACTGGCCAGCGACCACGCAGCCTTTCCGCTCAAGCAGTTTGTGAAGCAGTATCTCGACGAGAAAGGAATCCCCTACAAGGATTACGGTACCTTCACCGAGGAGTCGTGCAACTACGCCACCTACGGTCACCTGCTGGCCGAGGGCATCGAGCGCGGCGAAGTCTATCCGGGCATCGCCATGTGTGGCTCGGGCGAAGGCATCTCGATGACGCTCAACAAGCACCAGTCCATTCGTGCCGGACTGGCATGGATTCCCGAAATCGCCCATAACGACATGGCCCGCCGCATCATGGACGAATATCTCAACACCGACTTCGAAGGCGGTCGCCACCAACAGCGCATCGACGCTATTCCTGTGAAGAAATAGACGCTGCGCAGTACCAAAAAAAGTCGGACGTTCTGGTACAACCGTACCAACGCAGTGGTACAAAAAGACCAGCACAGTGAAAATTTAATACCACCGCGGTGGAACTTTTGTTCCACCGCTGTAAAAACAAAACCAAGTAACACCATGAATATTAAACAACTGATTTCTGCCTTTCTGCTCTGCACGATGGCGGCACTGCCCATGCAGGCTCAAAAGGCAAAAGGCACGTTCGAGGCTGGCAACGGAACCTTCCTGCTGAACGGAAAACCCTTCATCGTGAAGGCTGCCGAAGTACACTACCCGCGCATTCCACGCCCTTATTGGGAACATCGAATAAAGATGTGCAAAGCGTTGGGAATGAACGCCGTATGTATCTACATTTTCTGGAACATCCACGAGCAGCGTGAAGGCGAATTCGACTTCACAGGCAACAACGACGTGGCTGCTTTCTGCCGTCTGGCACAGAAGAACGGCATGTACGTCATCGTGCGCCCCGGTCCCTACGTCTGCGCCGAATGGGAAATGGGCGGACTGCCCTGGTGGCTGCTCAAGAAAAAAGACATACGCCTGCGCGAGCGTGACCCCTACTTCATGGAGCGCGTGAAGATATTTGAGGAGAAAGTCGGCGAGCAACTGGCTCCGCTGACCATCCAGAACGGCGGGCCCATCATCATGGTGCAGGTGGAGAACGAATACGGCTCGTACGGCGAGGACAAGCCCTACGTCAGCGAGATTCGCGACTGCCTGCGCGGCATCTACGGCAAGGAACTGGCACTGTTCCAGTGCGACTGGTCGTCAAACTTCGAGAAGAACGGACTCGACGACCTTGTCTGGACGATGAACTTCGGCACAGGTGCCAACATCAACGACCAGTTCCGCCGCCTCGGCGAGTTGCGTCC
>ONXQ01000028.1:8872-25458 GCA_900321835.1 uncultured Prevotellaceae bacterium
CACGAGACACGTCCCGCCAAGGACATGGTCGAAGGCATGGACGAAATGCTCTCGAAAGGCATCTCTTTCTCCCTCTACATGACACACGGAGGCACCTCGTTCGGCCACTGGGCAGGTGCCAACTCTCCCGGCTTTGCGCCCGACGTCACCTCCTACGACTACGACGCTCCCATCAACGAGTACGGACACGACACCCCGAAGTTCTGGGAACTGCGCAAGATGATGGAGAAGTATGATGAAAGAGGTTTCCCCCTAACGGGGGGACGGAAGGGGGGCCTGCCCGCTGTTCCCAAGGCTCCCATGCCCATCATCACCGTGCCCAAGTTTGAGCTGAAGGAGTTCGCGCCGTTTTATAGAAAGCATCTTATCCCAAGAGTCAACCCACAGACTTTCGAAGAGATGGACTTAGGTTGGGGTATGACCTATTATGTGACAGTACTTCCCGAGATTCCCGTGCAAAGCATGCTCACATTGGAGGCGCATGACTATGCCCAAGTGTTCATCGATGACGTTTATATCGGAAAGATTGACCGTGTAAAGAATGAGAAGTCGCTTTCCTTGCCCCCTGTAAAGAAAGGACATAAGCTGGCAATTCTCGTTGAAGCTATGGGCCGCATCAACTTCGGTCGTGCCATCAAGGACTTCAAGGGTATCGTTGGCGATGTCGTCATCTACGCAGAGCCTGACAAATATGGCAACGAAGCAGCGTGGACTCTGAAGAAATGGACGATGACACCCATTTCTGATGACTATAATACAGCTGTGAAGGCTTTCGATGCCAATAAGATAGAGCTCAGCGAGGGTTTTGCCAAACGAGAGAACGGCCGTGGCTACTACCGCGGCTATTTCAACCTCTCGAAGGTGGGCGACACGTTCCTGAACTTCGAAACATGGGGCAAGGGACAGGTCTATGTCAACGGTCATGCCATGGGCCGCATCTGGAGCATCGGTCCTCAGCAGACGCTCTATGTGCCTGGCTGCTGGCTGAAGAAGGGTAAGAACGAGGTGATAGTGCTCGACGTGGTAGGTCCTCGCGAGACCGTTGTCTGGGGACAGGCTGAACCCGAACTCAACAAACTGCAGTTGGAGAAGTCGAACAAGCACAACAACATCGGCGACAAGCCCGACCTCAACAGCGACACACCTGCCGCCACAGGTCAGTTCCGTGCTGGCAACGGATGGCAGAAGATTACCTTCCAGTCGCCGAAACGCGGACGTCTGCTCTGCCT
This sequence comes from uncultured Prevotellaceae bacterium, assembly GCA_900321835.1. Classification (GTDB taxonomy): domain Bacteria; phylum Bacteroidota; class Bacteroidia; order Bacteroidales; family Bacteroidaceae; genus UBA3839. Next base: position 10,102 of record ONXQ01000028.1, read on the forward strand.
CGAAGTGCAAACGGTTAACGATGGCGGCGACCAGTGTGCCATCGCCGAGATTTATGCCCTCGGCAGCGACGGCCAGCGCCTGAGCCGCGAACCCTGGACATGCAAATATGCCAACTCGGAGAACGAGAACGGTAACCACACCGGCGACAAGGTGTTCGACCTGCAGGAATCGACCTACTGGCAGACCGTCAAGGGCGCTTCCTTCCCCCATCTCCTCGTCATCGACTTGGGCAGCGAGCAGACCGTCACAGGCTTCGAATACCTGCCCCGTGCCGAGGCTGGTGCTCCCGGCAGCGTGAAGCAGTACCGCATCTACGTGAAGTAAGACCACGGATTTTTTTACGACAACGTTATCGCCTTGCGCTTTCGCTTGTCGAAAGAATTACACGAACCAGAACGAATTTATTTTCCATAGCAGGAAATAAGTCGTTCTGGTTCGTGTAATTCGTTGTTTTAAGCCAAATAGGTTTGGTGGTTCGGCAAAAAAGTCTTAACTTTGCACATGAACACTGGTCAAGGAGTTCTGGCGAGAACGTACCGGTGCGACATATTGGTTAAATCATAGCGTTTGCTATTTATTCGATAACGTTCAGAAACTTGCAGGTAGAAGAACATGTTAACAGAATAAAGAGTGAACGTCTGCGCAATGCGTGGATGTTTTTCTTTGTCTGTTAGCATAGGTTTCCTGCAAGTACCTTGAACGTTGGACAAGAAACGTCCACGTTCTTTGTGTTTATACCTGGGTACTTGAGCAGGAAGCCGTTTTTCGTTTTGGTAGTTTTCGCTATTCTATTCATTCTACACGTGAAAACATCAAAGGAACAAGAGAATGTCAGGGCGAAAACTATCGGCCAAGTATTTACACCTTCGTTTATTGTTGACGCAATCCTAAACTATTGCAATTATTCAGGATGCAGTATTATAGGAAAGCACATCATCGATAATAGTTGTGGAGATGGCGCATTTTTACGCATCATCGTACAACGATATATTGATGCATGCCTTGAATATGGACTTTCTAACAACGATATCGTCTTTCATCTTCAAACTTACATTCATGGAATTGATAATGACAAAATTGCTTATGATTCCTGTCTCGACAATTTGAATTCTGTAGCACTTGACAATGGTCTTGAAGGGGTGGAATGGGATATATATCACGAAAATGCACTGACGTGCAAACGTTTTGACAATCAAATGGATTATGTTGTTGGTAATCCTCCGTATGTAAGAGTACATAATCTTGAAGACAGTTACAATGAAGTGAAAACATATCTGTTTGCTAATGGCGGTATGACAGATCTATATTTAGCATTCTTTGAACTGGGGTTCAATATGCTTTCACCCAAAGGGGAACTTTGCTATATTACTCCCAGTTCATGGTTATCGAGTGTTGCAGCCAACAATATGAGAAATTATATCATGCAGCATCAGAATCTATTAGAATTGATAGATTTAGAGCATTTTCAAGCCTTTGAAAATGCAACAGCCTATACAATGATTTCCCATTTTCAAAAAGGAAAAAATGACGGCCAATTCAATTATTATACCTACGACAGTGACACGCGATGCCGTTTTTTCGTGGAAAGATTAAAACTTGAGGATGTTTACATCGATTCTAATTTCTACTTGAGCAACAGTCAGAATCTGCATCTTTTGCGCGAAATAAAAACAAAGAAATTCACGAAGTATGTATCCGTTAAAAATGGATTTGCAACTTTAGCAGATAAAGTGTTTATTGGTTCTGACATCCCAGATTCCCCAATAACTATTCCTGTGTTAAAAGGTTCGACAGGCAAGTGGTATAAGGGCCTATTTCCTTACGACAAAAACGGAAAGCCCCTACCATTGTCTGTTATTTTCAGTAATTCTGCAGTGAAATTCCACTATCAATCTTGCAAGGAACAACTCTTGAAGGGACGCCCCGAATTTGAAGGATGGTATCTTTACGGACGAACACAAGCACTTTCTGACGTATGGCGAAAGAAACTTGCAGTCAACACTCTAGTCAGGACAGAAAAGGATTTCAAATTGATAGACGTTAATGCAGGTGAAGGCATTTACAGTGGTCTTTATATTACGACCGAACATGACATTAGCCTCCATTGGCTAAAGACCATCATCGCTACTCCAAATTGTGTCGAATACATAAAACTCTTGAAGAAATATAAGAGCGGGGGCTATTATACTTTTAATTCAAAAGACCTTGAACAATATCTTAATTACTATATTTCATTAAGAACACCACAACATTATGCTGACCAATCAGACATTTCTCAACATCATCCAGACCTCTTTCATGGAGTTTATTAAGTGTGGAACTTCTAGAAGTACAGCCAAACTTAAGCCTCTTCATGGTGCAATTGCTTCAGACATAGCAAGTCGCTAGGGCTATGACTACAAAGTATGGTCCCAAGGCTATCAGGAAGACCGGGAACACAAAATAGACGGAAGGTATATCGACAAAATGGTTGACATTACCATCGAGGATTTAAGGACACATCAGATGGTCGGAGGTATTGCCGTCAAGTTTGTCATGCAGAATTATTCTCAAAACTCCAATAATTATTTTGAGAACATGTTAGGAGAAACGGCAAACATACGTGCAGCCCATTGTCCCTATTTCCAAATGTTCATTATTCTCGACCGACTTCCATATTATAAGAGATCAGGCGTTTTGACAAAATGGGAATCATTTACACACCATAATGTACGCAAGTATGTTGAACTGGCAAAAGATAACGTTGAGGCATTCTATCATACACCCAACAAAACCCTAATATATGTTGTGCACCTTGAACCGAACTGTGAAGATATTGCCACAAAGGATGAATATATGGATTACTACAAATCCAATATATCAATCATGAAACTTTCTGAATCATCCTTTGACTACAATGAATTATCTAAAGGAGGTACAGTTATTCTTAACGACTACGAACTATTTATAGATAAGGTTTATCACATTATCAAGGCATTGTAAAGAAGGGAAAATGAAGGATGAGGGCTTGGATGTCAAACGCTTTGTTTTTAACGCGAGTTCGGCGTATGCAAAGCCTTGAGGAGTAAATCAAGTCCTGAAAGGACGAAAGAGTTTAGGCAGGGGTGGAGCGTAGCGAAACCCCTGCAAGCCTTGACCAGCAAGGAGAACCCCGACGGGGTGACAGATAATAAGTGAAAAGTGTAAAGTGAAAAGTGAAAAGTAAATAATTATATTGCACTCCAGGGTGTTTTGAAAACAATGGCAGGAATTTACCTGTCGTCCCTTTGGGACTTCATGTGCACTAATCACTGTTTTGCTTACGCCGAACTCACGTTTTTTTTAACATCCACCCCAATGGTGTTTAATTGTTTTTGGTGTCGGTGCTTCATTACGAAAGGGTATAAAACAGTGTGTTTTTTTGATTTTTATAAATCTTTTTGTGTGGTTGGGGCACTTTTTTCTTGAAAATGAATAGAAATAGGAAATTTATTTGTAACTTTGCACGCTGTTTGGACGAATAATGCCAAAAACACAGTTTTTACTAATTAAAGAAACGTCTGACACTCTATACATATATATTAAATAAGTAGAAAGAGCGAGACGCTTGCTGATGTTAGACTATGGGTTTATTACAAGAAAAATTAAGTAAGTATAGGGAACCGCAGAAGTATATGGATGCGGGCATCTATCCTTATTTCAGAGAAATCGACAGCCACCAGGATACGGAGGTGACGATGAGCGGCAAGCGCGTGCTGATGTTCGGCTCCAATTCCTATATGGGACTGACCTACGACCAGCGTATTGTCGAAGCAGCCATTGCTGCAACCAAGAAATACGGAACAGGTTGTGCCGGCAGCCGTTTCCTGAACGGTACGCTCGACCTGCACATTCAGTTGGAACATGAATTGGCCGAATTTGTCGGCAAGGACGAAGCACTCGTCTATTCGACGGGATTCACCGTGAACAGCGGTGTGGTCAGTTGCCTGACTGGCCGTAACGACTACATCCTGGGCGACGACCGCGACCATGCTTCGATTGTTGACGGTCGCCGACTCAGCGTCAGCACCTTCTTCCACTACAAGCACAACGACATGGAGGACCTGGAGCGCGAACTGAAGCGCTGCCGCGAGGATGCCATCAAACTCATCGTGACCGACGGTCTGTTCTCGATGGAGGGCGACCTGGCCAAACTGCCTGAGATTGTCGAACTGAAGAAGAAGTACAACGCCACCATCATGGTGGACGAGGCTCACGGCCTGGGTGTGTTCGGACGCAACGGACGCGGCACGTGCGACCACTTCGGCGTGACGGACGACGTTGACCTCATCATGGGTACGTTCTCGAAGTCGCTTGCCTCGATTGGCGGTTTCGTGGCTTCCGACAGCGACACCATCAACTGGCTGCGTCACAACTCTCGCACCTACATCTTCTCGGCATCGAATACGCCTGCCGCTACGGCTGCGGCTCTGACAGCCCTGCACATCCTGCAGGAAGAGCCGGAGCGCCAGCAAAACCTGTGGAAGATTACGAACTACGCCCTGGAGCAGTTCAAGCAGGCCGGCTTTGAAATCGGCGAAACGGAGAGCCCCATCATTCCGCTCTACGTTCGCGACGCTGAAAAGACTTTCGAAGTGACCCGCCTGGCCTTCGACCGCGGCATCTTCATCAATCCCGTCATTCCACCGGCTTGTGCACCGCAGGACACGCTCGTCCGCGTGGCACTCATGGCTACTCACACGAAGGAGCAGGTTGACACTTGTGTCAGTGCCCTGCACGACAGTTTCAAGGAACTCGGAATCATTCAGTAAATCAATACGATATGGAATTTGTGAAACTCTGCTCTCTCGACAACATTTGTTGAGGTGGCAGAGTTTTCGCTTTTCATGGATATAATATACAATTTTCATTCAAACACAAAATTAACATGTGCGGAATCGTAGGATACATCGGAAAGCGTCAGGCTTATCCGGTTTTGATTAAAGGCTTGAAACGCCTTGAGTACCGCGGGTATGACAGTGCCGGCGTAGCACTCATCACCGAAGGCAACAGTCTGGAAGTTTATAAGACGAAGGGAAAAGTTGCCGAGTTGGAAGAATATGTAGCAGACAAAGACGTGAGCGGCACCATAGGCATCGCCCACACTCGCTGGGCAACCCACGGTGAGCCAAACGCCACGAATGCACACCCCCACATTTCTTGTTCGGGCAATCTGGCACTCATCCACAACGGAATCATCGAGAACTATACGGTGCTGAAAGAGGCCTTGCAAAGGCATGGCGTGCAGTTCAAGAGCAGCACCGACACGGAAGTGCTGGTTCAACTCATCGACTACATCCATCAGCACCTGAACATCGACCTGCTCACGGCTGTTCGCCTTGCACTGCGTCAGGTGATTGGCGCTTATGCCATCGCCATTCTTGACCGCAACGAGCCCAACACCATCATTGCTGCACGAAAGAGCAGCCCGCTCGTCGTGGGTATCGGCGAGGATGAATTTTTCCTCGGCAGCGATGCGTCGCCCATCATCGAATACACCGACAAGGTCGTCTATCTCGACGACAACGACATCGCTGTGCTGCGCCGCGGTGCGAAGGAGGCAGAGTTTGTCAACTTCGACAACGAGAAGATTGAACACGATGTCAAAACCGTAGATCTGGACCTGGGGCAGATTGAGAAAGGCGGCTATCCGCACTTCATGCTGAAGGAAATCTTCGAGCAGCCGAAGTCGTTGCAGGACTGTATGCGTGGCCGTGTGAACGTCGAAGCCAACAATGTCGTTCTCTCGGCCGTCATCGACTACCGCAAGGAATTGCTCGGCGCACGCCGCTTCATCATCGTGGCTTGCGGAACCAGTTGGCACGCGAGCCTCATCGGCAAGCAGTTGCTGGAAAATATCTGCCAGATTCCCGTCGAGGTGGAATATGCCTCGGAGTTCCGCTACAGCAATCCTGTCATTGACTCACGCGACGTCGTCATCGCCATCAGCCAATCAGGTGAGACAGCCGACACGCTGGCTGCTATCCAACTGGCCAAAGAGCGCGGTGCCTTCATCTTCGGCATCTGCAACGCCATCGGATCAAGCATTCCCCGTGCCACGAACACCGGCTGCTACATCCACGTCGGACCAGAAATCGGTGTGGCATCGACCAAAGCCTTCACGGGACAGGTCACCGTGCTGACCATGCTGGCCCTGGCACTGGGAAAGGCGCGTGGAACCATCAACAACGAAGACTACGTCAATCTGGTGCAAGAACTGGACAGCATTCCCGAGAAGATGAAGAAGGTGCTGGAGCAGAACGACCATATCCGCGACATCTCCCGCATCTTCACCTACGCCCGCAACTTCCTCTACCTGGGGCGCGGCTACAACTACCCCGTTGCCCTCGAAGGGGCGCTCAAACTCAAGGAAATCAGTTATATCCACGCAGAGGGCTATCCTGCTGCCGAAATGAAGCACGGACCCATCGCGCTGATTGACGACGAGATGCCCGTGGTGGTTGTGGCAACGCAGAATCCGCTGTACGACAAGTTGATGAGCAACATCCAGGAAATTAAGGCACGCAACGGACGTGTCATCGCCATCGTCACCGAAGGCGATGAGCAGGTGAAGGCTATGGCCGACGAATTCGTCGAACTGCCACGCACCATCGAATGTCTGGAGCCGTTGCTTTCGACCATTCCCCTGCAACTACTCGCCTACCACATCGCTATCCAGAAGGGTAAGGACGTTGACCAGCCGCGCAACCTCGCCAAGTCGGTCACTGTGGAGTAGTCCCTGCGGCACGGCGCAGGCTGTGTCGTTTTTTAAGCACTTGAAAATTTAGTTTTAAGTGCTTGAAAAACTTTTAAGCACTTAGAAATTCAAATTCAACGCAATCAAGAAGTCAACCCACTGATATATGGAACCACTGAAACACGAGTGTGGAATCGCCGTCATCCGTCTGCGCAAGCCGCTTGAATACTATCAGGAAAAGTATGGTTCGTGGCAGTATGGCCTGAACAAACTCTATCTGATGATGGAGAAGCAGCACAACCGAGGCCAGGAAGGCGCAGGCATCAGTTGTGTGAAGTTGCAGGCAGACCCCGGCGAAGAATATATGTTCCGCGAAAAAGCCCTGGGCAGCGGTGCCATCTCCGAGATTTTCGCCACTGTGCAGGAGAGTTTCCGCAATGCCGGCACAGCGAAGCAGATTGCCGACGTCTCGTTTGCGAAGAAGAACCTGCCCTTTGCCGGTGAACTCTACATGGGGCACCTGCGCTACTCGACCACGGGCAAGAGCGGCCTGACCTACGTGCATCCCTTCCTGCGCCGCAACAACTGGCGCGCCAAGAACCTGTGCCTGTGCGGCAACTTCAACATGACGAACGTGAACGAGGTGTTCACCGACATCACGCGCAAGGGCCATCATCCGCGCATCTTCAGCGACACTTACATCATGCTCGAGCAGATGGGGCACCGGCTGGATCGCGAGTCGGAACGTCTGTTCAACGAAGCACAGCAAAAGGGCCTGACGGGCAGCAACATCACCGCCTACATCGAAGACCACGTGCAGATGGAAAATGTCTTGCAGACGAGTATGCCCCAGTGGGACGGCGGCTATGTGGTTTGCGGTCAGACAGGTTCGGGCGAGACCTTCGTCATGCGTGACCCCAGCGGCATCCGTCCTGCCTTCTACTATTACGACGACGAAATCCTGGTCGTGGCGTCAGAGCGTCCTGTCATCCAGACGGCTTTCGGCCTGGAGACGGAGCAGGTGAAGGAACTCGGCGCCGGCGAGGCGGTCATCTCGTCGAAGCGCGGCGATGTGCGTTTCTCGCAGATTCTGCCGAAGGCCGACAACCGCGCCTGCGTCTTCGAACGCATCTACTTCAGCCGTGGCAGCGACAGCGGCATCTATCAGGAACGAAAGGCACTGGGTTACCAACTGCGCGAACCTATCCTGCGGGCCATCAAGGGCGACATCGAGCACACGGTATTCTCGTTCATTCCGAACACAGCCGAAGTGGCCTTCTACGGGATGTTGCAGAGTTTTGAGGATTATGCCAACCAACTGAAAGTTGAAGCCATTCAGCAACTGGAGCATAAACCGACCGACGAGGAACTGAAGCGCATTCTATCAACTCGCATCCGTGCCGAAAAAGTGGCTTGGAAGGACATCAAACTGCGAACGTTCATCACCGAGAGCAAGTCGCGCAACGACCTGGCCGCCCATGTCTATGACATCACCTACGGCTCCATCCAACCCGGTGTCGATAACCTCGTCATCATCGACGACAGCATTGTGCGCGGAACGACGCTGCGAGAAAGCATCATCCGCATTCTCGACCGTCTCCATCCCAAGAAGATTGTGATTGTGTCCTCGTCGCCGCAGGTACGCTATCCCGACTACTACGGCATCGACATGGCTTCGATGTCGGAGTTCATCGCCTTCCGTGCCGTCGTCAAGTTACTCTACCTCTCCCAGCAGGAAAGCATCCTGACGGACGTCTATAACCGCTGCAAGGCACAGATTGTCCACTACAACAAGTTGATGGAAACATCGCCACAGGCCGCCGGCGATTATGCGGCCGAGATGGAGAACCACGTCAAAGACATCTACCGTCCGTTCACGGCCGAGCAGATTTCGGCGCAGATGGTACGTATGCTTCGCAGCAAAGGCATCCAGAGCGAAATTGAACTGGTGTTCCAGAGCCTTGAAGGCCTGCACGAAGCCTGTCCGCAGTACCCCGGCGACTGGTATTTCTCGGGCGACTACCCCACTCCCGGCGGCACACGGCTTGTCAACCAAGCCTACATCGACTGGTACGAAGAACAAATGAACAAATAAGTCAACCCCATTCCAAAGATACAATGCGTAAAGTAACCCTCCTTCTGGACGACGGCACACAGTTCCACGGCGAATCGTTCGGCTACGAACGGCCTGTGGCAGGCGAAGTGGTGTTCAACACCGCCATGACCGGCTATCCCGAGTCGCTGACCGACCCCTCCTATGCTGGCCAACTCATGGTGCTCACCTATCCGCTCGTTGGCAACTACGGCGTGCCGCCTTTCACCTTTGAAGACAACAAACTGGCTCACTTCATGGAGAGCGAGCGAATCCACGCCTCGGCCCTCATCGTCAGCGACTACAGCACCGAGTTCAGCCACTGGAACGCAGCCGAAAGCCTGGCCGACTGGCTGCGTCGCGAAATGGTGCCGGGCATCACGGGCATCGACACTCGCCAACTGACGAAGGTGCTGCGCGAACATGGTGTGATGATGGGCAAAATCATCTTCGACGACGATGCGCAGAACATTCCTACGGCTCAGTACGAGGGTGTGAACTTCATCGAGCAAGTCTCCTGCAAGGGCATCATCCGATACAACGAGGGTGCGCCCAAGCGTGTGCTGCTCGTCGATTGCGGCGTCAAGCAGAACATCATCCGCTGCCTGCTGCGCCGTGGCGTCGAGGTGGTGCGTGTGCCGTGGAACTACGACTTCACCGACATGGCCTACGATGGCCTGTTCCTGGCCAACGGTCCCGGCGACCCCGACACAGCCGCCGCCACGGTCGAAAACATTCGCCTGGCCATGCAGAAGTATCCAGAGCGTCCCATTTTCGGCATCTGCATGGGCAACCAGTTGCTGGCAAAGGCGGGTGGAGCGTCAATCTACAAACTGAAGTACGGCCATCGCAGCCACAATCAGCCGGTGCGCCAGGTCGGCACCACCCGTTGCTTCATCACCAGCCAGAACCACGGCTATGCCGTCGATAGCACGACGCTCGGCGCCGACTGGGAACCGCTGTTTGTCAACATGAACGACGGTTCGAATGAAGGCATCCGCCACAAGTCACGCCCCTGGTTCTCAGTACAGTTCCACCCCGAAGCCGCCTCCGGCCCCGTCGATACGGAGTTCCTGTTCGACGACTTCGTATCGCTGCTCTGACCCCTCGGCAGCGTTTCAGCATTTTTAGGGCACTTAAAAAAATAGTTTCAAGTGCTAAAAGTAATTTTCCAAGTGCTTAAAAGTACCACCCCACCATGACAGATCCCAACATCAAGAAAGTCCTCCTGCTCGGTTCCGGTGCGCTGAAAATCGGCGAGGCCGGTGAGTTCGACTACAGCGGTTCGCAGGCCCTGAAAGCCCTGCGCGAAGAAGGCATCGAAACCGTCCTCATCAACCCCAATATCGCCACGGTGCAGACCTCAGAAGGTGTTGCCGACCAGATTTACTTCCTGCCCGTCACTCCCTACTTCGTCGAGCGTGTCATCGAGAAAGAGCGTCCACAGGGCATTCTCCTGGCCTTCGGCGGACAGACGGCCCTGAACTGCGGCGTCCAACTCTTCCAGAGTGGCGTACTCGAGCGATACGGCGTGCAGGTACTCGGCACACCCGTGCAGGCCATCATCGACACGGAAGACCGCGAACTCTTTGTCCGCCGCCTCGACGAAATCGGGGTGAAGACCATCAAGAGCGAGGCCTGCGACAACATTGAGTCAGCCCGTGCGGCTGCCCGGCGGCTGGGCTACCCCGTCATCATCCGCGCAGCCTATGCCCTGGGCGGACTGGGCAGCGGATTCTGCGACAACGAGGACGAACTGAACAAGATTGCCGAAAAAGCCTTCTCGTTCTCGCCCCAAGTGCTGGTCGAGAAGAGCCTGAAGGGATGGAAGGAAATCGAGTACGAAGTGGTGCGCGACCGCTACGACAACTGCATCACGGTGTGCAACATGGAAAACTTCGACCCCCTCGGCATCCACACCGGCGAGAGCATCGTCATCGCCCCCAGCCAGACACTCACCAACTCAGAATACCACAAACTGCGCGCACTGGCCATCCAGATTATCCGCCACATCGGCATCGTCGGCGAGTGCAACGTACAATATGCCTTCGACCCCCAGAGCGAAGACTACCGCGTCATCGAGGTCAATGCCCGTCTGTCCCGCTCGTCGGCCCTGGCCTCTAAAGCCACAGGCTATCCCCTGGCCTTCGTCGCTGCAAAACTCGGACTGGGCTACGGCCTGTTCGAGTTGAAAAACTCAGTCACGAAGACAACCTCCGCCTTCTTCGAACCTGCACTCGACTACGTCGTCTGCAAGATTCCGCGCTGGGACCTCGGCAAGTTCCGAGGCGTCGATCGCGAACTCGGCAGCAGCATGAAGTCGGTCGGCGAAGTCATGGCCATCGGCCGCACCTTCGAAGAATCCATCCAAAAGGGGTTGCGCATGATTGGCCAGGGGCTGCACGGATTCGTAGGCAACAAAGAACTGGAAATCGACAACATCGACGCTGCACTGAAGGCCCCGACCGACAAGCGCGTGCTCATCATCGAAAAAGCACTTGCACAGGGCTACACCATCGACCAGATTCACGAACTGACAAAGATTGACCGCTGGTTCCTGCAGAAACTCCAGAACATCCGCCACACCTACGTGGCCCTGAAGGAGGCACAGTCGCTCGAAAACGTCAGTGAAGAACTCATGCGCCGAGCCAAAATCGAAGGTTTCACCGATTTCCAGATTGCCCGAGCCATCGGACTTGAAGCCCGTCTCGGCGACTCCGAGCAGGCACTGCGCCAAGTGCGCCACCACCGCAAGCAGATGGGCATCGTCCCATACGTCAAGCAAATCGACACGCTGGCCGCAGAATATCCCGCCGCAACCAACTACCTGTATCTCACCTACTCGGCCTGTGCCCACGACATCGACTTCACACACCCCGTCGAAAGCGCAGGTCAGTTCTCCGTTCTGAAAGACTGGAAAGCACTCCATCAGAAGTCGGTCATCGTCCTCGGCTCCGGCGCCTACCGCATCGGTTCGAGCGTCGAGTTCGACTGGTGCGGTGTCCAGGCCCTCAACACTATCCGCGAACAGGGTTATCGTTCGGTCATGATTAACTACAACCCCGAGACCGTCTCGACCGACTACGACATGTGCGACCGCCTCTACTTCGACGAACTCACCTTCGAGCGCGTCATGGACATCATCGAACTCGAACAGCCGTACGGTGTCATCGTCTCCACAGGCGGACAGATTCCGAACAACCTTGCCATGCGTCTCGACAGCGAGAATGTGCCCATCCTCGGCACCTCGGCACAGAACATTGACAACGCCGAAGACCGCGACAAGTTTTCGGCCATGTGCGACCGCATCGGTGTCGATCAGCCCGCATGGGCAGCCCTCACCTCGATGGGCGACATCAAGGACTTCATCCAGAAAGTCGGATTCCCCGTGCTCGTTCGCCCCTCCTACGTGCTCAGCGGCGCGGCGATGAACGTCTGCTCCAACGAAGAAGAACTCGAACGCTTCCTCCAACTCGCAGCCAACGTGTCGAAGAAACACCCCGTCGTCGTTTCCAAATTCCACGAACACAACAAGGAAATCGAAATGGACGCCGTGGCTCGCGACGGTGAAATCATTGCCTACGCCATCAGCGAACACATCGAGTTTGCCGGTGTCCACTCGGGCGACGCCACCATGCAGTTCCCACCGCAGAAAATCTACGTCGAGACTGTTCGCCAAATCAAGAAAGTGTCGCGCAAGATTGCGAAGGAACTGAACATCAGCGGTCCCTTCAACATCCAGTTCCTCGCCGAGCAGAACCACCTGCGCGTCATCGAGTGCAACCTGCGTGCCTCGCGTTCGTTCCCCTTCGTCAGCAAGGTGCTGAAACTGAACTTCATCGAACTGGCCACAAAGATCATGCTCGGCCTGCCCGTCGAACGTCCGGCCGAAAACCTCTTCGACCTCGACTACGTCGGCATCAAAGCCTCGCAGTTCTCCTTCAACCGCCTGCAAAAGGCCGACCCCGTGCTCGGTGTCGATATGAGCAGTACCGGCGAAGTCGGCTGCCTCGGCGACGACACCCGTTCGGCCCTGCTCCTGTCGATGCTCAGCGTCGGCCATCGCATCCCGAAGCACACCGTCCTCCTGTCCACAGGCTCCGCCAAGCAGAAGGCCGAGATGCTCGATGCCGCCCACACGCTCGTCAACCACGGCTACGAAATCTATGCCACAGGCGGCACAGCGAAATACCTCAGCGACAACGGCATTCCGAACACCCGTGTCCTCTGGCCTTCGGAAGCCAACGAAGCATCCGACTGCGAGGCTGCGCTCGACCTGCTGCACCAGCACAAGATCGACATGGTTGTGAACATCCCGAAGAACCTCACAAGCCACGAACTGACGAACGGCTACAAAATCCGCCGTGCCGCCATCGACCTCAACATTCCGCTCATCACCAATCCCCGCCTCGCCTCTGCCTTCATCGATGCCTTCTGCAATCTCTCGCCCGACGACATCCCCATCAAGGCCTGGGGTGAGTATTAACCCCCAAGAATCAACTCACAAACAACATGAAATCGGCTCAAATCTCCAGTGGATTTGAGCCGATTTCTGATTGATAGCCATCCAAAGTTTTTTGAGAAGGAGCAATGCTTGGCAAAACTTCTAAGTGCTTGAAAAGAATTTCCAAGTGCTTGAAATAATTTTTTCAAGCACTTGGAGGTACATGAGAAGGGCGTAAGCCGTCTCGCCTGCATCTGACTTTTCCGAGTTTTCTGAGTATTCTGAGTCTTCCGAATATTCTGAGTCTTCCGATGTCAATGCCCTACTCTATCCGGCGCAGGACGGTGCCTTTGAAGTCGGGGGAGTCGTTGACGAGCGACTGGCCGTTTCCGACGATGCGGAAGGTTTCGGCACCCATCTTCAGACGGCCGCCGGTGATGGTGTAGGTCTGTGTGTGGGATTCAACTTTCTGCTTGGCTTGTTTGGTGAGGAGGTCCCACTGCTCTTGCGAGAGGTTGACGTAGGGTTTCTTCTTGAGTTCGACGGTGGTGAGGAGTGTGGCCTGAGTGTCGCTGTCGAACTGGATGGTGAAGGTGGGCACGACGGTGAACATTTCGGAGTCGTACTGCTTGGCGAGGCTTTGATTGGCAAAGATGACTTTGTCACTGCGGTAGCGACGGCCGGCCCATCCTTTTCCACTCTTGGCGGGCACGGACTTCACTGTGGGACGGTTGCCTTTGGTGTTGATGACCGAGCCCGACAGTCCATAGTTGAAGTCGAGGTAGCCGCCGTTGTTCTTGATGCTGGCCTGAAAGGCTTTTTCTTTTCCGTCTTTGTCGAGAATCGTGATTTCACCATCTTTGACGGTGTAGCGCCGTGTGTATTCTTTGTTCATCTCAGACATGAGAATCAGGAGTTCGGGGGAGCGTCGGACGACAGACGCGGGAATGTCCATGTGGGAGGTGACATCTACTTCTTCTCGCGACTTGAAATGGAAGGTATAAGCCAGTTTGGCCCCCATGCTGCCAAAGAGCAGGGTTGTACCTGCACCTCCCATGTTTGCATCGCTGGTCTTGTAGGTTTGCCCTACGATCATGTCGTAATAGATTTTCTGGCGGGCTTCTTCGGCTCTGCGCTCGGCTGCGAGCCGTTCTTGTGCTTCGCGCTCCTCTTTTGCTTTCTGTTCGCTATACTGCTGCTGCATGACGGTCAAGTGCTGTGTGACGTAGTAGCGCAACTGCCGGTCAATTTCCTGGGGTGTACCCTTTGCGATGGCGAAGGTGTCGAGGCCTCTGCCGGTAAATACGATGGAGTCCGACTGGCAGTCAACATCGTAGTAGTCCACAAAACTGATTTTCATTTTTCCTCGTGACGTCAGGCCATTTACCGTGATGTTCGACTGCCCCACCTTGAAGTTCATTTTCTGAATGTCGGGCCAGTATTCCGTACCCGAAGGCAGGATTTGCTTGGTTTCGGTGACACGTCCTCCGCATACGGTTTCGATGTATTGGACATATTCCTTCCGATACTCTCTTGTTCCGTTTTGCAGGGCAGAATGTTCCCAGGTTCCGTTTTCCTTCATGCCGTCAGAGTGCAGGCATGAGCCTTCGGTTAGGCGATCCATTTCCCAGACGCCTTCATACCGATTGCCTGAAGCCTCGGTCAGGTTGCCCTGGCCGTGTCTCTTCAGTTTTTTCCACTCGCCATGATAGACGTCGCCCGAGGCGTAAGATATCTTGCCTTTTCCATTTTGGTAGTACCAAGTCTCCCATTGGCCTTCCCCTTCATAGATATCAGCCGAGGCATTGGTGATACTACCACGGAAGACGTGCATTTCGTCGCTCCATGTACCTTTGTACACAATACCGTTGGTCATGTAGGCTTCACCCTCTGTCAGGCAGCCCATGTGCCACATACCTTCGTACCTTTCGCCGTTGGCACGGGTCAGTTTGCCCTGTCCTTCGGGCGCACCTTTTTTCCACTTTCCCACGTACACGTCGCCGTTGGGATACTTCTTTTTCTTGGCTTCGACGTTGGTGGTCAGCACCAACAACGACAGCATGAGCATTGTCGTTCTAAACAGGATTGTTTTCATAATTATCCAT
>ONXQ01000028.1:25464-25843 GCA_900321835.1 uncultured Prevotellaceae bacterium
AAAAATGACCATTCTAAATGACGGTGCTGCTGACAATCACACGCAGGATGTAGTCCTTGATGCGGCCAAGCAGCGTTGGGGACGGCGCGGGATGCGGAATGGGACGACAGTGGCGGTTGCCACACTTGGGACAGGTCGGGCACAATTCTTCTGCGCTGGTGATGACGTCGCCGACCAGACGGGAGAACTTCTTTCCGCATTTGCTGCACTGATAAGTGCGATGGATTAGTACACACATAATTTTTAAGTTTTTAGAAATTCAGCGTGCAAAGAAAAGGCTTTTGGTGCAAAAACGGAAATGCGGACATCTATTATTTTCCGCAAAACTGCATTTTGTGGGCTAATCCGTAGGATGTGACGGAAAAGAGGCGGGGGAAAA
>ONXQ01000121.1 GCA_900321835.1 uncultured Prevotellaceae bacterium
TTTCTCTCTACGTGTTTCTACTTGCTTTCGATTTCCTCTGTCATGTTGATTTCGTTGCCCTGACGGTCAACGAACTGGTATTCGAGGAATCCGAGTTGCTGGCTGGGAATGATACGCAAACCGAATCCGTATTTCATCTGCCAGCGTCGGTAGAGCGAGATGAAGCCACTGAAGATGTATGCAGCCACATAAGGGTGGACGTAGAGCCGCAGTTTCTTTACTCCAAGACGATTGGTGATGTAGTCAATCTTGCCTTCCAGCGTGTCGGTGAAGAGGAACGAGGACTTAATTGTGCCTTTTCCCATGCAGGTCGGACACTTCTCTTCGACATTGACGTCCATGGCGGGACGGACGCGCTGGCGTGTAATTTGCATGAGTCCGAACTTCGAGAGCGGGAGAATGTTGTGCCGGGCACGGTCGGGCTTCATCAGTTCGGTCATGTGCTCATAGAGTTTCTGGCGATGTTCGGCGGTGTCCATGTCGATGAAATCGACGACGATGATGCCTCCCATGTCGCGTAGGCGCAGTTGTCGGGCGAGTTCTTCGGCGGCACCCATGTTCACTTCGAACGCATTGGCTTCCTGGCCTTCGACTCCTCGGTTGCGGTTGCCGCTGTTGACATCAACGACGTGGAGTGCTTCTGTGTGTTCGATGATGAGGTATGCGCCTTTCTTGAAACTGACCGTCCGTCCGAAGCCGGACTTCATCTGCTTGGTGACATTGAAGTTGTCGAAAATGGGTACGTTGCCTTTGTAGAGTTTGACGATGTTCTCGCGTTCGGGAGCAATGAGGGCTACGTACTTCTTGACTTCTTGATAGACGGCAGGGTCATTGACGTGTATGCTTTCGTAGGAGGGGTTGAAAAGGTCGCGGAGCAGTGAGACTGTGCGGCCGGTTTCTTCGTGAACGAGTGCAGGCAGTTCGGTTGCCTGCTGCATACGTGTTAAACTCTGTTTCCAGTTGTCAAGCAGGATGGTGAGTTCGCGGTCGAGTTCGGCGACTCTTTTGCCTTCAGCCACTGTACGGACGATGACGCCGAAGTTTCGTGGCTTGATACTCTGGATGAGTTGTTTGAGTCGGGCTCGTTCCTCGGATGACTTGATTTTGGACGATACGCTGACTTTGTCGTCGAAGGGGATGAGTACGAGGTAGCGTCCGGGGAAACTGATTTCGCCTGTGAGGCGTGGTCCTTTGGTCGAGATGGGTTCTTTGGTGATTTGCACCATGACCTCTTGACCGAGTTCGAGGACTGACTGGATTTCGCCTTCTTTGGGTAGTGCGGCTTGTCGTTTCATTTTGTCCATCGATGCCATGCGTTTGCGGTCACTGACCACTTGCTTGACGTATTTTTCGATGGAGAGGAACTGTTCGCCCAGGTCTTGGTAGTGCAAAAATGCTTCGCGTTCATGACCGACTTCAACAAAACATGCATTGAGGGCAGGCATTATTTTCTTGACCCTTGCTGCATAGATGTTTCCAACCGCAAACTTCGATTCCTGATCTTCGCGCTGGAACTCAACGAGTCGTTGGTCCTCCATCAGCGCTATGGTCACCTGTTTCGGTTGGGCGTCGATGATTAGTTCGCTGGTCATTTCGCTGTTGTTTTTTAGAATGTCTGATATCAAATGTCAAATGTCAAATATCAATGGCCTTTGGACGGTTCTTGACATTTAACATTTGACATTCAACATGAGATTCTACTTGCTCTTGTGACGATTCTTTCTCAGTCTTTTTTTGCGCTTGTGAGTAGAAATCTTGTGTCTTTTCTTTTTCTTTCCGTTTGGCATAATACGAATGAATTTAAGAGTTGATAAATGGTGTTGATTGCTTTGCAATAGAGGTGATTACTTCAGCATTTCGGCAAATGTCTTTGCGGGCTTGAAGGCCGGAATGTTGTGTTCGGGGATGATGAGGGTGGTGTTCTTGCTGATGTTGCGAGCCGTTTTCTGAGCCCGCTTTTTCACAATGAAACTTCCGAAACCGCGGAGAAATACATCCTCCTCTTTAGCGAGCGAGTTCTTCACGGTTTCCATAAATGCTTCTACGGTCGTGAGGATGCTCTGCTTGTCAATGCCAGTCGTCTTGGCAATTTCGTTGACGATATCTGCTTTTGTCATGACTGATATTAATGATTTAATTGATTAATTAATTCTTTCGGACGAATCCACACATTTCCCTCGCGCGTACCTATTTTATAACAAACAGTTATGCGCTCAGGTTGTGAACCTCAATTCGGACTGCAAAGTTAATAAAAATCAGTCACATGGAAAAATTTTTTGCTGTAAAAAGATGAAAAACAATTACTTTCATGCTTTTTTTTACTTTTCTCTTTTCACTTTTCACTTTTTGTCGTACCTTTGCAAACAAAATTTTAACACAAGCATTCCGACAATGGCACACAATAAATTCAAGGGGCTTGGCGTGGCGCTGGTTACGCCCTTCAAGCCTACAGGCGAGGTTGACTACACGGCGCTCCGACGGCTTCTCGACTATCAACTCGCAGGCGGTGTTGATTTCCTGTGCGTACTGGGTACGACGAGCGAGGCGCCTTGCCTGACCGACGACGAGAAGCAGCGCATCAAGGATGTCGTGCGTGAGCGGGTGCAGGGGCAGGTTCCGATACTGCTTGGTTGCGGAGGCAATAACACGGCGGCCATTGTCCACAGCCTCCAGCATGACGACTTTACCGGCATCGACGGAATTCTCAGTGTCTGCCCCTACTACAACAAGCCTTCGCAGGAGGGACTTTATCAGCATTTCCGCACCATTGCGGCAGCCACGTCGCTGCCTGTCGTGCTGTATAACGTGCCCGGGCGAGTCGGTGTGAACATGACGGCGGAGACGACGTTGCGCCTGGCTCGCGACTGTGAGAACATCGTGGCCATCAAGGAGGCAAGCGGCAACTTTACTCAAATCGACGACATCATCAAGAACAAGCCTGAGAACTTTGATGTCATCAGCGGTGATGACGGCATCACGTTCCCGCTGATTACGCTGGGGGCTGTGGGCGTAATCAGTGTGATTGGAAATGCCTTGCCCAAAGAGTTCAGCCGCATGGTGCGCCTGGCCCTGCAGGGAGACTACGATGCAGCCCGCCACATTCACCATCAGTTTACCGAACTTTTCAAACTTCTCTTTGTCGATGGCAATCCGGCTGGCGTGAAGGCCATGCTTAGTTCGATGGGGCTGATTGACAACGAGTTGCGTCTGCCGCTTGTGCCGGCACGCATCACGACGATGGGCGAGATTGCCTCGATTGTCAAGGCGCTCAACCTGCACGTCTGAATGTGCTGACGTGCCGTCGGCAAGGCGCATCTGAAGATGGTTTGTCCTTTCACCGCAGTGGAACGTCCGTACCACTGTGGTGAAACTTTTTTTCCACTGCGCCGGTATTTTTGTACCACTGCGTTGGTACGGTCGTACCACTTCGGTCCGAAAAATTTGGTACTGGGTGACTGGCTTTTGTGTGTTGTAGGAAAAAATCTTTTACATTCTTTTTGTTTTTTCATTGCTTTTGCCTACTTTTGCAATCGTAAAACTCTGACATGACACTTAACATAAAGTTTGTTCTATGATTGTCTATCCCAATGCAAAAATCAATATCGGGCTGAATGTCGTGGCGCGTCGTCCCGACGGCTATCACGACCTCGAGACCGTGTTCTATCCCATTGACCTGCAGGATGCACTGGAGGTGCATGGGATTCAGGAAGAAGAGCCTATGACGGGCGACGGATATCAGTTGAAGGTGGGCGGAACCGTGCTCGGCGGTGTGCCCGACGACAATCTGGTGGTGCGTGCCTATCAGTTGCTTCGCCGTGACTTTCCCGACAGGGTCCAGCCGGTCAGCATCTATCTTTTCAAGCATGTGCCTACGGGTGCCGGACTTGGCGGTGGCAGTAGCGACGCGGCTTTCATGCTGAAGTTGCTGAACGAGCGGTTTGACCTGGGTCTGACGACTGAACAACTGGAGGAGCGTGCCGCACGCATTGGTGCCGACTGTGCTTTCTTTGTCCGCAACACTCCTGTCTTTGCCGAAGGCATCGGCAATGTGTTCTCGGACATACGGCTCTCGCTTGCGGGAAAGACGCTGGTGCTGGTCAAGCCCGATGTCTTCGTCAGCACGGCCGATGCCTACCGGCTGGTCAGGCCGCAACGTCCCGAGAAGTCGCTGAAAGACCTGCTGGCACAGCCGATTGAGCAGTGGAAAGATGCGGTGAAGAACGATTTTGAAGCCAGCGTCTTCCCGAAGTATCCCGAAATCGCAGCCATCAAGGACCGTCTGTACGACCTCGGCGCCGTGTATGCGTCGATGTCGGGCAGCGGTGCTGCGGTATATGGCATTTTCAACGAGCCTGTCGAACATGTCGATGAGGTGTTTGCAGGCTATTTCTGTCGTCAAAGAACGCTGCAATGATGACTCCGAAAGAAGAAATAGAGCAGTTGCGTGCCGAACTGAATCAGCACAACTACAATTATTATGTGCTGAACGCCCCGACCATCAGCGACTACGACTTCGACCAGATGATGCATCGGCTGGAGGATTTGGAATTGTTCTATCCGCAATATGCCGACCCGAACTCGCCGACTCAGCGCGTCGGCAGCGACCTGAACCAGCAGTTCCGTCAGGTGGCACACAAATATCCCATGCTGTCGCTGGCCAACACCTACAACGAGGCCGACGTGCGCGACTTCTACGAGCGTGTGCGCAGCGGATTGGAGGGTGAACCCTTTGAAATTGTGGCCGAAATGAAGTACGACGGGTTGAGCATCTCACTGACCTATGTGGACGGACGGCTCACGCAGGCAGTGACTCGGGGCGACGGCGTGCAAGGCGACGATGTGACGGCCAATGTGCGCACCATCCGCTCGATTCCCCTGCAGTTGCGCCCTGGCAGCGGCTATCCCCACGAATTTGAAATACGCGGCGAAATCCTCATGCCCTGGGCCTCCTTCAACCGTCTGAATGCTGAACGTGAAGCGCGTGAAGAACCGCTCTTTGCCAACCCCCGCAATGCGGCGTCAGGAACGTTGAAGTCGCAAAAGAGCGAACTGGTGGCCCAGCGCGGCCTCGATGCCTATCTTTATTATTTGTTGGGCGACGAAATTCCGGCCGACGGCAGTCATTTTGAGAATTTGCAGGAAGCCCGTAAATGGGGTTTCAAGATATCGGAGGGAATGCGCAAGTGCCACAGTGTGGAGGAAATCCTGGACTTCATCAATTACTGGAATACAGAACGTAAGAACCTGCCCGTCGCTACCGATGGCATCGTGCTGAAAGTCAACAGCCTTCGGCAGCAACGCCACCTCGGATACACGGCAAAGTCGCCCCGCTGGGCCATCGCCTACAAATTCCAGGCCGAGCGTGTAGCCACCAAACTCTTGGAGGTGACCTATCAGGTGGGACGCACAGGCGCCATCACCCCCGTGGCCAACATGGAGCCCGTCCAGTTGGCAGGCACAACCGTTCGACGCGCTTCGCTCCACAATGCCGACATCATTGCACAACTCGGTTTGCACCTGGGCGATACGGTTTATGTTGAAAAGGGAGGTGAAATCAT
>ONXQ01000063.1 GCA_900321835.1 uncultured Prevotellaceae bacterium
CAGAAGGAAAAGGGTTGTTTCTGGACTTCTTTCGGGGACGAATGCAGTTTTTGTGGCAGATGTGGTGGTGGTATGAAAGTTTTTGTTTATCTTTGTATCGTTTTTCAATAAAACGGAAAGAGAACCGAGAGAATACAAAATAAATTGTTACTTCATTCACAAAAAAGCATGACAAAAAGATTTTTCAGTTTCAGTAAGACGCTGGCCGTGTCGCTCGCCATCTTCAGCAGCACGGCGGCAGCCCACCTCCAACTCCCCCCGATAGGGGGAGGGGATGAAGCCCCCTCTAACTCCCCCAAATGGGGGAGAACGTCAACTCCAACGATTGGCTACACTCCCCCTGCAGGGGGGAGATGGAGGGGGGCTGCCCCCCTCACAGGGGGAGATGGAGGGAATCTTCTTGGCGAACTGGCCGACCGCATTCAGTTGCACGGCTATGCCCAGGGTGGCTTCAACTACAACCACAAGGACGGAACGGACCAGAATACGTTTGAACTGAAGCGTGTGCTCTTTTGGGCCAACGCACAGATTACGGACCGCTGGTCGTTTCTTTTTATGCACGACTTCTCGAGCGTCGTGCAGGAATACTACACCGACTATCGCTTCACTAAGAACAAGGCGCTGACCGTGCGCCTGGGACAGTTCAAGAACGGGCTTTCGATTGAAAATCCGCTGTCGCCCACGTCGATGGAGGCGATTGACGTCTATTCGGAGGGTGTGACCTTCCTCACTGGCTGCGGCAGCGACCCGCTGATGGGCGTGCAGTACGGCCGCGACCTCGGCATGGCCCTTTTCGGCGAGACGAACGACGGACGCCTGCGCTACGAACTGGACGTGCTCAACGGACAGGGCATCAACAAGAAGGACGGCAACGCGGAGAAGGACTTCATTGCCCGGCTGGAGTACCGCCCCCTCCGAGGTCTCAACCTCGTGGCGACGGGGCAGTTGGGACGTGGTCATGCCGTGGCGACGTCGCTCTACAACCCCGCGATTCAGATAGGTGACAACTACAAGCGCGACCGCCTGACCGTGGGTTTCGACTACAAGTCGAAGGGGCTGAACCTGCACGGCGAGTGGCTCGAAGGCTGGGACGGCTCGGCCCGCAGCCGTGGCGGCTACGTGACGGGCAACGTGCCGCTGGGACGGACGAAGGTGGACCTCGTCGGCTCGTACGACTTCTTCAACTTCAACACCGACCTGCACATGCACCAGCACAAGGCCATCGCCGGCCTGCAGTATTGGTTCTACGGCAAGTGCCGCATCCAGTTGCAGTATGTCTATAAAAACGCCTCGACCGCCGGCGGACAGTTCCACCACACGGCCAACCATGCCGTGATGTGCCAGATGCAGGTGAGGTTTAATTAAGAAGACCCACCTCCAGACCCCTCCAGCCTCACCCCCTAACCCCCTCTCCGAAGGGCGAGGGGGAAGCCTACGGCAATTGGGGAGTGGTCACAGAGTCCTCTATACCTATATATATTTTATATATTATGTTTTTTAATTTAGAATAATCAATCACGCCCCATTCTACTCCCCTCCCTACAAGGGTGGGGCAGGGGGGAGGGTCCTTTATTATGTTCATAAAAATTCTTCTCACCATCATCTTCCTGGCAGTCACCGTGGCTGTCGGAATCTATTCGCGCAAGCAGGCGCGGAGTGTGGACGGCTTCGTACTCGGAGGCCGCAACGTAGGCCCTTGGCTGACGGCCTTTGCCTACGGCACCAGTTATTTCTCGGCGGTCGTCTTCGTCGGCTATGCCGGACAGTTCGGCTGGAAATACGGACTGTCGAGCACGTGGATTGGCGTGGGCAACGCCCTGATTGGGTCGCTGCTGGCGTGGATTGTCCTCGGACGCAGAACCAAACTCATGACGCAGCACATCGAAAGCCGCACCATGCCCGACTTCTTCGGCACACGCTTTGCGAGCCAGGGACTGCGCGTGGCTGCCTCAATCATCGCCTTTGTGTTCCTTATTCCCTACACCGCCGGTGTCTATAAAGGCATTTCGACGCTGTTCGAAATGGGCTTCGGCATCCCCTACGAATACTGCGTCATCGGCATGGCCGTGCTCACGGCCGTCTATGTCATCCTCGGCGGTTACAAGGCCACGGCGATGAACGACTTCGTGCAGGGCATCATCATGCTCTTCGGCATCGTCACCGTCATTGCCGCTGTGCTGAGCAGCCAGGGTGGACTCTCGGCTGCTGTGGGGAAGATGGCCGTGCTGCCTGCCGACGACGGCGGTGCAGGCTGTTTCGCCGACCTCTGGGGACCCGACCCGTGGAACCTGCTCGGTGTGGTGGTGCTGACGTCGCTCGGCACATGGGGCCTGCCGCAGATGGTGGGCAAATTCTACAGCATCACCGACGAGAGTGCCATCCGACGCGGCACCATCATCTCGACGGTGTTCGCCCTCGTCGTGGCCGGCGGATGCTACTTCCTCGGCGGCTTCGGACGCCTGTTCGGCACACCGCCCACGCTGCCCAACGGACGCCTTGACTTCGACGCCATCGTTCCCTCCATGCTCGGCACGCTGCCCGACATCCTCATCGCCCTCGTGGTGCTGCTCGTGCTCTCGGCCTCCATGTCAACGCTCGCCTCGCTGGTGCTCACCTCCAGTTCGACCATGACGCTCGACCTCATCTACCGCGACAAGAAATCGCTGCCGGGCGAAGTGGAGGAGGGCAGCATCGACGACACCGTTTCGGAGCGTGTGGAGCGCCGCAAAGTCGTTGTCATGCGTGTGCTCATCGTCTTCTTCATCGTCATCTCGCTCATGCTGGCACTCAATCCGCCGACGTTCATCGCCCAACTCATGGGCATTTCGTGGGGTGCGCTGGCCGGCGCTTTCCTCGCACCTTTCATGCTGGGCCTCTACTGGCGCGGCGTAACCACGGCAGGCGTGTGGGCGTGCTTCGTTTGGGGTGTGGGCCTGACGCTGGTGAACATGCTGCTCGGCAATCCTATGAATCCCATCAACTGCGGTGCCGTCGCTATGGTGGGCGGCTTCCCCGTCGTCTGGATTGTCAGCCTGCTGACGCCGAAACTGCCTCAGAAACGCATCGACCACATCTTCGCTTGTTATCAACACTAAACAATATTTTATTATGATGAACAAACGCATCTTTTTCGCTGCCTTGTTGATGGTTGCGATGTTGAGCCTTCACGCCCAGAAAGTCATGAAGGCGCCCGAGGGTGGAAAACCTATCAGTGACGAACTCATCGGCATTTTCTTCGAGGACATCTCGATGTCGGCCGACGGCGGACTGTACGCTGAACTGGTGCAGAACGGGTCGTTCGAGTACAGCCCCAACGAACGTGACGGCTGGGGACCCGGCACAGCCTGGCGCTCCGTTCGTCCAGGCCATTCGCTCGGCTACGTTCAGCCGCGCATGGACCAGCCCCTCAACGTCAACAACCCGACGTACATGCGCCTCGTCGCCGAGCGTGTGAAGGAATATTACGACTACAATGGCTGGAAAGGTTTTGGGCTGCAGAACGACGGCTTTGACGGCATCGTGCTGAAGGAAGGGCATAAGTACGACTTTTCCGCTTTCCTGCGCAACGTCGAGGGCGCTGCCAAGCAAGTGCGCGTGGTGCTGCAGGAGCCCGGCGGATTCCGTCAGCCTCCCGTGCTGCTGGCCGACACCACGTTTGACGTCTCGGCACAGACTTGGCAGAAATACACAGCCGTGCTCATGCCGACGAAGAGCAGTCAGCACGCCAACCTGCAAATCCTTCTCCTGACGCAGGGTGCGGTGGATGTCGATGTCGTCTCCCTCATGCCCGAAGACACGTACAAGGGACACGGCCTGCGCAAGGACCTCGCACAGGCCCTCGCCGACCTGCATCCGCGTTTCATGCGTTTTCCCGGCGGATGTATCGTGCATGGCGGCGGCGACGGCTTTTGGGACACGTACCGCTGGAAGAACACCGTCGGCCCGAAGGAACAGCGCCGCGGCCTGAAAAACTGCTGGGGCTACCACCAGTCGTTCGGCCTCGGATATTACGAATATTTCCAGTTCTGCGAGGACCTCGGCATGGAGCCTCTGCCCATCCTCCCCTGCGGCGTGAGTTGTCAGGGAACGAACGGCGGCTGGGGAATGCGCGGACAGGCGCAGGACGTGGTGCCCATGTCGGAGATGGACGAATGGCTGCAGGATGCGCTCGACCTCATCGAATGGGCCAACGGCGACCCTGCCACGTCGAAGTGGGCACGTCTGCGTGCCGAGCAGGGCCACCCTGCACCCTTCGGTCTGAAGTACCTCGGGCTGGGCAATGAAGAGCGGATTTCGCCCGAGTTTGCAGAGCGTTTCAAATACCTCTACGAGCGCATCACGAAGGCACACCCCGAGATTGTCATCGTCGGCACGGCTGGCCCGGGTTCGCACCCCGGCAACGGCGACTTTGAGCAGGGTTGGCGTCTGGCCGAGGAACTCCAGGTGCCCATTCTCGACGAACACTATTACGAGCCGCGTGACTATTTCCTCAAGAGCCGTCAGTACGACCAGTATCCGCGTGACCGCCGCACGAAGGTCTATCTCGGAGAATATGCGGCGAAGGACAAGAAACTCATCGACGCGCTGGCCGAGGCCCTCTATCTGCTGCACGTCGAGCGCAACGGCGACGTTGTTGCCATGACGTCCTACGCCCCACTCTTTGCCCGCAAGGGAACCAACAACTGGAACCCCAACCTCATCTATTTCGACAACGAGCGTCCGTTCCTCACCTGCAGTTACTACGTGCAGCAGATGTTCGGCCTGTCCAGCGGACAGTATTATTATGGCGACTGCGTCACGATTGACGAAAAGACCGACCTGCAGGAGCAGAGCGTCGTGCTCAACGTCAAGACGCGCCAACTCTTCGTCAAGATTTGCAACGCCTCGGCCGACGAGAAGACTGTCTCGCTCGACCTTTCGCGCTTCGGTTCGCTGAAGAAGGTAGGCGTGAAGACCGTCCTCAGCGGTCAGCCCGACCAGGAGAACAACTTCGACCAGCAGCCCATCGTGCCGCGGAAGGAAAGCATCACGGGCGCCAAGAAAATGAGCCTCAAAGTCGCTCCCTACTCGTTCACGATGTTGCAGTTTAGTCTGTGACTTTCAAAAGGTGCTCTTCTAACTTCTTGATACACAGGGACTGTGGTTGATGAAATTTTTTTTCGCTTCATCAAAACTTTGAGAACGCACTCTCAAAACTTTGAGAACGCAGTCTCAACACTTTGAGAGCACAGTATCAAACACTTGCGACTGCGCTGCGAAAACTTCCCAACCACACCCCCGTCGTGGATTTTCAAGAGACCAAACTGCGGCAAAATGGGAATAAAAAGACACTAAAACAAACAAAGTTTGATAAAAGTGTAAAATTTCCGTGAAAAAGTTTTGCAGAATGAAAGGGAATGTTTAACTTTGCTGCCGAAATAAAAAAATAGAACAATGAAACGTACAGCAAACTTTTGGTGGTGGCAATGCTCAGGATTCAGAAAGTCGTGAGAAGATTGCTGCGTATCCAAGCCGATGCTGAATGGAATACAAAGAGGCCAGTCGTTCTTGCGACAGGCCTCTTTTCTTTTTGACAATTCACACATCAATTATTAACCCTCTAAATTTTCACGTTATGAAAGAAAGACAAAAAAGGTTTTTCCTCCCCGAGAGTGAAATCCCAACCGCTTGGTACAACATCCAGGCCGACATGGTCAACAAACCCATGCCACCGCTGAATCCTAAGACGAAGGAACCGCTGAAGGCCGAAGACCTCTTCCCCATCTTTGCCGAAGAACTGGCCCGCCAGGAGATGAACCAGACGGACGCCTGGATTCCCATCCCCGAACCCGTGCGCGAGATGTATAAGTATTATCGCTCAACGCCGCTGGTGCGTGCCTACGGCCTGGAGGAAGCACTCGGAACGCCGGCACACATCTACTTCAAGAACGAGAGTGTCAGCCCCGTCGGCAGCCACAAACTCAACTCGGCACTGGCACAGGCCTACTACAACAAGATGCAAGGCGTGACCAACATCACCACCGAGACCGGTGCCGGCCAGTGGGGCGCAGCCCTGTCGTATGCCGCAAAGGTGTTCGGCCTCGAGTGTGCCGTCTATCAGGTGAAGATTTCCTACAACCAGAAACCCTACCGACGCAGCATCATGCAGACCTTCGGCGCCACGGTCGAGGCATCGCCCTCGATGTCAACCCGTGCCGGCAAGGACATCATCACACGCGACCCCATGAACCAGGGCTCGCTGGGCACGGCCATTTCCGAAGCCATCGAACTGGCCATGACCACGCCCAACTGCAAATACACTCTCGGTTCGGTGCTCAACCACGTTGCCCTGCACCAGAGCATCATCGGACTTGAGGCCGAGAAGCAGATGGAGATGGCCGGCGAATATCCCGACATGGTGATTGCCTGCTTCGGCGGCGGCTCAAACTTCGGCGGCGTCGCCTTCCCCTTCATGCGCCACAACATCCTCGACGGCAAGAAGACGCAGTTCATCGCTGCCGAACCTTCCTCGTGCCCGAAACTCACACGCGGCGTGTTCCAGTACGACTTTGGCGACGAAGCCGGCTACACACCCCTGCTGCCCATGTTCACCCTCGGACACAACTTCATGCCGGCCAACATCCACGCCGGCGGACTTCGCTACCACGGCGCCGGCGTCATTGTCAGCCAGTTGCTCAAGGACGGCCTCATGTCGGCTGTAGATATTCCTCAACTCGAAACCTTCGAGGCCGGAACGCTCTTTGCACGCGCCGAGGGCATCATCCCCGCTCCCGAGTCGAGCCACGCCATCGCCGCCACCATCCGTGAAGCACTGAAGTGCAAGGAGACGGGCGAAGAGAAGGTCATCCTCTTCAACCTCAGCGGACACGGACTCATCGACATGAGCGCCTACGACCAGTATCTGGCCGGCAACCTCCAGAACTACGAAGTCACCGACGAAGATGTGGCGAAGAACATCGCCAAAATCGAAAAGGTGATTTAACGAAACTCCCCTCCGGCTCCCGCGAAGGAGCCAGAGGGGATGAAGTGCAGAAGTCCCCTCCGGCGAGGGGACTTCTTTTGTTATTTTTCTACCCTGATTCGGGCATCAACCGCAATCACGTCGTCACCGTCGGCGAGGAGCGGATTGATGTCCATTTCTTTGATTTCGGTCGCAAAGCGGAGCAGGGTGGAGAGGCGGACGATGATTTCCGCAAACTTATGCTGATTGATGCCTTTCTTTCCGCGTGTTCCAGCCAAGATTTTGTAGGCCCGCAGCGAGTGAATCATGCTGTCGGCTTCGGCATAGGAGAGCGGTGCAAGGCCGCTGCTGACGTCGCGCAGCACCTCGACGAAGATGCCACCCAGGCCGCACAGCACGACATGACCGAAGCGGGGCTCGTACTTCGCTCCGATGAACAGTTCGGTGCCGCGCAGCATCTTCTGCACCATCACCGCCGTCGCACCCTCGATGCGCATCATGCGGTCGAACTCTGCGCCGAGCACTTCGCGGCTGCGGATGTTGAGTGCCACGCCGCCTACGTCGCTCTTGTGGACAGGGCCCACCACTTTCGCCACGACGGGATAGCCCATGCGGTCGGCAAAGCGCAGCACCTCGTCGCGGTCGTTGCTGACAAACTCCGGCACCGTCGGGATGCCCGCGCTTTCCAGCAGTTCATGAACGACGGATGGAGTGACGTAGCCGCTGTCCTGGAGGTTGTCAATAATCTTGCGGATTCTGGGCACATCGACGCCATGTACGACGACGTTCTGGTCGGCAGGCTCCGGTGTGCGCATCACCTGTGTGAGGGCGGTGGCGAGCGTCACCTCGTCACTGAAGTTGACGTGTCCGCGGCCGATGAATTCGTGAACTTCCGACTCGGCTGTGTTGACACTGGGGAGGATGGGGAAAATCGGTTTGCTGCACGCGAGAATCTTCTGGTGCAGCACGTCGTAGGCTTCGTAGAGCGTCACGAGGCCAGGTGTGCCGAAGATGACCATGATGGCGTCGATGTCGGGGAAACGATGTTCGCAGAAGTCGATGGCGATGCCCAGTTGCTCGGGCGTTCCCGTGGCAAGGATGTCGATGGGGTTGGCAACCGACGAGCCCGGCAGGAGTTGCGCCTTCAGTTCTTCGGCCCCTTCGCCCGACAGTTGCGGCACGTTCATGCCACCCTTCGACAGGGCGTCGGTGAGCATGACGCCAGGGCCGCCGGCATGGGTGACAATGGCGAAGTTCTTTCCGCTGAAGCGCGGCAGGGTGAAGATGCAGCCCACCGTCGTCAGTTCCTCACGCGAGTAGCAGCGCACGATGCCCGCCTTGCGGAACAGGGCTTCGACAGCCGAGTCGCTCGACGCTATGGCTCCCGTGTGGCTGGAGGCTGCACGGCTTCCGCTTTCGCTCGACCCTGCCTTGATGGCGGCGATGCGGCAGCCTTTGCGGATGAGGCTTGTGGCATGGAGCAATAGGCGGTCGGGGTCGGCGATGTTTTCGATGTAGAGCAGTTTCACCTTCGAGTCACGTTCGGGGTCGAAGTGCTCGTCCATATACTCCAGTACACTTTCCACACCGATTTGGCGCCCGTTGCCGACCGACCATGCGGAGTTGAACGGCAGGCCTTTCGTGACCGCACTTTCGAGCACATAGACCGCCGTCGCGCCGCTGCTGGAGATGAAATCGACACCCTGCTGGGTCAGACGCGGGATGGGCAGGGTGAACACCGAGTGGTGGTGGCGTGTCAGCAGGCCGATGCAGTTGGGCCCGATGAGGGCGCATTGGTACTGTTCGCACGTGTCGAGAATACGCTGCTCGAGGACAGCCCCTTCGGGGGTCTCTTCGCCGAATCCAGCCGAGATGATAATGAAGGCACGCACCTGCTTGTCGCGGGCCAGCAGTTCGACATAGTCGGGACAGAAACGGGCCGCCACGACCAGGATGGCAAGGTCGGTCGGCGGCAGTTCCTCGGCATTGCGAAAGGCACGAATGCCCTGCACCTCGTCTTCCTTCGGATTGACGATGCGGAGTTCGCCCTCGAAGCCGCCGCTGAGAATGTTCCTGACGACGGCACCGCCGGGCTTGTGCGTGTTGTTCGAGCCGCCGATGACGACGATGCTCTGTGGGTGGAGAAGTTGTTCGTTGATCATGCTCTCGTGTTTCGGTTCATCTATAGGCCTGAGCGCTCAGACGAAAACGTCCGAGCGCTCAGACGATTTCTTCCGAGCGCTCAGACGTTTTTTTCCAAGCGCTCGGACGCAGAGAAAAAACTGCGTTTCCGTAGCACAAAGATAGTGATTAAAATACAGAAACGCAGCGTTTTTTGCAGATTTTATTCGCGAACGAGAAAAAAAAGGAAAATTGTCAGCAAAAAACTGCATTTTCTTTTGATTTATTGCTAACTTTGCAGGGAATAAAAAGGTACACAAGCACAAAACACACAGTCATTCACCGTTAAAACAAGCATTCCCCCATGATTTGGAATCCGAACAAAGAGTGCATGAGCATCGACGAACGGCGTGAACTTCAGGGACGCAGGCTGAACAAAATCGTCACCTACGTCTATCACAACGTGCCCTTCTACCGCCGCAAACTGCAGGAGATGGACCTCACGCCCGACGACATCCGCACCATCGACGACATCACCAAGTTGCCCTTCACCACCAAGAAAGACCTGCGCGACAACTACCCCTTCGGGCTGCAGGCCGCTCCGCAGAGCGAAATCATCCGCATCCACGCCTCGAGCGGCACGACGGGCAACCCCACCATCGTGGGCTATACACGCAAGGACATCGGCGTGTGGACCGAGTGCATGGCCCGCTGCCTGACGGCCTACGGCGTGACCCGTAACGACATTTTCAGCGTGGCCTACGGCTACGGCCTGTTCACTGGAGGTCTCGGCGCACACAACGGCGTCGAGATGGTCGGAGCCAGCGTAGTGCCTGCCTCGACGGGCAATACCGAAAAACATGTCAAACTGATTCGCGACCTCGGCATTACGGGCATTGCCTGCACACCCAGTTATGCTCTCTATCTGGCCGAGACGATGGACAAAATGGGCGTGACCAAAGACCAGATTAACCTGCGCGTCGGTGCCTTCGGTGCAGAGCCGTGGACCGAACAAATGCGCAAGGAAATCGAGGAACGCCTCGGACTGAAGGGCTACAACATCTACGGACTGAGCGAGGTGATGGGTCCCTCCGTCAGTTACGAATGTGAAATGCAGCACGGCAGCCACATCAACGAAGACCATTTCTTCCCCGAAATCATCGACCCTGTGACCCTCGAACAGTTGCCCCTCGGACAGACCGGCGAACTCGTCTTCACCACCCTCACCAAAGAAGGTATGCCCGTGCTGCGCTACCGCACACGCGACCT
>ONXQ01000048.1:0-9785 GCA_900321835.1 uncultured Prevotellaceae bacterium
ATTCTTTTTCATCATGTTGAGTACATATTTCCCTGCAAAGTTACGATTAAGTGAGCGGAATACAAAATGAAAGTTGAAAAAACTTTCAATTTTATTCCCGAACGTGAGTAACTTCGGCGCAGCCAAAGTTACGATTAAGTGAGCGGAATACAAAATGAAAGTTGAAAAAACTTTCAATTTTATTCCCGAACGGCCATAACGGCCAAGCAGAATGGGCGACGCGAAAAACACTGTGGCAGAGCAACCGAATTTGCACTGTGGACGAAATAAATTTCATCTGTGGACGAAATAAATTTCGTCTGCGGACGAAAAAAATTTCAACTGCGGACGAAATTTATTTCGACTGCGGTGCAAATTTCAGCGAACTAGAGCATTTTTGCAAAAGGAATTTTGCAGTGTGCAAAAATGTGGTTAACTTTGCAAGATAATGTGTACCTATTATAATAACGCGCGCACGTAGCAGAAACTTGACATGAACACCGAAGACAGTATCACACCACCTGCCGGGACGGACGAAACGACATCGTCCGCCAGCAGCACCGGTACGACAGTGCAGGCCCGGAAGCCGTGGCGCACCGTGGGCAAGGCGGCCATGTGGGTTGTGCTCACACCCATCGCCTTGTTCCTACTGCTCAGCATACTCATCTACATTCCGCCCGTTCAGCGATGGGCCGTCAGGCAGGCCAGCGAATGGCTCAGCGACGAGACCGGCATGGACATCACGGTCGGCAGCGTCAGCCTCAAGCCCTTCCTCGACCTCCACATGGGCGACATGCTCGCCATGTCACCCCCCGACACCCTCTTCGCCGCCCAACACCTCGACGTCAGCGTCCGCTTCTGGCCCCTGTTCAGCGGAGAGGTCGAAGTCGATAAAGTCGAACTCGCGCAGGTCAAGGTCAACACCCGCGACCTCATCGACGCAGCCCTCATCCGC
Source organism: uncultured Prevotellaceae bacterium (assembly GCA_900321835.1). Classification (GTDB taxonomy): domain Bacteria; phylum Bacteroidota; class Bacteroidia; order Bacteroidales; family Bacteroidaceae; genus UBA3839. The sequence goes on from ONXQ01000048.1 coordinate 935, forward strand.
GGCGAGATTGGGCTGGCCAGCCTCGATGCACACAGCGTTGACCTGAAGGAAGGACTGGCCCGCATCAACAACCTCAGACTCAAGGACGCCGACCTCTACGTCGCCCTCGCCGACTCCGTACCCGAAGACACGACCGAGAGCGAACCTGTGCTCTGGCGTGTGGCGCTCGAAAATGTCGAGGCCGACAACGTCCGCGCACGTGTGCTGCTGGCTCCACAGCGGGACAGCGTCGTCGTGGGCGCCACACTCGGCCACGCCCGGCTCAACGGAATGCTCGACCTCGGCGCCGAGATTTACAATTTCAAGGACATCAGCCTCAGCCAGAGCGCCGTCACCTACGACATCCTCAGCCAGCCACGCGCACCCGAAGGATTCGACCAGAACCACGTGGCGCTCACCGACCTCAACCTCAGCATCCCCAACGTCCGATATGCCGGCACAGGCGACTTGCAACTGCAAATCGACCAACTGCAAGCCAGCGAACAGAGCGGCCTGAACATCCGCCACGCCGACGCCCTCGTCCTCATGGACAGCACCCACCTCGACGTCCAGCGGCTCTCACTCCAAACCGACGAGAGCGACCTCACCCTCGCCTACAAGATGGACATGAACGCCTTCGACGAGGAAAATCCCGGACAATTCGCGGCACAAATCGACGGGCACATCGGCAAAGGCGACCTCGCACGCTTCGCCGCACCCTACATGCAAGACCTCTTCCGCCCACGCCAGACAGCCACCGACGGCCTGCGCCAAGCCCTGCCCGCATGGCCCGTCGCACTCCAGGCCAACGTCAGCGGAAACCTCCAGCACCTGCGCCTCAACAACGTCGCCGCCAACATCCCAGGCTACCTCAACCTGCAAGCCGACGGAGTGGCCGAAAACCTCAACGACACCACCGGGCGCAGCATGACGGCCAACGTCAACTACGACGCCCAACTCCAAAACCTCAACTTCGTCCGCGCATTCCTGCCCGCCGAAGCCCGCAACAGTTTCAATATCCCACCCAACATGCGGCTCTCGGGTAGCGCACAGATGCACGGACAACAACTCACCACCCACAACACCCTCAACCTCCCGGGCGGCAGCACCCTACGCCTCGGCGCCGGAATGGGACTCGACAACGAAGCCTACGACATCGACATGGACCTCAACGACTTCAATGTCAACCAATTCGTGCCTCTGCAAGAACCCACACGCCTCACCGGACACATCAAGGCAAAAGGCCGCGGATTCGACTTCCTTTCACCCAAAACCGTCGCCGACGCAACGCTGAACCTGACCCAAGCCCACATGGGCAAAATGAACTTTGGGAACAGCGACGCCACCCTCCGCCTACAGCGCGGCATCCTGGCCTGCAACCTCACCTGCGACAACGAGCAGTTGCAAACCCACGCCGCAGTTGACGGAAAAGTGCAGACCAACGCCCTCGACGCCCACCTCAACCTCAACCTTGCCCAAGCCGACCTGCAAGCCATGGGACTCAGCGAAACGCCGCTGGAAGTACAGGCCAACGGCGCTATGGACGTCTTCTCCGACCTCGGCGACAACTTCCGCATCGATGCCGACATCAACCACATGTCCGTTCTCATGGGTACCGACCGCATCGACACCGAGCGCTTCGACATGTACGCCGAAACAACCCGCGACACCACCAACGCCACACTCCGCACCGGCGACCTCTACTTCGACTTCCACGCTCCGCAGAACCTTTTCCGACTGCTGGAACGCTTCGAACGCATCGGCATTGTGGCTCAGAAACAAATCAAAAACCGTGCGCTCGACGTCAACCAACTCAAGTCATATCTCCCCGAGACGTCGCTCAAGGCACACGCCGGCACACAGAACCCCGTCAGCAAGTTGCTCGGGCTCTACGGCGTTACCTTCGGCGAACTGCACGCCAACCTTGTCACCAATCCCGACCAGGGCGTCGTAGGCGATGCTCATGTTTACCGTCTTCGCGCCGACACTGTAAGTGTTGACACGGTCTTCTTCGATGTGCAGCAAGACTCGACGCAGTTCACCTTCCGAAGCGGTGTGACCTGCGACGACCAGAAACTCTTCCCGGGCTTCTCGGCTCACCTCGACGGCTACGCTTCGACACAGGATGCCGACGCCCGCCTTACGTTCTTCAACAAAAAGCGGGAGCAAGGCATCGACCTCGGACTCCATGCCACAATTACGGACAGCACGCTCAACGGCCGTTTCTACCCCGAACAACCCATCCTCGGCTTCCGCCGCTTTGCGCTGAACGAGGACAACTTCATCCGTCTGGGCAAAAAGAACAGGATGTGGGCGAACGTACGGCTGACGTCGCTGGAAGACAGTTGCCGCATCGCTGTGACGGCGAACCCTGCCGACAGCCTCTTGCAAGACATCCGCGCCGTCATCAACAACCTGGACCTGGCTCAACTGCTGGCTGTCATTCCGGGTGCGCCGAAAATGACGGGCCTGCTCAATTTCGACACCAACTTTGAGCAGAACGACGACCACTTCTGGGTGAAGGGTACGACGGGCATCCGCCGTTTCACCTATGAAGGGACGCAGGTGGGCGATGTCGGGGCTGTGTTCGACTATGCACCCGTCGGCACCAACGAGCATGACGTGCTGGCCACGCTGCTGCACAACGACCGCAAGGTGGCTGTTGTCAACGGCAAGTACAACGGCGAGGGCAACGGTTTCCTGGACGCCAAAGTCAACCTGACCGACCTGCCGCTTTCGATGATTGCGCCGTTCATTCCCGACCAGATTGTCACGTTTGACGGCACCATCGACGGCGAGGTCACAGCGCGCGGTCCCATCGACAAACTGGACATCAACGGCGAGATTCAGCCCGACGGAATGCGGATGCGCAGCGAACTCTACTCGCTGGACATGCGCTTTGCCGACAAGCCTTTCCTGATTCAGAACAGCCGCATCATCTTCGACAAATATGAGATGTACGGCACTGGCGAACAGCCGCTTACGCTGAATGGCTGGGTTGACTTTGCCGACACCGACAATATCCAACTCAACCTGTCGCTCTACGGACGTGAGTTTGAACTCATGAACGCTCCACGCACCCGCAAGGCGGTGGTCTTCGGCCGTATGTTCGGCAATTTCTTCCTGCGCATGAACGGCACGCTCGACGACCTGAAGATTCGCGGTCTGATTCGCGTGCTGAGCCAGACGGACCTCACCTACGTCATGGCCGACACGCCGCTGTCGGTCGATTACCGCCTGGAGGACATCGTGACGTTCGTCGATTTCACTCAGCCGCCAGACCCCGACGGCGAGCGTGAGAAACGCACCTTCATGGGCATGGACATGCAGGTGAACCTGACCGTCGAGGACGGTGCACAGTTCCACTGCGAATTCTCGGCCGACCGCCAGAGTTATGTCAACGTGCAGGGCGGCGGAAGTCTTGTGCTCAACATGACGCCCGAGGGTGTGCTCACCCTGCTGGGCCGCTACACCATCAACGAGGGTGAAATGAAGTACACCCTGCCCGTCATTCCGCTCAAGACTTTCACAATCCGCAACGGCAGTTACGTCGAGTTCACCGGCGACCCGATGAACCCCACCATCAATTTCGCAGCGTCGGAGCGGACGAAAGCCACCGTGGGCGACGCGAGCGGAGGCAGCCGCAGCGTCACGTTCGATGCAGGGCTGAAGGTGACCGGCACGCTGGAGGAGATGTCGCTGCTCTTCACCATCGAGGCGCCGGAAGACCTGGCCGTGCAGAACGAACTGGCTGCCATGTCGGCCGAGGAGAAGAACAAACTGGCCGTCGGCCTGCTCTGCACCGGCATGTATATGTCGGCCAGCAACTCGTCGGGTGTCAGCGCCAACAACGCCCTGAACAACTTCCTGCAAAACGAAATCAACAACATCGCCGGACAGGCATTTGCCTCGGCTGTCGATGTGAACGTAGGCATGGAGCAGTCGATGCGCGACGACGGCACCACCCGCACCGACTACGCCTTCAAGTTCTCCAAGCGCTTCTTCTCTAACCGCCTCAACGTCATCGTCGGCGGTCGAGTGAATGCCGACGGATCGACCCAGGCCAACGAGTCGGGCGCCTACATCGACAATGTCTCGCTCGAATACCGCCTCGACAACGGCGGCACACGCTACGTGCGGCTCTACCACGAGAAGAACTACGACAACCTCATCGAGGGCGAACTGACCGAGAACGGCGCCAGCATCGTGCTGCGCAAGAAACTCGACAAACTGAGCGACCTGCTGATTTGGCGAAAGAAGGAACAATGAACGCTGGCAGCGAGGTGCGAACGAATTTCGTCCACAGACGAACTGAATTTCGTCCGCAGATGAAAAAAATTTCGTCCGCAGACGAAAAAAATTTCGTCCGCAGACGAAATTCAGACGAACCACAGTCCGTTTTTCACCGAACCATCACGCCCCGTTCACCAACAGCCCAGAACGAAAACTGCACACACATGAATATAACATTCATTATCAGACACATAGGCACAGCACCACGCACAGCAGCAAGGCTCATTCCCTGTTGCCTGGCCCTGTTGCTCACTGCGGCCTGCTCGACCACCAGCAACCTGCCTGAAGGCGAAGTGCTCTACACCGGCATCAAGCAGACCAAAATCCACGATGCAAAGGGCACCTACGACGAAAGCGTGGCACTGACCGAAGTGGAGGCCGCACTGGCCTACGCCCCCAACAACGCCTTCATGGGCAGTTCGTCCATACGTACCCCGCTGCCCATCGGCCTCTGGCTCTGGAACGGCATGGCCGGAAAGGAACATACGGCACTGGGCAAATGGGTGATGAACACATTCGCCACCCCACCCCGCACCATCGCTATGGCCAACCCGGCCACCCACACCAAAGTGGCCACCAACCTGCTCCAGAACTACGGCTACTTCAGAGGCTACGTCAACTACGAACTCGTCAACCAGCGCAACCCGAAAAAGCAGAAAATCCGCTACGACATCCACCTCGGCGAACCCTACACCTACGACAGCATCCGCTATGCCTTCCGCGACGTGCAGGACAGCATTGTCCAGGCCAACTTCGGCGAACGCCTGCTCCACCAGGACGACCAGTTCAACGTGGCCACACTGCAGAGCGAAAAGACCCGTCTGACCAGCGACTTCCGCAACAACGGCTTCTACTACTACCGCCCCGACTACATCCGCTACTTCGCCGACTCGATGCAGATTCCGCAGCGCGTCAAACTGCTCGTCGCTCCCGACCTCGACACCCCCGAGCGTGCCAACCGCCAATACTACATCGGCAACATCCACACCTACATCCGAAAGAACACGCAGATGCGCTCGTCGTCGGCCAGCAGCACAGCCGCCACCCGACGCGACTCGACCCGACGCGCCTTCACCATCCACTACGACGACAGCATCTCGCGCGGACCCCTGCGCTACGCCTGGCAAGGCAACAAAATGCCCATCCGCCCCAACGTGCTCTTCAAGAACTTCCGTTTCCGCCGCAACGAACTCTTCGACCAAAGCAAAATAGACGCCACCATCACCGGACTGAGCGGTATGCAGGTGTTCTCACAGTTGCAGTTCACCTTCACGCCCCGCGACACCACCGCCACGTGCGACACCCTCGACGTGACCCTCAACGCCACGATGGACAAACTGATTGACCTCGAATTCGACTTCAGCATCACCCAGAAGTCGAACGCCCAAGTCGGCCCCAAAGCCGGACTCCGACTCTCGAAGCGCAACGCCTTCGGCCACGGCGAAACCTTCAGCGTCGGACTCAAAGGCTCCTACGAATGGCAGACAGGCAACCGCAGCATGGCCGCCGACGGCACACGCCCCGACTCGTGGGAGGCAGGCATCGACGCCTCGCTCACCTACCCCTGGATTGCCTTTCCCTGGCTGTCGAACATGAACACGAAGTTCCCCAGTTCGACCACCTTCAAGGCCAGCATCGACAACCTCAAGCGCGCCGGCTACTACCGTCTCGTGTCCTTCGGACTTGAGGCCACCTACAACTGGCGTTCGTCGCGCTTCATGTCCCACCAGTTCACACCCCTCAGCCTGACCTACAACCGCCTCATCTCCACCACAGCCCGCTTCGACTCCATCACTGCCCGCAACACCGCCCTCTACGCTTCGCTGCGCGACCAGTTCATACCGGCCATGCAGTACGTCTATACCTTCGATGACAACCTTTACGGCCACAAGCGTTTCACAACACGCTTTGTCGGCACACTGAAAGAGTCCGGCAACATCATCAGTGCCATCAACGCCATGAGCGGCGGACGCTTCGACGAGCAGGAGAAGAAACTTCTGGGCACACCCTATTCGCAGTTCGTCAAAATCAGCGGCGAACTCACCAACACCTTCAAACTCACCGACAAGAGCCAGTTGGTGACCCACCTGCTCGCCGGCGCTATCTTCACCTACGGAAACACCCGCTATGCACCTTATAGCGAACTGTTCTACGTCGGCGGCGCCAACTCCATCCGCGCCTTCGGCGTACGTACCATCGGCCCCGGCCGTTACTACGACACCACCGGCCGCGGCACCTACCTCGACCAGGCAGGCGACTTCAAACTCGAGGCCAATGTGGAGTACCGCTTCAACCTCATCAGCAACCTCAACGGCGCCCTCTTCATCGATGCCGGCAACGTGTGGAACCTCAAGGAGGACGACGCTCATCCCGGCGGCAAACTGGGCAGCAGCGGTTTTCTCAACGACATTGCTCTCGGCACCGGCTTCGGCCTGCGCTACGACCTCGAGTTCCTCGTTCTGCGTCTCGACCTGGGCGTGGGCATCCATGCGCCCTACGACACCGGACGGCGCGGCTACTACAACATCCCGAAATTCTGGGACGGCCTCGGCCTCCACTTCGCTGTGGGGTATCCGTTCTAACTTTGCCTGCGGCAAAAAAATCTCAAGAAAATCATTAATAAATCTCATCTATATGGAAGACAATCAACCCGATGTTTTAATACTGAAAGATATCACTGGGGCTGCTTTCGAGGTTTATAATGAATTTCATGAAGGTTTATTGGAAAGTGCCTATGAAGCCGCCATGAAATATTTACTTCAAAAAAAGGGGTATCAAGTTGAGCAACAAGTATATGTCCCAATGTACTTCAAAGGCGTCAAACTTGAGCAAAACTATAGAATAGATTTGTTAGTAAACAGACAAATAATCATAGAATTAAAGGCTTTGGAATATGTGGGGAAAATTGAGAGAAGACAACTTCAGCATTATTTAATGCTTACACATATTCCTTTTGGAATGCTTATTAATTTCGGGGCAGACGGCGTGTATTCAGAACGCTGGTTTTATGATGTGAAATGTCATTCGTGCCACCGATTATCATCTTAAGTATCATCGAGATTTTTGAAGAGATTTTTTTGAGATTTTTCAGCGCCATGCGCTGAGTAATTATAAATTTTAGGTCCTTATGGCAAAGCAAAAGACAGCATACGTGTGCAGCAGTTGCGGATACGATTCGCCGAAGTGGATCGGGAAGTGTCCTGCGTGCGGCGAATGGAACACCTTCAAGGAGGTGAAACTGGGAACGAAGACCAGTGTAACGACGAAGACGCTCTCCCTGTCAGCGGAAGATGGAGGAGGGCTCATCTCCATGTCCCAAATCCAGACGGGCGACGAACCGCGCATCAACCTGCACGACGACGAACTGAACCGCGTGCTGGGCGGCGGACTTGTGCCTGGTTCGCTCACACTTCTTGGTGGAGAACCGGGCATCGGCAAATCGACACTGATTCTGCAAACCGTGCTGCGGCTTCCGGAACTGCGCGTGCTGTACGTGAGCGGTGAGGAGAGCGCACGTCAACTGAAACTGCGGGCCGACCGCATCGCCGAAACCAGCCAGTCGCAGGTGCAGGTGGCCTGCGAATCAATGATCGAGACGGTGATGAAGCACATCGAGAGCGTCGCACCCGACCTCGTGGTCATCGACTCCATCCAAACCATCGCGACGGAGAACGTCGAGACGTCGCCCGGCTCGGTCAGCCAAATCCGCGAGTGTGCCGCCATGCTGCTGAAGTTTGCCAAAGAGAGCGGAACCCCAGTCATCATCATCGGCCACATCACCAAAGACGGCGCCATCGCAGGCCCGAAAATCCTCGAGCACATGGTCGATACGGTGTTGCAGTTCGAAGGCGACCAGCACTATATGTACCGCATCGTCCGCGCCATCAAGAACCGCTTCGGTTCGACCGCCGAACTGGCCATCTACGAGATGCAATCGACGGGGCTCCGGCCTGTCAGCAACCCGTCCGAACTCTTGCTTTCGGACATTGAGGAGAGCGAGGGTCTGAGCGGCGTGGCCATTGCCTGCGCCATCGAGGGCGTCCGTCCGCTGCTCATCGAGACACAGTCGCTTGTCTCGTCGGCTGCCTACGGCACACCGCAACGCTCGGCCACGGGTTTCGACATGCGGCGTCTGAACATGCTGCTCGCTGTGCTCGAAAAGCGTGTGGGCTTCAAACTGGCGCAAAAGGATGTCTATCTGAACATTGCCGGCGGTCTGCGTGTCACCGACCCGGCCATCGACCTGAGCATCATCGCGGCGGTGCTCTCCTCGAATGTCGATACGCCTGTCGAACGCACCACCTGCCTCTGCGGCGAAGTCGGACTGAGCGGCGAAATCCGTCCTGTCTCACGCATTCTGCAACGCATCAGCGAGGCCGAACGTCTCGGGTTCCAGCGCATCATCATCCCCAACGCCAACCTGCAGGGCCTCGACCTCAAAGCATTCAGCATCGAGGTGCGCCCCGTCCGCAAGGTCGAGGAAGCGCTGCGCGAACTGTTCGGCTGACCCTGCCGACACGGTCCGTAGATTCTCTGAATTTCGTCCGCAGTCGAAATAAAAATCGTCTGCGGACGAAAT
>ONXQ01000048.1:9802-22835 GCA_900321835.1 uncultured Prevotellaceae bacterium
GCGCAATGCGGGTCAGTTGCCGATGTAGATGTTGTGTGCCCAAATGAGACCTTCGCACACAAGGACCAAAGTCAGGAGCCAGCGGCGCTTCAGTTGGCGCCCAATCCATTGGAAGACAGCGCGAACGACGTGTTTTCCCGCGAAAAAATCGTAGATTCCCACCGTGGGGAATCCAACCATGAACAGGACAGCGGGAACGACGTTCGGATTTTTCCAGAAAGCCTCAACGGGGTGACCGTGGAGGAGGAGCAGAAAAGCCCGGGTCGTGCCACACGTGGGGCACGGCCAGTGGTAAATCCACTTTGAGGGGCAGACAGTCAGCGACTGCTGCCCCTCAAACATATAGCCCATTGCCAGCCACCCGACACCGAGGGTGAAGAGCGTGGCCAGCATGAGGTAAAACCGTTTATCCGAGATAAGCAACCAGTTTGTTGTAGTTGAACTCCTTCGTCTTGTTCTGAATCAGGAACCAGTCAACGATGCTCCAGATACCGCAGCCACCGCCGGTGACGAGTTTGAGAACGCCAAGACCAGTTTCGCCGAGCATGAAGCGGTCGATGCCGAGAGAGCCGGCGATGATGGAGATGATAAGCATGGTTATGGGGTTCTTGGGCTGCAGCGTCGAAATCATCGCCCACTTGCTGTCGTCAGTTGCTGCCAGTTTCTCGCGGAGGAAAGGCAGTTGCTCTTCAGGATAGTTCTGTCCATTGGTTGCAATGAACATGTCAACTTTTTGCTGTTCCATAATGAAAAAATTAAAGATTAATAAAATGAAGTATGTGCAAAGATAGTGATAATCTGCTTATTGACAAAGCATCACAGGCATTTTTTTCATTTTACACACTGAAAAAGTTTATCCCACAACACATCGTCAGGCAAAGGGGCTTCGATATGCACAGGCTGATGGGTCACAGGATGCTCGAAATCGATGCTGCGGGCCATGAGCGAGATGCTGCCGTCGGGGTTCGAACGTCGTGCACCGTACTTCAGGTCGCCCCGGATGGGAAGGCCGACTTTGGCGAGTTGGCAGCGAATCTGGTGATGGCGCCCGGTCTTGAGGTTGACCTCGAGCAGGAGATAGCGGTCGCCTTCGGCCAGCACACGGTAATCGAGTTCGGCGCGTTTGGAGTCGGGCACCTCGCGGTCGTAAGCGTAGGACTTGTTCTGCTGCTCATTGCGCTTGAGCCAATGCACCAACGTTGCTTGCGGCGGGCATTGATTGCGTTCGACGATGGCCCAGTAGGTCTTGTGAATGTCACCGCGCCGGAACATGTCGTTCAGGCGGCTGAGGGCCTTGCTGGTGCGGGCAAAAATGACGCAGCCCGCAACGGGGCGGTCGAGCCTGTGAACCACACCGAGGAAGACGTTGCCGGGCTTGGCACACGCTTCCTTGATGTATTGTTTCACCGTCTCCACCAGCGGCTCGTCGCCGGTCTTGTCGCCCTGGACGATTTCTCCAGCGCGCTTGTTGACGATGATGAGATGGTTGTCTTCGTAGAGGACGTCCATTACATGTTCATGCCGCCATCGACCTGGATGACCTGTCCGCTGACATACGAGGAGAGGTCGCTGGCGAGGTAGAGGGCGGTGTTGGCGATGTCGTCGACCGTACCTCCGCGACGGAGGGGAATCTTCTGTACCCATTCCTTGCGGATGTCTTCGGGCAGGGCGGCGGTCATGGCTGTCTCGATGAAGCCCGGTGCAATGGCGTTGGCGCGGATGCCCTTGGCGCCCATTTCCTGTGCGATGGACTTGGCGAGGGCGATGAGTCCGGCCTTCGATGCGCTGTAGTTGCACTGTCCGGCATTGCCGTGTACGCCGACGACGGACGACATGTTGATGATCGAGCCGCCACGCTGGCGCATCATGATGGGTGTGCAGGCGTGGATGAAGTTGAACGCTGACTTGAGGTTGACGGCGATGACGGCATCCCACTGCTGTTCGGTCATGCGGAGCATGAGGCCGTCCTTCGTGATGCCGGCATTGTTGACGAGGATGTCGATTGAGCCGAAGTCGGCTTTGATCTGGTTGACCACTTCTTCGGTCTGTGCGAAGTCGGCTGCGTTGGATGCATAACCTTTCACCTTGACGCCGAGTGCAGCAATTTCCTTTTCGGTCTGCTGTCCGTTTTCGTCGATCACGAGGTCAGTGAATGCGATGTTCGCTCCTTCGGCGGCGAACTTGAGCGCGATAGCCTTTCCGATACCGCGTGCAGCACCTGTGATGAGTGCTGTCTTGCCTTGTAATAATGCCATAGTTGTTCTTTATTGATTAAGATGTAAAATTGTTTATCGCTCAATCTTGAAATGGCGGTGAACCATGTTGCGGACGACGGGGAGCAGTTCGTCGATGCCGCGTGCTGTGTAGCGTCCGAAGATGAAGGGCACCTCGCAGCCTTTGAGGCAGTAGTGCATGATTTCGGCCGTCAGACGCACGTTGGTCACTTCGAAGTCGCCCTTATCGACGCCTTCGTTGAGGACGCGGCGGAAGAGCGAAATCTCCATGCGGTCGAAGTCGCGGCGCACGCTTTCCACTTTCCATATCTCGCGGAAGAACTCGGCACGCAGGTTGCCGTTGCGGAACACGGCTTCCTTGACCACACTGAGGTGGGCGATGATGAGTTGCACGATTTTCTCCTCGGGCGTGAGGTTTTTCCGGGCCACTTCTTCCATGCGCTGAAAGAGGCGTTCCAGTTCTATCTGAATGACGGCATAATAGACCTCTTCCTTACTCTTGAAATAGGTGTAGAGTGTACGGCGTCCTCGTTCTGAGGCCAACGCAATGTCGTTCATCGTCGTGTTCTCGAAACCGTTCTTGGCGAAGAGTTGTCGGGCCACATCGACCAGCATGTTCCGTGTTTTTGATACTGCCATAGTATGCGTTGTTCTATTTCCGTGTGCAAAGTTAATAGAAAATTGCGAATGGTGCAAGAAAAGTTGCACATTCTTTTTGCTTTTTCTTTGAAAATACTGATTTTCAAGGAAATATTTTTTGCACACTTTTCGTGAAAGTGTGAAAAACGCTGTTCATCGCGCTGCCGGACGGGGAAAAATGGGGCACAGTGTGCGGGTTGGTGAAATCTGTGGCACAGTTCATCTGAATTTCGTCCGCAGACGAAAAAAATTTCGTCCGCAGTTGAAAAAAATTTCGTCTGCGGACGAAAATTATTTGTGGCACAGTGCATTTTTTGCTGCACTGTGCCACAAATTCTGTGACGCTACGGCACACGGGGCCTTGCGGGGTGCCAGGCGGAGGGATGAAGCCGAATCACCACAGGCCGTTGTCCCAGATGTCCTGATTGTCGCGCTGGGGGACGGCGTTGGGGTCTTCATCGACGATGGGCACGTCGGGCACGTCGATGTGCTCGTCGGTGTGGCTGACGGGGGCAATGACGAGCAGGGGCCCGCAGAGGCCGACGGGGTCGGCCTCCTGATGGGGTGCGATGTAGTGCTTGCGGTTCTTCATCGTTTCATGCGTTTTTGACCGTTGACAATGTAGATGCCCGAGGGAAGCGAAGTCCAGTCGGTGCCGACGCAGATGCCTTGCAGGGTGTAGATGGGCTGCCGGCGGTCGGTCGTTTCACCGATGACCTCCTCGACCGCTGTCTCAATGCCGCCGAGGTTGAGTTTCACTCCCGCTGCACTGGCCGGCAGGACGAAGTAGGCACGCAGTCCCTTGAGGGCCGGCGTGGTGGTCTTGGCGGCGATGAGCGTGTTCGACTGCGTTCCGTAGTAGTGTTCACTCGTGTAGTCGCTCCACGGACGGGGTGAGTAGATGCCGACGAACTGGTAGTCGCCGTGCTCGCTGACGAGGGGTTCGGGAGCCACGACGGCATTGCCGCCGAAGTTGAACTCGGGCACGAGCACACGGCGCTCGGGACGGACAAGGTAGGCACGGCCGGCCTTCATTTCATAGACGTAGGTGAAGTTGAGCGTACCTTCGCTGGCCGAGGTGAACTCGAGCAGCATGGTCGAATAGCCCCACACCTTGTTGATCTGCTGCTCGCTCAGGTCGATGGGCGGACAGAAGGTGTTCCACTGCGAGGGTGACAGCACACGGTTGGTGCGCCACTGGAGTTGACGGGTGCGCAGGTCGGTGAGTTTCGCCACTTCGGCCGTGTTGTCGGCTTCCTCGTCGAAGAAGATGTCGAGGGGCTGAAGTTGCAGGAAACGTGCCTCCAGCACGGTATTGCCACGCATCGTGAAGTCGTAGGCAGGTTCGGCGCTGAGCAGCGTCGTTCCGTCGTACCATCCGTCGAAGTAGAAGCCAGTCAGCGGTGTGGCCGTGAGACGGAGCGTCGTTCCGTAGTCGATGCGTCCGGGGCCGGCTCCGGCGATGCGTCCGTAGTTGGGTTCGTAGTTGACGGTGAGTTCGTAGGACTTGGGCATGAAGACAGCCGTGAGCGTCTGGGGCCCTGTCTGCGCGAAGTCGAAGGACGGCGTAGTGCTGACGATGTCGTCGCCCTGCTGCCAGTGGTCGAAGGTGTAGCCCTCGCTGGCCGTGGCTCCGACGGTGACTGTGCCGAAGTAGTCCTGGTCGCTCGTTCCGGGAGTGAGCACACCGGCGCCTTCCGGCTGGCACAGCAGAGTGAGGCGTGCCTTGCCGTCGTGTACCTGAATCCAACTGCTCATCTTCCCGACTTCGCCCTGGAAACCGTCCGTGTCCTCGATGCCGGCCGTCTGCACGGTCAGGCTGTAGTAGCCGTCGAGCGCCGTGAGTGCGGTCAGGCCAATCTTGTAGGTGCGGTCGTTGACGGGAAGGATGCCGACCTCGTCGAGCGGCAGCCACTCGCCCTGATGCATCACGGTGAGGTCGTCGGTGGTGAAGGTTTCAGGACGGATGGGTTTGTTGAACGTCACGACAACGGTATCGACCTGTGTGCGGGTGTAACTGTCGCGGGCAGGAATGCCTGACAACTGCTGCACAGCCAGCACCACGGATGGGCGCTCCTCGAAGGTGAGCGTGTAGGTCTCTCCGCTGAGGGCCATCGAGTCGGCAAAGTGGAGCAGGTTTTCATAGACTGGCTCGTTCATGTCGATGAGCGTGCGGTCGGTCTGCCAGAAATTCTCAAGCGGAAGGTCGAGTGCGCCCTGCTGCTTCACAATGCGCTTCAGGCTGCGACGTCCGCCGGTCGGGTCGGGCACGTGGCCGTAGTTCCAGCCCTGTGCCGACGGCAGAACGCTGAGGGTGTATTCCGTATCGTTCACCTTCGTCACGCGGGCCGTGGTCATGGGGTAGATACGCGACGTGGTGGCGTTGCTCAGATAGAGCATGTCGGCCTCGTCGTAGGTGTCCTCCTCGTCGTTGGCCATGAAGCCAATGAGCGGCGGGTCGGACGGCTTCAGCGGTGTGGAGACGTAGGAATCAGGGATGGAGATTTGGTGGATGAGTTCGTGGATGCTGACCTGGTCAAGGAGCGAGAGGTCAGGATTGTCGTACGACGTCACATGAGTGGCACGCACGTCGTAGTCGAGGAAGTGTCCCGTCAGTGTCGAAGTCAGCCACCACTGGGCATACGTCTGACTCTTGGCAGCAATCGTTCCGAAGTCGGTCACGACACTGCTGCCCATCGCCAGCGTCTTGTCGCCGCCGTTAAGTTGAGACGACAGTATTTCAAAGTTGACAAGCAGGCCCTTCTCGTTCTCCACGATTTCGGGCTGACATGTCAGCATCTTCACCTTCGTCGCGTCGCCGTAGCCCTTGTTGTTGATGAGCAGCGAGAACTGCGACGGCACAATGGGCTCGACCACATCCTGTGTGAGCGGGTCATCGCCCAGGATGTCACGCTGCATGAAGTAGGTCAGATCGAGTTCGGGCGACGGATTGATGGTCAGACGCTCCGGTTCCAGTTCGCGCGTCAGTTCAAGTCCTGTGAAGGGATCAACGTACGAGATGCTGCCGCTGAAGGTATAGAGCAACGGTTCGGTGGGTGCTGCATACTTCGTCGGGATGAAGATAATCTTGGCAACACCCGTACTGCTCTCAGCCAGCGTCCATCCACTTTCGTAGTCCATTTCACCGCCGAAACCCTCGAGGCTCTCGGTGTGAATCTCCATGACGCGCAGTGTGGCGATGTTGCCGTCGGGGTCGGTCACGACGAGGTTCAGCCGCACGTCTCGCATCGGCGTGTCGCTGCTGCCGTTCTCCACCGTCAGCGTTCCGCGAACAGCCTCACGGGTCATCGTCATCGACTGGTTGATTTCGAAGCGCACCTTCGAGCACACATTGCTACGGTCCGACATGAGCAGTTCGAGCACTTTCTCGCCCTCCTGCTGCAACATCGCCTGCGTCGATTCGTATCCCATACGCTGCGCCTGCATCTCGGCTGCACGTACTCGCTCTTCGCACTGGTCCAGGAAGTCGAAGTCGAAGGCTGCGTCGGTCAGACGTGCCACCAGCGCCTCAAACTCAGCGTCGGTCAGCCATTCAGGTTTCAGGCCTGCCCAATCCTCATTGTTCATGAAGTGTTCAGTGTTCATTCTTGCAGCGTTGACCAGCGGCAGCAGTTCCGTGTAGTCGTCCACATCGATGAGCACGTCGCCCAACACAGCATAGCCGTACAGCATGTTGTGGTAAGCCCCATAGCCGGCCAGCACCTCCTTCTGCACGTAGGCTTTCCACCACGACGGCGAAGCCTCCCAAGCGCTCTTGTCAGTGATGTCATCAGTAAAGGCCGAAGGGACGTTGTTGCCTGGCAGCGCCAGCACAGGAAGGTCGGCGAAGTAGCCCATCTGAGCCATTTCCTCAGTGTAGAACTCCTTCATGCCCGTCACCCAGCCGAGCCAAGACGTGCGGAACTCTTCTTCCGACATGTCTTCGTCCCACTCTACACGGCCGCTCACTTTGCGTTGCTTTGCGCCGCTGCCTTCATAAGCAGGTACTTTGCCCGTATGCTTGCCCGAGATGCCAATGCTTGGTATGCCGGACTTATCCTTCGCCGCATCGGCAGCAGCCGACGCGCAGCCTTTCACTAAGCCGCCGCCCATGCCTCCAAGTTTCTGCAAGTCATCCACCATGTCCTGACCGTGTTCCGTCAGCCACGGGTCGCAGCCTGCAGGCAGAATGCCCGGACGAGTGAACGTGGGATTGGTGAAGTTGGGGAAATGGTCACCAATCCACTGCATCCAACTCGGCACACCGACGCCTCCGTCACCGTCGCCACCGCCACTGCCGGCTCCAGCGGCTCCAGCAGCACAGGCTTCAGCCACCTGCATCTGGTGCATCACATAGTCTTCGACATTGAACGTGCCTGCATTCATTGCCTTGCAGACATCAAACCAGCCTGCAATCATCTCCTGTCCGCACTCTTCCGCACTCAGCGCGGCCTTGTGCCGTCCCTTCACGTCTCCGCCGGTGGCACTGCGTGTCACCTGCACAGGAATTGTGATGGTCTGCTGCGGCAGGATGTCCCACGGACCGCTGACAAGCGGCGTAAAGTCGTAGCCGTTGTTCTGTTCAGGCATACGGAACGTAGCGCCCGGCGCCTTCACCAGTCCGACGTTGGTCAGATAGACATAGAAGGTGTAGGGCATCTGCTGCTCCGCCATGATAATCTTTTTCGGAGCGTCGATCTTCACCACAGGTTTGGGCACATGGGTCTCGTAGGTCACCGTCGTGACGATGTCGTACTCGTCCTCCACCTCCGTCTTTTCATACGTCATCGACACGCTGATGGCGTTGTATTCGATGAAGACACGCTGGGTCTGCGTCATGCCCGGACTCACGATGACGCTCTGCGTCGTGCTCGTGTGTTTCGGATGGGTCACTGTGAGCAGATAGGTTCCTTCGGCCAAGTCTTCGAACGTGGCCAAACCGTCGCTGCCCGTGACGCACTGGTGCATCAACTGCATCGTGACGGGGTGCTGAAGCGTCACCGTCGCTCCTTCCACGTGGGGAGCCTCCTCGGTGTTATAGGTAAATTCGTCCCACACGTCAATCACAAGTCCGCCGCGTTCGTCAGACACCGTCTCCAGACGGTAACCGATGTTCAGGCCGCTGCCGTTCTGACAACCTACGTAGATATTGCCCGACACCACCGACATCAGTTCCATGTCGGCTGTCGGCGCCAGTTGCAGCACAATCGTTGCCTGTTCGCCTTGCTGGAGCGAAGCCATGCGGGCGGGAGTGGCAAGGGAGAGATAGGGCACATCGCCCAGGTCAACCTCAATTTCGCCTGTTTCCTTGCGGCCTTCGTTGTGGATAGTGACGGGATACGTGCGTGTGGTGCCCTTCGTCATCGTCGTGCGGATGCTGCTGACGTCGCTCTTCAGCACTGCCTTGCTTGGATAGATGACGAAGTAGAGCGTCTGGTCGAGACGTGTTCCTTCGTTCGAGACAAGATGAACCGTCATTGTCTGCCACTCCTTCAGCGACGGCGAAGCAGCCGTGCCGCTGAGGTGGTAGATGAGGCGTTCCTGACTGCCGGGAGCGAGCGACGGAATGGTCTCGAACGTGATGCCGACATTGTCGGGCACCGTTTCGGCCGTGGCGGTGATGTTCGTCAGCGGCAGGTTGCCGTGGTTGTAGAGGTCGATGAAGCCGTCGATGGTTGTGCCTGCCTCCAACTCATGGGTTGAGAACTTCGTATCGCTGCGGCGCATTCCACGCACCTCGATGGTCGTCATGGCGGTGGTCACTTCTTCACCCGGCACACAGACGCCCAGTGCCACCTTGCCTGCCAGGTTGCCCTCGATGGGCCACACCGCTGTGAAGGCACCGCCTGCGTCGGTCATGGCAGCCACTGTGCTGCGGGCACCGCCGTAGAGGGCATACACTTCCACCTCGCGGTTGCGGCTTTCAAGTCCTGTGACTTGTCCGCTGATTTCCACTGTTTCGCCACTGTTGTAGGTGTTCTTCGCCGTCGTCACGGTGGCACTGAACAGCGGTTGTACCACTGCACTGACTGGTGCGCTACTGTTGTTTGCAGTGTTCAGTTCGGTCAGTGTCTGCTCACGGTTGACAATGGCGTAGAGCGTATAGTTGCCCGACTTGGCAGGCAGCGTGACGGCCGACGTGAGGGTCTCCGCTTCGGCTCCGGCAGCGATGACTGTCTGTGTATAAAGCGTTGCGATGGTCTCGCCTTTCGACGTGACAATCATCACCGGCGTGCGCAGAGGCAGTGGGGCATAACCTTCGTTGCCCACGGTCACACGAACCGTTGCCTCACGTCCAGCCACCAGCGTCTCGTCGCCCAGACCGAAGTCGGTCACGACGGCGTCGGGCAGTGTCTGGTCGGTCGATTGCACCCAACAGGTACCCGAGGCATAGCCTTCGGCCGACGCGGTGAACGTCATCACACGGCTGTCACCTGAGGTGTCGTTGCGGCGCAGTTCCACCTCGAAGGTCGTGCTCTTCTGCCCTGCGGGAATGGTCACGGCGGCCGGCATCAGGAGGTCTTCGTGGTCGGCACTGAGGCTGACGGTCAGGGCTGAAGACGGGTCGTCGTTGCGGCTGAGGGTGAAGACATTGCCTGTCGAGCCTTCGAGCATATTGCTGCTGCGGGCCGACAGGGTGAGGGCGGCACCGTCGTCGTCGAGGATGCGGACGGTCTGCGAAGCCACACCGCCATTGGTGCCGAGGGCCTGGCAGGAGCACGAAGCAATATAGACGGCGGCTGTCAGCACCACGTCGCGGTCGCCCTGCTTCTCTGCGTCGTCAACCACACCGACCGAGAACTGTGCCTCGGTCACGCCGCGCGGCATGGTGATGGTGCGTGTCGGCAGATAGAGGTCGGACGTCGAAGCCTCGAGCCGGATGGTCAGTTTCGTATGGGTGTTGACGGTGCGGGTGAGTCGTCCCACCATCGCCGTCGGACCTGCACCCTCGCCCACCGTCGTGGGAGCCAGTGTGAGCACAAGGTCGGGCATATCATTGTCCTTCAGCAGCACGGTGGTCTTGGCCGTCTCATAGCGGTCGGCCACGGCTTTGAAATCAACGTACATCTCGTCCTGCACCTCATCGTCGTCGATGGCGATCAGCGTCACGGCCACTTCGCTCTGCCCTGCGGGAATGACCACACTGGAGGGCATGTTGAAACGTGACGGACGCGAGCAGACGAGGTTGACCTTCAGGTCGGTCTGCACGGGGCTGATGCCCAGCGTGAGCGTGAGGGTCTCGCCTTCGGTCAGTTCGTCGACCGAGGGAGTGAGGGTCAGCACAGGGTGTTCGTCGTCGAACATCTGCACGCTGCGTTCAACGAGCGAATAGCCGTTCTGCGCTGCCACCTGGAACACAAAGAGCGTGTCGGCAGGGTCGTCCACCACGTCGTTGCCGTGGACGGTCATCGAGAAATAGGCCGTCGAATTGTTCTTATTGAGGGTGACGGAGGCAGGCACACTGACGCGGTCGCTTCCTTTCGTGCGGTTGAGGCTGAAGGTCATCGCCGCCTTGCGACTGCCGCTGCGTTCGAGATAGCAGCCGTGGTTGTAGTCGGTGTCGTACTCCGTCAACTTGTAGGTCGGCATCGTCAGGTAGAGCAACTTCTTCATCGTGTAACTCGAACTGCTCTGCGTCGTGTTGTTCTGCTGATATTCGGCACGTTCGCCGCTGTCGCTGTTGGGCACCAGTTTCACCTGCACTTTGAACGAGCCGTCAAGCCCGACAATGCGCGGAATGGCGACTGTGGCCGTGCGCTCCACGGAGGCTCCCGCGGCGAGGGGCTCGTCGTAGTGCTGTGCGCTGAGCGAACAGGTTTCGCCCGTCGAGGTCGAGACGAGGGTCAACTGCTCCTTCCATCCGCCCTGACTGGCGATGCTGCCAATGTTGTTCACGGTCCATGCCAGCGTGATGTCGTCGCTGGGATTGACCGTCGCGTTCGACGTGAGACGCACGTTCGTGACGGTGAAGTCGGGGTTGGCCGAGAGGGTCAGGCTTCCGTCGTCGAAGCCCGTCATCACGTTCTGACCGAGCGAGTCGCTCAGCACCACGTTCTGCACCGTCAGGGGATAGGTGCCACCCTCCTCCATCGGAGCCGTACCGCTGATTTTGGCACGAATGGAGAAAATCTGTCCGCGGTTGGCTCGCAGCGGCTGGTTGGTGGGCGAAAGCAGGATGTAGCGCCACGTCTGGGTGTTGCTGTTGCGGATGCCCTTGACACGATGGTCCGCCACACGTGTGGGCTCGGTTTTAAGATACGAGGCACTGGTCTCCAGCGTCACACCGTCGGGCACGGTGATGTCCATCTGCACGGCCACGATGTTGGGGTTGCTGTTCTCCAGATAGACCGGCACATCGACCGACGTGCTCATCATGGCCGACACGTCGCCCACGTAGAGGCGGTTGACATCCTGCGCCACTGCAGGCGACGCCACAAGCATCAGCAGCATGAGAACGATTGAAATGCGATTGGTTTTCATATAGTGTGCGTTTGATTGATACTTTTAAGCACTTGCAACTTTACTTTTAAGCACTTGGAACTTTACTTCATCTTCACTTTCTCTCCATTCACGATGTAGAGTCCCTGTGCAGGCACTGCAACGCGGCGGCCTTGCAGGTCGTAGATGGCATCGCTATGATTCATTTTTAATGATTCGTTTTTCATCTCCTCAATGCCAGTGGCATCGCCGTTGCCGATGGCCATCGGTACCAGTCGGGCATCGAGGTCGCTGAAGGCCGCATCGATCACGTCGGCATCGAGCGTGGCCAGCACATGACGACCCGCCGGCAGTTCGTCGCCGAAGAGCGAGTAGAACAGCACGCGACGTCCATCGGCCTGCTGCCGTTCGGCCTTCGTGAACCACTGCAGCGCGTCGGTCCATTCGACACGGCCGTCGCTCAGCACAAACTCGAAGGCGGACAGAGGCTGCACGGTCGTGAGGATGAGTTGGCCGTCGGTGATTTCCAACCATGCCACAGCCTCTTCGGATTCGTCCAAAATTTCTCCTCCCTTCAAGGAGGGGTCAGGGGTAGGCTTACGATCGGGCATGTTCCTACCCTTCACGCTGAAGGTCGGAGTGATGTCGGCATCGAGCAGGAGGTTGACCTCGGCCACGACGTCCTGCACATTGATGACGTTGTCGTCGTCGATGAGGTTGGCGGCTGTGAAGTTGAAGGGATATTTGCGTTCCCAGTAGGTTTCGCTCAGCGCATAGTTGAGCAGTGTCTGCAGGTCGTCCACCTTGAGCCGGTTGTCGAAGTTGACGTCGCCCGCGTCGAAGTCCATCTTCACACGGATGATGTTGCCGCTGTTCGAGGCATAGACTTCTGTGCCGGCAGGCAGGGTGTACCAGCCGTTTTTGTCATAATAATTATAATAAGTAGGATAGTAATTGTCGTTGGTCAGATACCAGGAATAGGATATACCCCACGTGCGCTGCGACTCCACTTTTGTGTCGCGCAGGTAGAGACTGCACGAATTGCTGTAGTTGGACGTGCCGTTCTTCACGTGGTTGTAGCGCATGAGGCTGGGCAGGGCTGCATGATTCAGCAGGTCGGGCCAAGTGAAAGTGATGTCAGTGAGGTCCTGACCCGTGTATTCAAGGTTTGTGATGTGGTCGGACAGTACGGGCGAAATGTCGCGGATGCGGTTGTTCTTCACGCGCAGGTCGGTGAGGTTGGGGAAACGCTCTGCCAGAGGCGTGAGATTGCCTGTGAGTTGGTTGTCCGACAAGTCGAGCAGTCGCAGGCTGTCGTTCTGGGCAACGGACGCAGCGAGCGTGGTGAGGTTGCCCGTGAGTTGGTTGCCGTCGAGGGTGAGACTGCGCAACTTCGGCAACGAGAAGACTGCGACGGGCAGCGTGCCACAGAGTTGGTTCCCCGACAGCGAGAGACTCGTGACGTGGCCGTCGCTCACCGTCACGCCGTAGGGAACGCTGCTCTCCGTCTTCGACTCGCTCAGGTTCCACTGCCGCTTCCAGTTCGGTCCGTCGGTTTCGGCAGGAATCTGACGGAGCACCGCCCATTCAGCGTCGTCGAGGGCGTCGAACGTATAATCCTCCTCGACAATCGTCATCTGGTTGTAATACTGATTGGCACGATAGGCCTCAGCACTGCCACGCGGCACGTAGAGCGTCGTGGGTGCCTGGCCCTGCGACTG
>ONXQ01000029.1 GCA_900321835.1 uncultured Prevotellaceae bacterium
CAACGCCCCGAAGAACGCGCAAAATGCGGCCGTTTTTTGTACTTCGTACAAGGTTTCACATTTTTTATAATGGAGAAAGGCGTGAATGTTGTTTTTTTATCGTAACTTTGCAGAGCATTTTGTCGGCAATGATACATTCGCTACACATTGAACACTACGCACTCATCGACCGCCTGGACATCGAGTTCTCCGACGGCTTCTCCGTCATCACCGGCGAGACGGGTGCGGGAAAATCCATTATCCTCGGCGCACTGGGACTGCTGCGCGGACAGAGGGCCGACACCCGAGCCATCCAGGCTGGGGCCACACGCTGCATCGTCGAAGCCGAGTTCGACATACACGACGACACACTCCAAGACTTTTTCCAGCAGAACGACCTCGACTTCGACGGACACCACTGCATCGTCCGCCGCGAACTCACCGCCGCCGGCAAGAGCCGTGCCTTCATCAACGACACACCGGTCCAACTCAACCTGCTCCGACAACTTGCCGACAGCCTCGTCGACATCCACTCCCAGCACCAGAACCTGCTGCTCGGACGCCAGGACTTCCAACTCAGCGTCCTCGACATACTGGGCCAGAACGCCGAACGACTCGCTGCCTTCCGCCAACTCTACCACACACTCAGCCACACACGTCGGCTCCTGGCCGAAGCCATCGACGCACAGCAGCGCAGCCGCGACGACGAAGACTACCTGCGATTCCAGCACCAGCAACTCGACGACGCACAACTCCTCGAAGACGAGCAGGACCAACTCGAGCAGGAAGCCAACACACTCGAACATGCCGAGGACATCCGCATGGCCCTCGGCACCGCCCAGCAAGCCATCGACTCGTCGGCCCTCGACAGCGACGGACAGGACGTCCTGCAACGGCTACGCACGGCGCTCGCTTCGCTACGCAACATAGCCGACCGCTATCCACAGGCCGGTGAACTGGCCGAACGTCTGGACTCCACCTACATCGAACTCAAAGACATCGCCGCCGAACTCGAAAGCCAAGCCGACCATGTGGAGTACAACCCACAGCGCCTCGGACAAGTGCAGGAACGACTCGGCCTCATCTACACCCTCGAAAAGAAACACCACGTCGAAACCGTCGGCCAACTCATCCGGCTGCGCGACAACCTCGCACAGCGACTCGCCCAGCTCGACGGCGGTGACGAACGTGTGCAACAACTGCAGCGCGAGTGCGAACGCCTTGAAAAAGAAACCCTCTCCGCCGGAAAAGCCATTTCGGAAGCCCGTCGGAAAGCCAGTGCCGACGTCGAAAGCCGGATGCAGCAAAGCCTGCAACCCCTCGGAATGCCCCACGTCCAGTTCTGCGTCGCCATCGACAGCAGCGCCGACCACCTCAGCGAAAGCGGCATCGACCACGTCTCGTTCCTCTTCAGCGCCAACAAGAACACGCCCCTCCGCGACGTCGCCGACATCGCCTCCGGCGGCGAAATCGCCCGCGTCATGCTCTCCCTCAAAGCCCTCATCGCGTCGGCCGTACAACTCCCCACCATCATCTTCGACGAAATCGACACCGGCGTCAGCGGCAGCATCGCCGAACGCATGGCACACATCATGCAGCAAATGGGCGCAGGCGGACGCCAAGTCATCAGCATCACCCACCTGCCCCAAATCGCCGCACTCGGCACCCGTCACTACCGCGTCTTCAAAGACGACACCGACGACCGCACCACCACCCACATCTCACTGCTCAATCCACAGGAGAGAATCACCGAACTGGCACACATGCTCAGCGGCTCGACCGTGACCGACGCCGCGATGGAAAACGCTAAGGAATTACTTAAAAGCCTTTCCCCTTCCTCCGCCCAGGAAGCGGATGTTCCAACTCAGAACACATTATGAAAAAATCTATCATACAGAATTTGTTTATAGGGTTCGTCCTGCTTTTCACCCCCTCACTGGGAGGGGGATGGGGGGAGGTTCTCGCCCAGCCCGAGCAGCCTGCTCCTAAATGGACGGCGAAGGCGTGCAAGGCCATTGTCTCGGTGCTCACCTACGACCGCAACAACGAACTGCTGCACAGCGGAACGGGAGCCTTCATCACGCCCGACGGTGTCGGCGTGAGCGACTACAGCGTGTGGCGCGATGCCTACAGCGGGGCCGTCGTCGATCAGGACGGACACCGCTACGAGGTGGAGCGCATCCTGGGTGCCGACGACACGTATGGCGTCGTCCGTTTCCGTGTGTCGGGCGCCAAAAAGGTCAGCACCCTCTCGGCCGCCACATCGTCGGCAGCGGCACAGGGGCGCAGCGTCCTGGCGCTGACCTACGGGAAGAGCGCGCCCGTCAGTTGTCCGCAGGCGGTGATTGAGAAAAAGGACGTCGTGGAAGACGGCTTTGCCTACCTCACCCTCTCGACGGCTTTCCCCGACAAATTCACTGGTGCGATGCTCTTCACCGTAGAGGGCGACTTCGTGGGCATCGTGCAGTCGCCCATCGCCGGCAAGAGTTATGCCACCGACAGCCGCCACGCTACCGCCATCGAGGTGGAGGCGCTGCCCAAGCGGACGGACGCCGTCGCGCTGCAGAACATCCACCTGCGCAAGGGGCTGCCGTCGGCACAGGAGGAGG
This sequence comes from uncultured Prevotellaceae bacterium, assembly GCA_900321835.1. Classification (GTDB taxonomy): domain Bacteria; phylum Bacteroidota; class Bacteroidia; order Bacteroidales; family Bacteroidaceae; genus UBA3839. The sequence continues at coordinate 2,589 of ONXQ01000029.1, forward strand.
CGCTCGTCTATCTCTATTTCCAGTCGCGCTCGGCTGACAACGACACCTACATCGACCTGCTCGACCTGTTTGTCTCGACCTGGCCCGACTGTGCCGAGGGCTACCTGCGGCGGGCCACTCCGCTCATGGACCTCCAGCGCTTCGGCGAGGCCGACCGCGACCTGCAGACCTACCTGCGCCTGGCTGCCGACAAGGGGCAGGCCGAGGCCAACGTGGCCAATGCGATTTTCTCGAAACTCACCTACCAGCACGACGTCGCCTACGAGCCCTGGACCTACGACCTTGCGCTCGAGCACATTGAGAAGGCGCTGGCCGAGAACGACCGCCAGATGGCGGCTGCGGCGACCGACTCTCTGCGCCGTGCCGTCGGGCAGACACGCTACGGCTATCAGTTGCAGAAGGCTCAAATCCTGATGGCCAAGCCCGACACAGAGGCGGCCGTGGCTCTCTACGAACAACTGGCCAGCGGACCTTACCGCTCGCCGGCTCTGCTCTATGCCGAGGCAATGGCGCGTCAGCAGCGCGGCGACAGCGCCAGCGTGCTCATCGCCCTGCTCGACTCTGCCGTGGCGATGTTTCCCGAACCGATCCCCGAGGAGGCCGCCACCTACATCATGCGCCGCGGACAGTTGAAGGCCCTGCAGGGACGTTACCGCGAGGCGGTGCTCGACTACAACCAGTATTGCTACTTGAAGAACAACAAGGTGAGCGCCGTCTTCTACTACGAGCGCTCGCAACTCGAGGTGCAGGGACGCATGTACCAGCAGGCGCTCGACGACCTCGACCTGGCCATCGAACGGGCCCCCCGCGAGGCGCTCTACTACGTGGAGAAGAGTGCGCTGCTGCTTCGTGTCAACGAACTGAACTCCTGCATCGAAAACGCGATGCTGGCCCTGCGCATCGACCCCGACCTCAGTGATGCCTACCGCATCTTGGGCTATGCCCTCATCCTGAAGGGCGACAAGGCCGGCGGACGCAAGAATCTGGAGAAGGCCGTGGCCCTGGGCGACGAGTCGGCGCAGGAACTGATTGACAAATACGCCAACTGACTGTGTCACAGCGCCTCCGCCGTACCAAAAACAGGACCACCGCAGTGGTACAGTTGTACCAGCGCAGTGAAACAAGTGTACCGGCACAGTGAAACAAACGTACCACCCCAGTGAAATTTCAGACAAACGACAATGGATAAAATGACAGACCTCAACGACCAGCGGCACAAGGTGCTGACCGAGGCCGTCGAAAGCCTCTCCTGCATCGAATCGCTGCAGACACTCTTCGACCGCGACACGCAGGTGTTCCGTATGCCCAGCGAACGCACGCTGGCCGAAATCACCGACATCATGCGCGACGTGATGTTCCCCTACCACTACGGCGAGACGCCTGTCTATGGCGACACCCTTAAATATTATATAGGTGTACGGGTGGACCGCATGGCCCGCCTGCTGAACGAGCAGGTTGGCATCGCCCTGCAGTATGATTGCAATAAATGTCCCGATGCCCATAAGCGGGCAGGCGAGATTACGGCCAAGTTCGTCGCCCGTCTGCCCGAACTGCGCCGCGTGCTCACCACCGACGTCGTCGCGGCCTACGAAGGCGACCCTGCGGCCAAAAATCATGGCGAGATCATTTCGTGCTACCCCGTCATCAAGGCGCTGACCAACTACCGCATGGCCCACGAACTGCTCCTGCTCGGCGTGCCCCTCATCCCCCGTATGCTCACCGAGATGGCGCACTCCGAAACGGGCATCGACATACACCCCGGAGCCCAGATAGGCGAGTCGTTCACCATCGACCACGGCACCGGCGTCGTCATCGGCGAGACGTGCATCATCGGGCGCCACGTCAAACTCTACCAGGGTGTCACCCTCGGCGCACGCTCCTTCCCCCTCGACGAGCAGGGCAACCCCATCAAGGGCATTCCCCGTCACCCCATCCTCGAGGACGACGTCATTGTCTATTCCAACGCCACCATCCTCGGCCGCATCACCATCGGGCACGGCGCACAAATCGGCGGCAACATCTGGGTGACACACGACGTGCCCGCAGGATGCCGCGTCGTACAAGGGCCCCCCTCTAACTCCCCCCGATAGGGGGAGAATCCCAAAACACCAGCATCAGATAATAAATACAACAAAAAATAACCCTATTCAATTCATGAATACAGGAACAACAACAAAGCCTTCCGTAATGTCTGACTCCCCCTCTATCGGAGGGGGACGGGGGGAGGCTCCTTTTAAAATCATTGCAAAAACCTTTCAGGGACTCGAAGAAGTGCTGGCGAAGGAAGTCACGGCACTCGGTGCCGACAACATCGAAGTGGGCAACCGCATGGTCTCCTTCACAGGCGACCAGGAAATGCTCTACCGCGCCAACTTCTGCCTGCGCACCGCCGTCCGCGTGCTCAAGCCGATAGCGGAGTTCCGCGCCGACGACGCCGACCAGGTCTATGAGAAAGTCAAGCAGATGCCGTGGGCAGACTACATGGACGTCAAGCAGACCCTGCTCATCGACTCCGTCGTCTTCAGCGAAAACTTCCGCCACTCGAAGTTCGTCGCCTACCGCGTCAAGGACGCCATCGCCGACTACTTCCGCGACCAGTGCGGCGAACGCCCCAACGTCAGCATCTCCAATCCCGACATCCGCATCAACGTCCACATCGCCGAAGACCGCGTGACCATCTCCCTCGACTCCAGCGGCGAAAGCCTCCACAAGCGCGGCTACCGCACCGGCACCGTCGCAGCGCCCCTCAACGAAGTCCTCGCCGCAGCCATCGTCATGATGACAGGGTGGGACGGCCAGTGCGACTTCATTGACCCCTTCTGCGGCAGCGGCACCATCCTCATCGAGGCAGCCCTCATCGCCCAGAACATCTACCCAGGCGTCTTCCGCGAAGAGTTCGGTTTCGAGCGCTGGAAAGACTTCGACGAAGCACTCCTGGAGAAGATCTACAACGACGACAGCGCAGAACGCGAATTCCTCTACAAAATCTACGGCTACGACATCAACCGCCAGGCCGTCGCCATCGCCCAAGACAACGTCCGCTCGGCAGGCGTCAGCAAAATCGTCGAAGTGCAGCAGCAGGACTTCTACGACTTCACGTGGGAAAACGAGCGACGCGCCGTCATGGTCACCAATCCGCCCTACGGCGAACGCATCACCACCGACGACATCCTCGACCTCTACGCCACCATCGGCAGCCGGCTGAAGCAGCACTTCATCGGCAACGATGCCTGGATCCTCTCCTCCCACGAAGAATGTTTCACCAAGATAGGCTTCCGCCCCTCCACCAAGATAGCACTCTACAACGGCGCACTGCCCTGCGAACTCCACCGCTACCAAGTGTTCAGCGGCCGCCTCAGTGAACGCCGCGAAGAAGGACTGGAACTCAAGACCGACGAGGATCGCGAACGAAACCTCCACTTCAAGCCTCACCGCCGCAACGGCGACGAAGACTTCGACGGACGCAGTTGGCGCCGCGAGGGCAGCCGCGACGATGAGCACTATTTCCGCTCACGCCCCGACCGTCCGAAAGGAGAGTGGAGCCGCGAGCGGCGTGGCAGAGACGACGACCGCCGCGACCGCCGTGGCGAGGCGCGCCCGGAGTTCAAGCCGCTGTTTGAGGGTGATGAACCGTTCGAACTGAACCGCCGCAACTTCAAGTGGGGTGACCGCGACAAGGGTTATCGGCCTGAAGACGAGCGCGACCTGCGCTTCCACAATCCGCTGCACAAGCGGGAGAAGCGCGAGGACAGCGGTGAACGCCGCGAGCGTCCGAAGCGCCAGTGGGGTTTCGACAGTGAGGGCCGCCCCTTCCGCCGCAGTGAGGACCGCGGACACGAGGACCGCGGACGGCGCCGCGACGACCGACGTGACCGCCGCGATGGATTTAAGAAACGTGACAAACGCAACGACCGATGAAACTGAAAAGCAACATACACGCCGTGCTGCTGTTGTGCAGCATGGCAGCAGGGCTGGCATCGTGCGACGGATGCAAGAAGCCGGTGCCTGTGCCCGAGGAGTACACCGCGGTGGCTCCTGCGTTTGAGGCCGACACGGCCTTCGCCTATGTCGAGCGGCAGTGTGCCTACGGACCGCGTGTGACGGGTTCGGAGGCTCATGCCGAGTGTGGCGCATGGCTCTCGTCCGAGTTCACCCGCCTGGGTGCCGTGGTGACGGAGCAGAAGGCCACCTTCACGCTGTACGACGGCACGAAGGTCAGCGGCATGAACATCGTGGCTTCGTACCAGCCCGACCTGCCCGACCGCATCATCGTCTGCGCCCATTGGGACAGCCGTCCGTGGGCCGACCATGACCCCGACGAGCAGATGCACAAGACGGCCATCGACGGGGCGAACGACGGGGCGAGCGGCGTGGCTGTGCTGCTCGAACTGGCCCGCATGATGCAGAAGGAGGCGCCGCAGGTGGGTGTCGATCTGATTTGCTTCGATGCCGAGGACTGCGGCACGCCCGACTGGGCGAAGGACGACGCCAACAGCGAGAGCACTTGGTGTCTCGGTTCGCAGTATTGGGCCGAGCATCATCATGTGGAGGGCTACACGGCCAACTGTGCCATTCTGCTCGACATGGTGGGCGGCAGCGGGACGCACTTCTGCAAGGAGGGCTTCTCCCTGCGCTATGCTCCCCAGTTGTGCGACCGCATCTGGGCGATGGCTCACCGGCTGGGCGTGGGCCAGTATTTCAGTTATGACGAGGGCGGATTCGTGACCGACGACCATCTGCCCGTGAACCGCTCGGGCATTCCCTGCGTCGATATTATCGGCAGCGACAAGACTGCCGGCGGCTTTGCCCCGACGTGGCACACGACCGAGGACAACGTGCGCAACATCGACCGCAACGTCCTTGCCGCCGTGGGCCGCACGGTGGCCGAGTTGATTTATACGGCCAGCCCCCTCTAACTCCCCCGAATGGGGGAGAATAACGCCCATAACAGTTATTTATGTTAAGACTCAGACAATTCATAGGCATTCTTCTTTTCCTTTCCCCCCTATTCGGGGGGGCAGGGGGGGCTTCCTATGCCCAGATTGTCGAGCAGCCGGGCATGGCCGAGCACTACACCGGGCCTCCCGTCTTTGCCCACGCCCAGGGCTTTGCCGGCATGGTCGAGGACACCGACGGCGAGATGATACCGCTGATTGTGCTGGCCGACGTCTATGTGTTTCCGCCACTGGTGTTCAAGAACGAGCGGCAGATGAAGAAATACTACAAGATTGCCAACAACATCAAGAAGGTCTATCCCATCGCCGTCGAAATCCAGCACGAAATCGAGGCGCAGATTGCCCACATGGACTCGCTGCCCACCAAGCAGGAGAAGGATGCCTTCCTCAAGCAGATGGAACGGGAGATGAAGAAGAAGTGGACCCCGCGCCTGAAGAAACTGACTTTTTCGCAGGGAAAACTGCTCATCAAACTCATTGACCGCCAGACCAACCGCACCTCCTACGAACTCATCAAGACCTACATGGGAGGGTTCAAGGCCGGATTCTACAACGCCTTCGCCTCGCTCTTCGGCGCGAGCCTGAAGAAGGAGTACGACGCCGAAGTCGATGACCGCCTGACCGAGCGCTGCATCCTGCTCATCGAGAGCGGACAGATGTAGCGGCGTACCACCGCAGTGGTACGACCGTTTCACTGCGCTGGTACAAAAATTTCACTGCGCCGGTACGACCGTACCACTGCGGTGGACCAAAATTTGGTACGCAGACGAAAAAAATTTCAACTGCGGACGAAATGAAAATCGTCTGCGGACGAAAAAAATTTCAACTGCGGACGAAATCCGGGCCTTCCACAGGCCCCATGCCGACAGCATACTCAATTTGTATTCATAAACGAAAGTAGAAAGATGATTTACTTCTTCCGAACACAACGCAACTCAGTCATCGCCGCCAGCGCCGACCACACGCTCTCGGACGACGAACTGCAGAAACTCGGCTGGCTCTTCGAGGGCGAGCAAGTGACCGACCCCGCAGTGCTCAGCGCCGACTACGTCGGGCCGCGCCGCGAAATGGTGACCCCCTGGAGCACCAACGCCGTCGAAATCACCCAGAACATGGGACTGCAAGGCATCGAACGCATCGAGGAGTACCTGCCCGACAACAGCGGCGCAGCAGCCTTCGACCCGATGCTCCAGCGCCAGTACAAAGGGCTCGACCAGCACCTCTTCGACATCGACATCCAGCCGGCACCCATCCAGCACATCGACGACCTCGACGCCTACAACGAACAGGAAGGACTGGCCCTCAGCCCCGAGGAAATCGAATACCTGCACGACGTGGAACGCCAGTTGGGACGCCGCCTCACCGACTCCGAAGTGTTCGGATTCGCCCAAATCAACAGCGAGCACTGCCGCCACAAAATCTTCGGCGGCACCTTCATCATCGACGGACAGGAAAAACCCACGTCGCTCTTCTCGCTCATCAAGAAAACGACCCACGAAAACCCCAACAAGATACTCTCCGCCTACAAGGACAACGTCGCCTTCGCACAAGGACCCGTGGTCGAACAGTTTGCCCCTGCCGACCACTCCACCGCCGACTGGTTCCAGGTCAAGCCCATCGAAAGCGTCATCTCCCTCAAGGCCGAAACCCACAACTTCCCCACCACCGTCGAACCCTTCAACGGAGCCGCCACAGGCACCGGCGGAGAAATACGCGACCGCATGGGCGGCGGAGTCGGCTCGTGGCCCATCGCCGGCACAGCCGTCTATATGACCAGTTACCAGGGCAAGCAGAAATACCTCTACCAAAGCCCCGAACAAATCCTCATCAAAGCCTCGAACGGAGCCAGCGACTTCGGCAACAAGTTCGGACAGCCACTCATCTGCGGCTCCGTCCTCACCTTCGAGCATGAAGAAAACGGCGTCCAGTACGGCTACGACAAAGTCATCATGCTCGCCGGCGGCGTCGGCTACGGCACCAAGCGCGACTGCCTCAAGGGCACACCCGAAAAGGGAAATAAGATTGTCGTCGTCGGTGGCGACAACTACCGCATCGGACTCGGCGGCGGCTCCGTCTCCAGCGTTGACACCGGCCGCTACTCCAGCGGCATCGAACTCAACGCCGTCCAGCGAGCCAACCCCGAAATGCAGAAGCGCGCCTACAACCTCGTCCGCTCGCTCTGCGAAGAAGACGTCAATCCCGTCGTCTCCATACACGACCACGGCAGCGCCGGCCACGTGAACTGCCTCTCCGAACTCGTCGAAGAGTGCGGCGGCAAAATCGACATGGCCCGTCTGCCCATCGGCGACAAAACCCTCTCGGCCAAAGAAATCATCGCCAACGAAAGCCAGGAGCGCATGGGCCTGCTCATCGACGAACGCCACATCGACCACGTCCGCCAAATCGCCGAACGCGAGCGTGCCCCCCTCTACGTCGTAGGCGAAACCACCGGCGACGCCCATTTCTCCTTCGAGCAAGCCGACGGCATCCGTCCCTTCGACCTTGACGTGGCACAGATGTTCGGCCATTCACCCAAAACCGTGATGCGCGACCAGACCGTCCAGCATACGTATGCCGACCCAACCTACAACGTCGCCGACATCGATACATACGTCGAAAAAGTGCTCCGTCTGGAGTCCGTCGCCTGCAAAGACTGGCTCACGAACAAAGTGGACCGCAGCGTGACCGGCAAGATAGCACGCCAGCAGTGTGTCGGACCTCTGCAACTGCCGCTCTCCGACTGCGGCGTCGTTGCCCTCGACTACCGTGGCCGCAGCGGCATCGCCACAGCCATCGGACACGCGCCCCAGGCCGGACTGGCCGACGCGGCGAAGGGCAGCATCCTCAGCGTCGCAGAGGCGCTGACCAACATCGTCTGGGCACCGATGGCTGAAGGGCTGGACAGCGTCTCGCTCTCGGCCAACTGGATGTGGCCGTGCCGCAGCCAGGAAGGCGAGGATGCACGCCTCTACCAGGGCGTCGAGGCGCTGAGCACGTTCTGCTGCCAACTCGGAATCAACGTTCCGACGGGCAAGGACTCGCTCTCGATGACGCAGAAATATCCCGACGGCTCCCGTGTCGTCAGTCCCGGAACGGTCATCGTCAGCGCCGGCGGCGAAGTGAGCGACGTCCGCAAGGTCGTTTCGCCCGTGCTGGTGAACGACCCCAACTCGGTGCTCTACCACATCGACTTTTCGTTCGACCAGTTGCGCCTCGGCGGCAGTGCTTTGGCACAGGCACTGGGCAAGGTCGGCAGCGACGTGCCCACGGTGCACAACGCTGAATACTTCGCCGATGCCTTCGGCTGTGTGCAGACGCTTGTCAACGAGGGCCTGCTGCTCTCGGGCCACGACATCAGCGCAGGCGGACTTATCACCACGCTGCTGGAGATGACTTTCTCGAACACAGAAGGCGGCATCAACGTCAACCTCACCGATGCCATCACCGAGCCGGACCTCGTGAAGGTGCTCTTTGCCGAAAATCCCGGCGTGGTCATCCAGGTCAGGAAGAAGGACGCACACCTCGTGCAGCGCATCCTCGACAACGAGGGCATCGGTTTCATCCCCATCGGCCACCCCATCGCAGAGCGAAAACTCATCATCCGCAAACGTCCGAAGGCGCTGACCTACGACATCGACCGCCTGCGCGACATCTGGTACGAGACGTCCCACCTGCTGGACCGCCGCCAGAGCCTGAACGGCATGGCCGACGCCCGTTTTGAAAACTACAAGAAGCAGCCCGTCGTGCAGCGTTTCCCGAAGACTTTCACCGGGCGGCTCGCACAGTACGGCCTCGACGCCGACCGCTGGCAGAAGTCGCCGGCACAGCGTCCGCACGCCGCCATCATCCGCGAAAAAGGCACGAACGGCGAACGCGAGATGGCCTATGCGCTGTGGCTCGCCGGCTTCGACGTGAAGGACGTGATGATGACCGACCTTGTGAGCGGTCGCGAAACGCTGGACGACGTCCAGTTCATCGTCTTCTGCGGCGGATTCTCCAACAGCGACGTGCTGGGCAGCGCGAAGGGCTGGGCCGGCGCCTTCCTCTTCAATCCGAAGGCCAAAGCCGCCCTCGACGCCTTCTACCAACGTCCCGACACCCTCTCGCTCGGCATCTGCAACGGATGCCAACTCATGGCCGAACTCGGTCTGCTGGACACGCCCTTCAAGATGGAGCATAACGTGTCGCGCAAGTTCGAGAGCGGATTCCTCTCGCTGGAGATTCCTGAAAACGAGAGCGTGCTGCTCGGTTCGCTCGCCGGCAGCCGACTGGGCATCTGGGTGGCACACGGCGAGGGCCGCGTCGCCCTGCAGCAGGCACCCGAGCAGTACAACGTCGTGGCCCGCTATGCCTACCACGGCTATCCAGCCAATCCGAACGGCTCCGACCTCGACATCGCCGGACTCGCCAGCCGTGACGGCCGCCACCTGGCCATGATGCCACACCTGGAGCGCGCCGTCTTCCCCTGGCAGATGGCCGACTACCCGCAGAGCCGCCGCCAGAGCGATGAGGTGACGCCCTGGATCGAGGCCTTTGTCAATGCCCGCCTGTGGATTGAGAAAAAACAGGCCGCAGCGGTACGATAGTTCCACCGCAGTGGTACGATAATTCCACCACAGTGGTACGACCGTACCAACGCACTGGTACAACTGTACCAACGCAGTGGAACTTTTTTGGTACAACAGCAAAAAACACGTTCATGGACGCAACCCAACAAACAGAAACACCGACCGCCCCAGCCTCCGCTACAGGCCGAGGCAACCTGCTCAGCCTCTTCCTCACCTTCGTGAAGGTCGGCGCCTTCACGCTCGGCGGAGGCTACGCGATGGTGCCCATCATGGAGCGCGAAGTGGTGGACAAGCACGAATGGCTGAGCCGTGAAGACTTTCTGAACATCCTCGCCGTCTCGCAGGCCATGCCGGGACTGTTCGCCATGAACATGGCTTCGCACATCGGACACAAGCGGTTCGGCACGTGGGGCGGCATCGTCGGCACGATGGGCGTCGCCCTTCCGTCCATCCTCGCCATCCTGCTCATCGCCATGTTCTTCCAGCAGTTCAAGGACAACATCTACGTCGAAAAAATCTTCCGCGGCATCCGCCCCGCCGTCGTCGCCCTCATCGCAGCCCCCGTGTTCACCATGGCCAGAGCCGCCAAACTGACGCTCCACACGCTGTGGATACCCGTCGCAGCCTGCCTGCTCATCTGGGCCTTCGGCGTCAGCCCCATCTGGATTATACTCGCAGCCGGAGTGGGCGGATTTGTTTACGGAAAAATAACAGACAGACCATGATATTCCTCCATCTATTCCTCACCTTCTCGAAAATCGGCATCTTCAACTTCGGCGGCGGCTACGCCATGCTCAGCCTCATCCAGAACGAGGTCGTGGAGAAGCACCACTGGCTCACCAACGGCGAATTTACCGACATCGTGGCCATCTCGCAGGGCACACCAGGCCCCATCGGCATCAACTGCGCCACCTACGTCGGCTATACAGCCGTCATCAACGAAGGCCTGCCGCAGTGGGCCGGCGTGCTGGGCGCCGTGCTCGCCTCGCTGAGCGTCATCTGGCTCCCCTTCGTCCTCATGCTCCTGGTGAGCCGTCTGCTCATCAAGCACCACGACTCCAAACCCGTGCGCGACATCTTCAGCGCCCTGCGCCCGGCCATCGTGGGCCTCATCGCCGCCGCCTGTCTGCTGCTCATGACCGCCGACAACTTCTCCTCGCCCAGCCAAAGCCCCTTCGCCTTCACCGTCAGCATCCTCCTGTTCCTCTTCGCCTTCGTCGGCACCCGAATCTATAAGGTCCACCCCATCCTCATGATTGTGCTCTGCGGCCTGGCCGGGCTCATCATCTATTGAGTTCTGACAGAATAATGCTAAACTTTGAGAATATTCTGAACAGCAGAACGCCGGAAAAGCCGTAACTTTGCAGCGTAAACCCTACGCCCAAACAGCATTGACCCCTCATCATCTAACTCATTCATAAAAACCAGAAAACATGAAAAAAACATTTCTCACACTGCTGCTGACCGCCCTGTCGATGGCCTCGGCCTTCGCACAAGACGACATCGCCACGTTCCGCACATGGGCCATGACACCCCCGATGGGTTGGAACTCCTGGGACTGCTACTACTCTTCCGTCACCGAGAAAGAAGTGATGCAGAACGCAAAGTACCTTGTCGATAACGACCTCGTCAAGTACGGATGGGAATACGTAGTGATAGACATCCGCTGGTACTGCAACCACCCGTCGAACGGCGGAGGATGGTACAACCAGAACGGCAACCAAGAGTACGTGCTCGACGAGTACGGACGCTATCTGCCCTCGCCGCGCCGCTTCCCCTCCTGCATGGTAGGCGGCAAGAACATGGGCTTCAAAGCCATCGCCGACAGCCTGCACAACATGGGCCTGAAATTCGGCATCCACCTCATGCGCGGAGTGCCGAAGGCCGTCGTCGGCAGTTCGTACAAACTCAAAGGCAGCGAGAGCACATCGTGGTCGCAAGTCTATAACGGCACCGAGTCGCCTTGTGGCTGGCTGAAGGACAACTTGCTCGTGCAGAACAACCGTTACGGCCAACTCTACTACAACAGCATTATGGATCTCTACGCCGAGTGGGGCGTGGACTTTCTCAAAATCGATGACCTTTCGCGGCCGTTCTACAGCGACGAAATCCGCATGATACGCAAGGCCATCGACCAGTGCGGACGCCCCATCGTCCTCTCCCTCTCTCCGGGCAAAACCCAATTCCAGTATGCCGACCAATGCCTCGAATTGGCCAACATGTGGCGTATGATGGACGACCTGTGGGACAACTGGAGCGCGGTCGATGCAGTGTTCAAGGAGGCTGAATTCTGGGCAGGCGTTTCGCGTCCGGGCAACTGGGCCGACTGCGACATGCTGCCGCTCGGCCAGATTGCCATGACCATCGGCGACCCGGGCTACGCCAATGCCGACGGCGGCCATTGGACGAACCTTTCGCACGACGAGCAACTGACCATGATGACGCTCTGGGGCGTATGCCACTCGCCGCTCTTCTTCGGCGGCGAAATGACCAAGAACGACGCCTTCACCAACTCGCTCCTGACGAACGAGGAATACCACCAGATGCACAAGTACGGCGTGGATGCCCATCAGGTTTACAACGAAGAAGACCTGGGCCATGTGGTCTGGACCTCGACCGACCCTGCGACGGGCAACCGCTACCTCGCCCTCTTCCAGCGTGACAACACGCGCTGGGTCGTCGGCAACAAGGCACTCTACCGCTCGGAGACAGTGGCTTACACCACCGACGGCCACGCGGTCAGCGTCGATATTCCCTGGCCCGAAGGCAAGAAGACGCTGGTGCTCGTGGTCGATGACGGCGGAGACAACTTCAACTACGACCACGGCGACTGGCTCAATCCCACGCTCATCCTGCGCGACGGCTCCGAAGTGCCTCTCACCGGCACCTACCTCACGCGCACCTACACAAACTCCTACTTCAACCGCGTGTATGAGAACAAGAACGTCAATCACGGCGGCAAGATGAAAGTGCTGGGAGTGACCTACGACCGCGGCTTCTCGACCGACGCCAACGCAGCCCTCTTCTTCACCATCCCCGACGACTTGGACGTGGTCGGATTCCGCGCACTCGCCGCTGCCGACGACTCGGGCATCGGACAGAACGGTTCGACCACGACGCTCCGCTTCATGGTGTTCGACCAGAACCCGCTCTCGGCCGAACAGGACGACGCTGTGTGGCGCTCGGGCCTCATCAGCCGCACCGGAACGAAGTCGAAGACGATGGAGGCCGACATCACCGGTGCCAAGCAACTGAAAATCGTGGTCAGCGACTGGAACGACGGCTTTGCCTTCGACCGCGCCGACCTCATCAATCCTGTGCTCGTCGATGCCGAGGGCAACGAAACCTCGCTCAC
>ONXQ01000005.1 GCA_900321835.1 uncultured Prevotellaceae bacterium
GACAGGAATCATGAAAATTGCTGCATAACGAAAGATCTATCGGAATGCCTCAATGCAAAAAAGAAAAAAAGAGGATGTGCCTATTTTGACACACCCTCCAGACGATTTTTTCCGAGCGCTCAGAAGTTTTCGTCCAAGCGCTTGCACGTATCAAAAAAACGCCGTATTTTTGCAGAAAATTATCACCGGAGCCCCACCGACGGCACCTCACTCACACCCAAAAACAAGCAAAAATCCTATGCCTGCCAAAACAGATAAAAAAAAGCAGATTCTGGTCGTCGACGACGAACATGACTTGTGCGAAATCCTGAAGTTCAACCTCCATTCGGCCGGTTACAAAGCCGAAGTCGCCTACTCCGCCGAGGAAGCACTGCACCACGACCTCCAGCACACCGACCTCATGCTGCTCGACGTCATGATGCCCGGCATGTCGGGATTCACCCTGGCCCAGCAACTCAAGCGCCAGCCCGAAACCGCCCAACTGCCCATCATCTTCCTCACGGCACGCGACACCGAACGCGACACCCTGCGCGGGTTCAGCCTCGGAGCCGACGACTACGTCTCCAAGCCCTTCTCCGTCAAGGAAGTCATGGCCCGCGTCAAGGCCGTGCTCAGCCGCACAGCCGACACCCCGCCTGCACCCTCCGAAATCCTCACCTACGAAGGGCTCGTCGTGGACTTCGGCGCAAAAGGCGTCACCATCGACGGCGAGGCAGTCAGTTTCACACGCACCGAGTTCGAACTGCTCAGCCTGCTGCTCAGCCACCAGGGCGAAGTCTTCTCACGCAACAAACTCATCGAAAGCATCTGGCCGCAAGATGTTGTCGTCACCGGGCGCACCGTCGATGTCAACATCACCCGGATGCGCAAAAAAATCGGTCCCTATGCCAAGTGCATCGCCACCCGCATCGGCTACGGCTACTACTTTAAGACCGACTTTTGACTCTTGACCCTCGCCTCTTGCCCAAAATTCAGACATGAAACGACTCACCGAAGGCCGCAAGATGTTCATCATCGTCATGGCCATCTACATCTTCTACGGCGCGTTCTTCGTCATCTTCGACGACTTCGACCGCCGCGTCTGGACCCCTCTCTCCGAAGAGTGGGACTGGCACATGATGGGAGTCGGCATCGTCATCCTCGTCATCCTCGCCTTCATCCTCCACCGCTATTCCCACCGCATGGACGAACGCATCAGTCGCGAACAGGCCGAGAAGGAAAACACACTGCGCCGCCAACTGACCCAGAACATCGGCCATGAACTGAAAACGCCCGTCGCCAGCATCCTCGGATACACCGAGACGCTGAAGGACAATCCCGACATCGCCCCGGACATTCGCCAACAGTTCATCGAGCGCACACATTCGCAGGCCGAACGGCTCACCCACCTGCTGTCCGACCTCTCCACCCTCAACCGCCTCGACTACGCGCCCGACAAGGTCGAAAAAGAGCGTCTCGACCTGTGCCGCCTCTTCTCCGACATTGTCCAGGAAGTACAGTTGTCCCTCACGCAGCACAACATGACGCTGCGCAACTGCCTGCCCGGCTCCATTGTCATCCGAGGCAATCAGTCGTTGCTCTACAGCGTGTTCCGCAACCTGATTGACAACGCCATCAACCACGCCGGCAACGGCACTACCATCGAACTCACGGCGAGCGAACTGCCCCGCCACTGGCAGTTCACCTTCTCCGACAACGGGGTAGGCATCGCCGACAAGCATCTCCCACACATCTTCGAACGCTTCTACCGCATCGACAAGAGCCGAAGCCGTGCCACCGGCGGCACCGGCCTGGGGCTTTCCATCGTCAAGAACGCCATCGTCATGCACGGAGGCAACATCAGCGTCAAGGCCAACCAACCTCGCGGACTCATCTTCACCTTCACGCTTGAAAAGTAGCCACACCCCATCGGCTCGTTCGGTTCACGTCGTTCAAGTCTCAACTTCCAACGCTCAACTCATGAAACACCTTATGATTCTCTTCTCACTCTTCGCCGCCACCCTGCACGCCCAACAGCAGGTGAGCATCGACCTCACCCCCGACGGCAGTGCAACGATGAAGGGATTCCTGCCCGCCCATCCCGACGGACGGGCCGTCCTCGTTCTGCCCGGCGGCGGATACAGCCATCTGGCCATGCAGCACGAAGGCTACGACTGGGCGCCCTGGTTCAACCGTCAGGGCATTGCCTGTTTCGTGCTCACCTACCGTATGCCCAAAGGCGACTGGCAACTGCCTTTCTACGACGCCTGCAACGCCATGCTGCACATCCGTGAACACGCTGCCGACTATCATGTCGAGCCTCACCGGGTGGGCATCATGGGGTCGTCGGCCGGAGGCCACCTTGCCACGACCGTCGCCACACACGCCGACGACCACGCCCGTCCCGACTTCCAGATTCTCTTCTACCCCGTCGTCACGATGCAGAAGCAGGGCACCCACGAGGGGTCGGCACGCGAGTTTCTGGGCGAGCACCGCGACGACGACGTCTTCGTTCAGCGCTACAGCAACGAGCGACAGGTGAAGGCTGGCGAAACCGCACCTGCCATCATCCTTGCCGCAAGCGACGACCGCGCCGTGCCTCCTGTCGAGAACGGCGTTGCCTACTACAATGCGCTCCAACGTGCCGGCATTCCGGCCACGCTCCACCTCTACCCTACCGGCGGACACGGCTTCGGCTTCCGCCGCAGTTTCAAATACCACGAACCGATGCTGAACGAGTTGAGGAACTGGCTTGACAATTTATCACATTAAAAAAACAAACACAATGATGAAAACAATGATCCATTTTGTTGTACTCTGTACCCTGTACTTTGTACTTCCGCTCTCTGCCTCGGCACAGAGTGCCGACCGCCTCTACGAACAAGGCAAAACGCTCTACGACCAGAAAAAGTACACCGAGGCCGTGCCCAAACTGCGTGCTGCCGCCGAGAAAGGCCACAAGAAGGCCCAGTACCGGCTCGGCAAGTGCTACGACAAGGGACACGGCGTCGAAGAAGACGACCAGAAGGCCTTCCAATGGTACCAGAAAGCCGCCGCACAGGACTACCACAAAGGGCTGTACGAACTGGGCCGCTGCTACCGCAAGGGCAAAGGTGTGCCCAAAGACAACAAGCGCGCCTTCGAACTTTTCACAAAGGCAGCCAAGCAGGACAACGGCGAAGCCCAACTGGCCCTCGGCGAGTGTTACCTGAAGGGCAAGGGCACGACGGCCGACCCGGCAAAGGCCAAATACTGGTTCAACAAGGCGATTCGCAACGAGAAGAAGGGCAAGGAAATCCTTCAGCAGTTGCGCAGCGACCGTGAAGACGGCGACGAAGACGCCAAGAAAATCCTCGAAATCATAGGAAAATAAAAGGTCTGCGGGCCCGTCGCCGACGGTGTGCCCCGACTGTATGTTTGAGCGCTTGGACGAAAACGTCTGAGCGCTCAAACGTTTTCGTCTGAGCGCTCGGAAGATTTTTTCTGAGCGCTCAGACCTTTACGCGCGAGCGGGCGCACGTGGGAACGGACTGCACAATGCAACGCCGCCCTGCAACGACGAGACGTTGCAGGGCGGTGTTGTGCTGTTGTCCGTTCCGCACAAATCGGAGGACGGAGACGGGAAGGGGGTCAATAGACGCGGAAGCCGATGGTCTTGCGCACTTCGCGCAGGGTGGCGGCGCTGCTTTCACGGGCCTTTTCGGCACCCTGCCGGGCGATGCGGTCGAGCAGTTCGGTGTTGCTGCTGTACTCCTGGATGCGTTCGCGGATGGGACCCAGCGTGCGCACCATGTCTTCGGCGAGTTGTTTCTTCATGTCGCCATAGCGCAGGGTGCAGTCATTCCACTTCTCGTCGAAGTATTTGTAGGTCTCTTCGTCGGAGACAATGTGCATGAGGGTGAAAAGGTTCTGGATGACCTCGGGCTTTGGGGAATTGGGCTCCTGGGGTCCGTTGTCGGTGACAGCGCGCATCACCTTCTTGCGCACCGTCTTCTCGTCCTCATAGAGGTAGATGCAGTTGCCGTCGCTCTTGCCCATCTTTCCGCTGCCGTCGAGGCCTGGAACTTTCAGGGCCTCGCCGCCGAAGTAGAAGTTCTGCGGCTCTGGGAAGAGTTCGGTGTGGTAGATGTTGTTGAAGCGTCGGGCACATTTGCGTGCCATCTCCATGTTCTGTTCCTGGTCCTTGCCCACAGGCACCCACTTGGCGCGGTGCTGCAGAATGTCGGCAGCCATGAGTGTGGGATAGGTGAACAGGCCTGCATTGACGTTGTCGGGCTGCTGGCGCGCTTTCTCCTTGAAGGTGGTGACGCGGCCGAGTTCGCCGATGTAGGTATTCATGTTCAGATAGAGGTAGAGTTCGATGGTTTCGGGCACGTCGCTCTGGATGTAGATGGTCGCCTTCTCGGGGTCGATTCCGCAGGCGAGGTATTCGGCCAGGATGGTGCGGGCCGAACGCTGGATGTTTTCGGGTGTGGGGTGTGTGGTGAGCGAATGCCAGTCGGCAATGAAAAAGTAGCAGTTGTATTCGTTTTGCATCTTCACGAAACTGCGCACGGCTCCGTAGTAGTTGCCGAGGTGCAGGTTGCCGGTTGGGCGAATTCCACTAAGTACGATGTCCATTTATGTGCTGAAAATTGAGTATTGAAAATTTGTATTGATGAATTGCGGGTTATCGGATGTACGTTTTCTTTCCGCCGACGATGTAGAAACCCTTCGCGGGATGTTCGACACGGCGACCGGTGAGGTCATAGACGGCACCCTCATTTTTCACTTTTTGCTGTTCACCTTTCACCTCCTCGATGCCCGTGGCAATGGGGTGCAGGCCGATGGCGTCAAGTTCATCCTCCGAGATGAAGAGGAAATGCTGCGTCTGGGCAGCGGTGCTGTAGTTGAAATCGACAATGGAGTTGGAGCCGTAGCCGCTCGTCACATTCGCGGCATTGAGCGAGAAGGCCTGGTTGCTGCCAGAGTTCCATGTCATCCAGTAGGTCGGTTTGGTGTAGGTGCCTCCGTCAACCGGAATGGCCGCATCCACACGTCCGGGCATGAGTTGGAAGTTCTCGGTCGATGAGGGCGCTGCTGCGCGCTTCACGGTGACAGACCTTGCAGAGGCCGCGTGTGTCATGTAGCGGTCGGTGGCAGCATTACGGAAACGGTAGTAGCCCTGCACCGGCTCGTACTCCACGTACCAGGCGGCCGAGTCGTTCAGTGTCTCGGAGGTGAAGTGCGTCCAGCCAACGGCGCTCACTCCTCGCTGTGTGACAAATCCGTCGTCCAAACCGCGTTCGGCACTTTCGCAGCGGATGTAGTATTTCTTGTTTTCGTCGAAGTTGAAGGTGTAGCCCGGCACGCCGTTGGGGTGACCGCTTGTGGGGCAGAGACCGTCAACATAGAGCGAATAGAGGAGAGCGCAACCGCCGATGTACTGTGCGGGGGTGTGTTTGTCCTTGTCTGCACCGTTGACAAACCAGTCGTAGGAAGCGTTGGTGCCCCATCCGTGGACGGCATCGCCGGTCATGAAAGTGGCTTCGTCGTCGGTGTTCTCCAGGAATCGGAGCGTCTTGTTGGCCCACGAACCGAGCCATTTGCCGTATTTTCCTTCCGACTCACGGGTGTCGGTACAGTTGTACCAGCGCCAGTGGGTGCCGACTCCGACGCCGTGACCGGTCTCGTGCAGTACAGTTCCGATGGCTTGGTAGGCGGGGTTGGGTCCGATGCGCATCCATCCGCCGTAGGAGCAGTCGGCGGTGGGAGTTCCAGAGCCATAGTTTCCTTGCAGGAGAAAGCCCTTGATGGCGGTCCACTCGTTGAGATAGTCGATGGTCTGCTGTATGGCGGTGTTGCATCGCTCGTTGGCTTCGGCGGTGGGTGCGCCGTAGTTCCATGTGCCGCGGCATGAACCTTGTGGCAGGGTGACGACTTTCAGGACGTCGCCATAACCGACGGCATAGGTCTTCGTGACGGCATAAGCGCGGACGTAATAGACGGTCGAGGGGTTCATGCCTTTGACGTGGAAGAGCATTCCCTTCTGGGAGTAGTAGTCGGTGGAGCGGTTGTCGAGGACGGTCGGCTCGGGGTCGGTGCTCCAGCAGATGCCGCGCTCCGTGATGTTGGCGCCGGCGAAGACGGCACGTACGAGTACGCCGTGGGCGGCCGGGATGAAGAATCGGGTGTGGGTGGTAGCGGTCGGGGCGTCGCCTGTGGCATTGGCTATGCGGAAGGCAAACACGGCCGTCTCGAGGGTTTTGATTTCGGCATCAATCTGTGCGACGGTGGTTGTCTCGTCCTGGTGTAGGCCGACGGCGTGGTCGATGGCCTGTCGAAATGGGTCAGCACCGGCTTTGTCGGCGTCGTAGATGGCTTCGGCCTCGTCGATGGCTTTTTGCAGACGGGCAAAGTCGGCGATGCTCTCGGTGGCTTTCACCATCGCGCCGACGAGGCTCTGGGCTGCCTGCTGAATGGCTTCGAGGGTGGCGTCGTCGGGCAGTGCGGTGGCTGTCTGGATAGCGGTCTCCAACTGTGTGCGGACGGTGGCCGACATCGTGCTCGAGAGTTGTTCGTTCGCCTGGGCAATCATGTTCTGCAGTTCGGCCTTCACCTCTTCGTCGGTGAGGGGGTCGGTCTGGGTGAGGCGGAAGTTATCGACGGCCAGCCAGTTGCCTGTGGCGTTCTCGGCCACGAAACCGATTTCGATTTCGGGGCAGATGTTGGTGAAGGTGAGGCGGTATTCGCGTGCGGTGTTGATGACAAGTTGTTCGGCACCGGCAAAGATGTAGGCACCTTTGCAGCGTGTGGTGGAGCCTTCGATCACGTTCTGCGCACCGACTTGCAGGCGGTACTTGCCGACGGGCAGTTTGATCACCTGTGTGATGCGGGCACTGCCCACTTCGTTGCCGGCTTCAATCCATTTTTCCATATAGACGTTGCCGTTTTTGCGGGCGAATGCGGAGTTGCTCTGCGGCTTGAGGCCTACGTTTGTCCAACCGGCGGCTCCGTTCTCTTCGAACGAAGGGTTGACGATGAGGTCGGTGCGGGTGATGGGATAGGATTCCTCCTCGGTGTCGCCCCCGGTTTGTGCCACAGAACCTGCTGTGAGGCTGACAGCAAGCGTCAGCATGAGGAGTCTGCGGAAAGGTAATATAGACTTCATAGTTATATCATTTCTGAGTGTTTGACTCGTTGATTCACACTTTATCGTGCAAAGTTACGGATAAGTGAGAGCAATACAAAATGAAAATCAAAAAATTTTCATTTTTATTGCCGAACGGGAGTAATTTCGGCGTAGCCAAAGTTACGGATAAGTGAGAGCAATACAAAAAGAAAATCAAAAAAAATTCATTTTTATTGCCGAACGGGAGTCTGCAGTCACCATTTCGATGCCACTTGCGAGCGCTTGGAAAAAAACGTCTGAGCGCTCAGACGAAAACGTCCGAGCGCTCGGACGAAAATTTCTGAGCGCTCAGACCTTTACGCGCACACGCGTGGGAAGAAAAAAACGGTGCCGCACATTTTTCGTACTTAACCGTACCTGTGGCTGCGTTGAAGGTACTCCCGTACGGAAAAAACCACAATAAATTTGCTTTTTTCGCTCACTTAATCGTAACTTTGCATCGAATTTCGAAAAAAAGGGAACATGGTTCTGCTGACAGTCATACTCTACTTTGCCCTCCTGTTCGGCATTTCGCGGCTGACGGGACGGGGCACGAACGACGATTTCTTTCGGGCGGGACGACGGTCGCCGTGGCCGCTGGTGGCCTTCGGCATGGTCGGAGCGAGCATCTCGGGCGTGACGTTCGTGAGCGTGCCGGGCATGGTCACGACGAGCGACATGACCTACCTGCAGATGTGCCTGGGATTCATTCTCGGCTATGTGGTCGTGGCCTTCGTGCTGCTGCCGCTCTACTACAAATATAACCTGACAAGCATCTATACCTACCTGGGCACGCGCCTGGGCCCCGTGAGCAGGAAGACGGGGGCGTGGTTTTTCCTGCTGTCGAAACTGACGGGGGCTGCCGCCAAGATGTACCTGGTGTGCCTCGTGCTGCGGCAGTTTACGGGCCTGCCCTTCGTGGTCATCACGGCGGGTGCGCTCGTGCTCATCTGGCTCTACACGCGGCGTGGAGGCATCCGCACGCTGGTGTGGACCGACGCCGTGCAGACGCTGTGCCTGCTCGCTGCAGCGGCCTTGATTGTGGCCGAGGTGGCGTCGCAGTTGGGGATGTCGGCCGGCGAAGCGTGGCAGGCGGTGTGGACCGACCCGCATTCGCGCATTTTCGAGATGGACGACTGGGCAAGCCGGCAGAATTTCTGGAAACAGTTTCTGAGCGGCGTGTTCGTGGTGATTGTGATGACGGGGCTCGACCAGGACATGATGCAGAAGAACCTGACGTGCAAAAGCCTGCGCGACGGACAGAAGGACCTGTGCAGTTATGGTCTGCTGTTTCTGCCGGTCAACTTCCTGTTTCTCTCACTCGGGGTGCTGCTCCTGCTGTTCTATGCCCGGCATCCCGAACTGGCGCTGCCCGAGCGTGGCGACGACCTGCTGCCGACGGTCGTGGGCAGCGGCCTGCTGGGCGAGACGGCACTGGTGCTCTTCGTCATCGGCATCGTGGCGTCGGCCTTCAGCAGTGCCGACTCGGCGCTGACGGCGCTGACCACGAGCGTGTGTGTCGATTTGTTGCCCCGACAGGCCACAGTGCGGCAGCGCAAGTGGATTCACGCCGGAATGACGGCGGCACTGCTCGGCGTCATCCTGGCCATCGAGGCCATCGGCAGCAGCAGTGTGCTCGACCTCATCTATATGCTTGTGGGCTACACCTACGGCCCGCTGCTCGGCCTGTTCGCCTTCGGCATGACCACCCGCCTCGGCGTACACGACCGGCTGGTGCCCTGGGTGGCCGTGGCCTCTCCCCTGCTCTGTTGGGCGTGCGACATGGCTGCGCGGCAGTGGTGGAACTACCGTTTTGGCTACGAACTGCTGCTGCTCAACGGCCTGCTCACTTTCGCGGGTCTGCTGCTCGTGAGCCGACACGAGAAAGCCCGAAGGTGACGACGCACCTTCGGGCTTTCGGTTCGTTTTCAGCGGTTCTGAAGACTTATTCCGGATCGGGAGTAATGGCTTCGAGAATCTTGCGTGCATCGGGATTAGCCGGGTCGGTAGATGTGCTCCAAACCATCAGGACTTCCTGCGGCAACTGGGCGATGTAGAGCAACTGATACTCATCGCGCGTGGTGTTGTAAGCCTCCCAAGAGATGTCGCCAATGAGGAACTCTTCGGCCTTGTTCTCGGGTGTGCAGCCCGTGTTGGTCTTGCAAGCCTCGATGTCGCTGCCTTCGCGGAACTTCAGAGCAACATTCTCGTTGCTTATCATAAGTTCCGAAACGGTGTCTTCCCAATCCCAGCCAGCAGGAACGGACACTGTGTAGTGGCCGCTGTAGCGGGAAACATCGTGTGGCTCTGCTACTTCTTCAGTAACTTCTTCTTCGGTAGCAACCGAGTCAGTGCCTTCACCCTGGTTGTTGGTGGTTCCGCTGCAAGCAGCGAACATCATTGCAGCGGCTGCAACGATGGCAAAACTGAAAATCTTTTTCATTCGACTTTTACTTTTAATAGATTAGGTGATAAAAATGCGATGGGCTGTCTGTTGTCCCATACGGCGACAAAGTTATGCTTAAATTCTTGTTCTGCCAAAAATTTTAACATCTTTTTTTCGTTTTCGCCTGAAATACAGCATCAAATGCTCCGCATCAGGTGGAAACGTTCTAAAAACTTGCTAAAGTAAAAAAATCAGCAAAGATCGATAAAAAAATTGCATTTTAACAGTTTTTTGACCATTTATCTGCAAAATTATTTTTAACTTTGCAGGTGGAGAAATTCACGCTCCATCGAGACCTATTTTTTCTTATTCTTAAACTAACACCAACTACGTATGAAGAAATTCTACATGATTGCTCTGCTGGCAACCCTCTTGCTGGGATTGTCGGCACAGGCGCAAATCACGGACACTCCCGTGCAACGCCCGAAGACAAAGGCCGGCGCTCCCGAAAACGGCAAGACCTATGTGATGGTCAGCGCCTACAGTCCGCTGCGCCACTACTCCAACCTCACTTCGTGGGACAATGCCGTGTACCTCACTCAGGACATCGAGTTTGAGTTCACAGCCATCCAAAACGAGGACGACACTTGGTCGTTCACCCGCCAAGACGGCGACAAAACGCTCTACATGATTACCCGCGAAGGCGACGGAAACTTGCGCTGGAACTCCGAAGAGCAGACCAAATGGCTGGTTGAACCCGGCGACTTCAAAGGCTTTGTCCGCCTCAAGGCCGGCGAAGGCAACGGCGAATCACAGCAAAAGTATTACGTCCATCTGAACGCCGGCGCTGAATACATCATCGTCAGTTGCCCCGGCTTCCCCTTCTACCCCGACTTCGCAGGCGGAATGATTGAAAACCCCGACATCGACGGTGAAGAAGAGTACCTCTCGGACGAAACCGGACGTTTCCTCATGGCCGACCACACCAGCGAAAACTGGGCTTTCATCGCCAAAGAAGACTGGACTGACTTCACACAGCGCTATGAAATCTACAACAGCATCCAGAAACTTGAAGGCGACCAATACAACATCGACGAATACATCAATGGTTTCAAGGCAACCTACAATGCCGTCGTAGCCATCTACAACGGCGATTGGGATACAGAAACCGACGGACAGACCATGCTCGACATGATCAACAACAAGATTGCCCTTTTCGAGCGCATTGAGTATGCCTACAGCCTCAATGTTGACCTCATGCTCCAAAACGCCATCAACGAGGCCCAGAATGCCTTCGACACAAAAACTTCGGCGGCAGACGTCGAAGCAGCCCTCAACGCACTGAACGACGCTATCTTCCAGTTTGAAAGCGGCGCCGGTGACTACACGGGACTCATCAAGAACCCGTCGTTCGAAGACTTGAGTTCGCAGGGCGGCAATCAGACGAGCAACGTGGCAGGCGCTCCTGCTGGATGGAACGTTTTCATCAACAACGTACAGGTTACAACAGCGGACGAAGTTCGCAATGCCGGCATCTACAACTGGCACGGCATCAACGACGACTGCGACGGTGAAGGCAAGGATGGCAACTACGGTTTCGGCATCTGGACAGCAGGCGTTCCTGACTACGAGATTTCGCAGACCATCGAAGGCCTGGAGTGCGGCACCTACACCGTAACTGCCGGTGTGATGGTCGGCGCCAACGGCAACGGTTCACGCCGCACGACGCAGCGCCTCTTCGGAAACCTCAACACGACGTACTTCGGCAGCAGTTCGGAGTATGATGCAGACCTGCTCGAACTGGGCGAGGTGCGCGACTTTGCCGGACTTCCTGAACTCACCACAGACAGAACATTGCAACTCATGTCGGTGCGTGCATACGTTTACGACGGAACGCTCACGTTTGGCCTGCGCACCGACGGCAACATCAAGGCGGCACTGCGTGAGACGAACAATCCGAACAGCGGCGACGGCTGGTTCAAACTCGACAATTTCCACATCCAGAAGGAAGGTTACTTCGGCAGCGAGGCTGCTAACGTGGCCAACACCTTCCTCAACATGTTCAAGGCCTATCAAGATCAGTACATGCAGAAGGAACTGACCGAGAAGATTCAAGGTCTGGTCAAGACGTACTCTGAAAAGACGGCCGACTCTCCGAAGGAGAAAATCAACGCGATGATTTCTTCGCTCTACGGACAGTTGGGTCTGCTTGACGAGGTGAAGGCTTGCATCGAGCAGTACGACCGACTGAGCAAAGCCATCGAAGACGGTTATGTGAGTCTTGAAGAGTATCTGTATAACAAGGGTGCTGACGAGTATGCCGCATTGCTTGAGGCTGCCGACCAGGGCTATCAGCAGGGTAGTTATGCTGCCGAGGAAATCGACGGCGTGATCCAGAGGCTTAACGAGAAACTCGAAGAGGTCATCAAGGCCGGTGTGGCTGTAGGTGAGTACATCAACGTCATCAAGAACCCGTCGTTTGAGGACCTTTCGGCTCAAGGCAACAGAAACAGCGACGGCATTGTCAACCCGCCGGCTGGCTGGACGCTGAAGTTCAACGACGTGCTTGTGACCGACGCTTCGCAGTATAGCGGTGCAGGAGCCAACGTCGGCTGGTGCGCCATCAATGGTGGTGACCCCATCAATGCAGATGACGAAAATGGCAACAACTGGACCCACCAGTACACCGACGGTTCTCACCTGTGGGGCATCTGGGGCGGCAACATGCCTGAAGTCGAACTTTCACAGACCATCGAAGGCCTGCCCGCAGGCACGTACATCCTGGAGTGCGACATGATTGTCGAGCACAACTGGGGCGGCTACAACGTGACCACACAGCGCATCTTCGGTAACGACTACGTGCAGATGTATGCCGACGAGGCCACCTATGCCGAGGGTCTGAACGACACGCCCGACATGGCTCAGGCCAAGAAGGTGGACGCCAAGTACCCCGAGGCCGACATCAAGCACCTGCAGTTTGCCGGCTGGCAGTCGGTACAGTACGAAGCGGGCAACAACTTCACGTCGTGCCCCTACCCGATGGCCCTCACGTTCGGTGTTGACCACACAGGAACGGCCCACATCGGATTCCGCACCAACAACGTCAATCCGCAGGGTGTGGCCCACCACCACGACAGCGCCGGATGGTTCAAACTCGACAACTTCCGCCTCTACTACAAATCGACGGACATCCCCGTCGGCATCAGCACGATGGAGATGAGCGGGGCCGCCCCACAGGTTGTCGGTCGCCAGTTCTTCACGGCCGACGGTCGCCAGGTGGCTCAGCCCGGTCGCGGCATCACCATTGTCCGCAACTTGATGAGCGACGGCAGCGTGAAGGCTGTGAAGGTGATCAAGTAGGCGAAAGCACACATTCTTGACTTACATTCCGAAGGTGTACCCCTCAAGGTACACCTTTTTTTTGTCCTTTTTCCACTTTTTCCGCCTAAAATTTTAACATTCGGCGGATAAGCCCTAACTTTGCAGGGACAAAAAACAACTGTATCTGTGGAAACAATCATACTCATCGTCAAGTTCGTCGTCGGCCTGGCCGCCATCATCAAGGGTGCCGACTGGCTCACCGACGGCGCTTCGGCCATAGCCCGTCGCTACGGCATTCCCAGCATCGTCATAGGTCTGACCATCGTCGCCTTCGGCACGAGTGCACCCGAACTCGTGGTCAGCGTCGTCTCGGCTGTCGAGGGAAAGACGGAGATGGCCGTGGGCAACGTGGTCGGGTCGAACATCTTCAACACCCTGGCCATCATGGGCATCACGGCCCTCATCTATCCCGTGGCTTGCAGCAAGAACAACATCCGCTACGACGTGCCCCTCTGCCTCCTGGCCTCCATCGCCCTCATGGCACTGGCACTCGACGGCGACATCGTCAGCCGCGGCGACGGCATCACCCTGCTCTGCTTCTTCCTCATCTTCATGTTCTACACCTTCGCCATCGCCAAGCAACCGAACGGCACAGCCGAGGGCGAACAGGAGACAAAGGCGGTGCCCCTCTGGCGCTCCATCGTCCTCTTCCTCGTTGGCCTCGCCTGCCTCATCCTGGGCGGCGAATGGTTTGTGGACGGAGCCTCGGGCTTTGCCCTCATGATGGGCGTGTCGCAGTCGGTCGTGGCTCTGACCATCGTGGCCGCCGGCACGTCGTTTCCCGAACTCGTCACGTCGATTGTGGCAGCGCGAAAGGGCGACACAGACATGGCGATGGGCAACGTCGTCGGGTCCAACATCTTCAACATCTTCATGGTGCTGGGCGTTGCATCGGTGCTCAATCCGCTCCAACTCGGCAACATCTCGCCCCTGGACCTCGGCACGATGACCTTCGGCGCCTTCCTGCTGTGGGTATTCTGCAAGTTCGGCCGCCGCTACCACTACGTCACACGCACCGAGGGAGCCCTGCTCACAATCTGCGCCGTTGCCTACTACACCGCGGCCGTGCTGATGGCCACGGGCACCATTCCTGCCCTCTGATTCGGAGCGCTCGAACGCGGACTTCCGAGCGCTTGGAAATTTTCGTCCGAGCGCTCAGACGTTTCTTTCTGAGCGCTCAGACCTTTACGCGCGCACGCGAGCGACGGGACCGACGGTGCTCCCGGAATCTGTCCGACACGGGGCAGCGGCGACAAAGGACACGAAACAGCCGCCTAAAAATGCTTTTTGTGGGAAAAAACGTGTCAATGAGAAAATAATTTCGTAAATTTGCACACTTTTACGCCTCGCCCACAGCGGGGCACACAACGATTCATGGAAAAAGAAACGACCATACAGTTGCGCAACGTCACCACAGGCTATCGCGTCAAGGGCAAGGAGAAGGAAATCAGCCTCGGGCTGAACGCCGCACTCCACACCGGCGAGATGACCTGCCTACTCGGCCCCAACGGAGCCGGCAAATCGACCCTGCTGCGCACGCTGGCAGGTTTCCAGCCGTCGCTCGGCGGCGAAATCACCGTCAACAACAAGCCGCTGAAGAAATATGCGCCGAAGGAACTGGCCAAAGCCGTCAGTGTCGTGCTCACCCAGAACGCCGGCATCAAGAACATGACGGTCGAGGAGGTGCTGGCCATCGGACGCAGCCCCTACACCGGATTCTGGGGACGGCTGCGCGAACGCGACCACAAGATGATTGAGAAATGCCTCTCGTGGGTAGGCATCGAAGACCTGAGCAGCCGCAAGATGCACACGCTCAGCGACGGTGAACGCCAGAAGGTGATGATAGCCAAAGCCATTGCACAGGAGACCCCCATCATCTTGCTCGACGAGCCGACGGCCTTCCTCGACTATCCCTCGAAGGTGGCCATGATGCTCCTGCTCCACCGTCTGGCCAAAGCACTGAAGAAGACCATCTTCCTCTCGACCCACGACCTCGAGCACGCCCTGCAAATCAGCGACCAAATCTGGCTGCTCGACCACAACAAGGGTCTCACCACGGGCATCCCCGAAGACCTCTGCGCCGAAGGCCACATCGGCCGCTACTTCGAGCGCGAAGGCATAGGCTTCGACGCCGAGACCTGCACCTTCAGCATCCAGCACGAAGTGGCCCGCGAGGTCATCGTCGAAGGCGACCCCACGTCGCTCCACTACCACCTCGCCACACGCGCCCTGCAACGCAATGCCATCCGCCCCATCCGCAACATGGCCGAAGCACGCATGGAGAGCACCCGCAACGACGTCGTCGTCCGCGTCGGCACCGACGGCACCTACCGACTCATCGACCACGGCAAGGAAACCGTCTGCGTCGAGCGCATCGAGCACATCCTCGGCATCGTCGGCTCCACCATTGTCAAGAACCAAATCCAAGCCGTCCGCGACGCTGCCCAGATGACTGCCTACGAATAATTCTTTCTCGTTTAATTTTTAATCCTTCATTCCTGATTTTTAATTTACAATTCTTATCTTTTCCACACCATAATCAATGAAAAAACTCACAACCCTCGCAGCCGCACTGCTCATCGCACTCAGCGCCTCGGCCGTGCCTGCAAAACCCGTCAAGAAGACCGTCACCCTCACCGACGGCACCACAGTCACCGCCATCCTGCGCGGCGACGAACACCATCACAGCCTCGTCACCGCCGACGGACGCGCCCTCAAGGAGGTGTCGGAAGGCATCTACGACTATAGCGACACCCAGGCCGAAAACGAGACGTGGAGCGCACTTCGCAACGCCAAAGCCAACCTGCGCCACCAAACCAGCCAGAAGCGACGCCAGGCCGGAAAGCCCCGCCGCGAATTCGGCGTTCCGGGCAAGGTGGTCGGCGAGAAGAGAGGACTTGTCATCCTCGTCGAGTTCTCCGGCGCCTCAATGAAACACACACAGCAGGAGTTCGACCAGCAGTTCAACCAGGTCGGCTATTCGAAGAACCGCCACATAGGCTCCGTCCGCGACTATTTCAAGAAGCAGAGTTACGACCAACTCACCATCGACTTCGACGTCGTCGGACCCTATACGCTGGCGCATCCCATGTCCTACTACGGCAAGAACGCTTCGTTCACCTACAACGAAAACACCGGCATCATCACCTTCAAGGGCTGGAGTGAAAGTGGCGAAGACGTCAACGCCTTCGAAATGATCTACGAAGCCTGCCAGTCGGCCGACAAAGACGTGAATTTTGCCGACTACGACTGGGACGGCGACGGATACGTTGACCAGGTTTACGTCATCTACAACGGCTACGGCGAAGCCTCTGGGGCAGCCAGCACGACCATCTGGCCTCACGAATACGAACTTTCGATGTCGGCCTACTACCGGAACATGCCGTCGGGCTATCCCGACATGACAAAGTTTGCCAACCTGACGCTCGACGGCGTGCATATCGACACCTACGCCTGCTCCAACGAACTCAGCGGAACGGCAGGCACGATGATGGACGGCATCGGCACCGCCTGCCACGAATTCACCCACTGCCTCGGCATTCCCGATTTCTATGACACGTCCTACAGCGGGAACTTCGGAATGGGCAATTGGGACCTCATGGACCAGGGTTCGTACAATGGGCCTTCCGGCTACGAAGGATGCGTGCCAGCCGCCTACACGGCCTACGAGCGATGGTTCAGCGGATGGCTTGAGCCGGTCGAACTCGACGAAGGTGCCAACGTCGCCGACATGGCTGCCATCACCGACAAGCCCGTCTCCTACGTCGTCTATAACCAAGGCAACCGCAACGAGTTCTACCTTCTGCAAAACATCCAGAAGACTTCCTGGAACCAGTATGCCGGAGGTCACGGAATGCTCGTCCAGCACATCTTCTACGACAAAGACATTTGGCAGGCCAACGAGCCCAACACCACCGGCAACAACAGCACGTCGGGCAACCAGTATCAGCGTTGCACCATCATTCCCGCCGACAACACCCGCAGCGAATACAACCTCGCCGGCGACCCGTTCCCCGGCACATCCAAAAAGACAGCGCTGACCAACACCTCGATGCCCAGTGCAAGCCTGTACGTCTCCAACTCCAATGGTTCCAGACTCATGAACCGCCCCATCGAGGACATCAAGGAGCAGAACGGCCTCATCTCCTTCACCTTCAACGGCGGAGCAAAGATTGACGCGCCCGTGGCCAACGAGGTGAAGGCCGACGACCTGACCGCCGACAGTTTCCGTGCCACATGGAGCGAAGTGTCGGAGGCAGCCTACTACAACGTTGAACTCACCGAATACGTCGAGGAGGAAGAGACAACACCTGCTCCCGACGACCCACAGACCGTCACGCTGCTCCTCGACGAGGACTTCGCCGGCGTTTCGGCCCAGACCAACAGCAATGTCGATATCAGCGCCGACCTCGACCGATACCTGAACACGACAGGCTGGACAGGGTCGAAAGTCTATTCGGGCACCAACAATCCGGGTGGTGTGAAGATTGGTGCCAGCAAGACAGGCGGACGCCTCCAGACACCCCTGTTACAGGCGCCCCAGTCAAACGCCGTGACACTCTACCTGCGCTTCCAGGCCTACGGCACCGACGCAGTCGATTTCACCGTCTCCTTCCTTTCGCAGACAGGCAATGTCATCACGACCAAAAACTACACGGCGAACACCGACGACGTGCTCACCGTCAGCATCGACCAGCCCTTCAGCGTGAAGTTTGAGACCGTGGCCAAGAAGCGCGTCTATCTCCTTGACGTCAAAGTGGCCGACGGCACCTACGACCGCAACGCCCTGCAGGACGGCGAAGGCACGACGGACGACGACGACACGCCCAAGACCGTCGTGACGACCGTCCGTGTCGAAGACGCCACCGAGCACCTCTTCAGCGACCTCACCGCCAGCCAGTATTCCTACCGTGTGCAGGCTGTGGATGCCAGCGGTAACACCTCGGCGTGGAGCAACGTGGTCAGCGTCACCCTGCCCGAACCTCCCACCCACATCGCCGCCCCGACCGCGACCGACACCTTCGAGGTCTATACCCTCAGCGGCCTGCGCGTCAAGTCGGCTGCCAACGCCGCCACATGGCGCAACGGACTGCCACGCGGCACCTACATTCTCCGTTCGCAGCAAACGACGAAGAAGGCTGTGAAGTAAATATAGGCCTGAGCGCTCGGACGAAAACGTCTGAGCGCTCAGAGATTTTCTTCCGAGCGCTCAGACGTTTTTTTCCAAGCGCACGGACTTCAAAAAAATCTGCGCTGTCCCGACTGGGGCAACGCAGATTCTTTTTTATGGCAAAGCAGACCGGGCCGGACGGCTCACTGCATCACTGCCTCGACAAACATCTTCGTCGTCTGGAAAGACCGTTCAGCAATCGTGTTCCAGAAGTCGTGGTACTGCGAGGCGTCAGTGTCCTCGAGCGGCTTGTCGCTAATGACGCGGAAAGAGATGAAGGGCACGTGGTTGAGATAGCAGGCATGGGCAATGGCACACGACTCCATATCCACGGCTTTGGCGTCGGGAAAATGACCGACGATTTCGCGCATCTTCTCCTTGCT
Organism: uncultured Prevotellaceae bacterium; assembly: GCA_900321835.1. GTDB lineage: Bacteria > Bacteroidota > Bacteroidia > Bacteroidales > Bacteroidaceae > UBA3839. The sequence continues at coordinate 18,450 of ONXQ01000005.1, forward strand.
GTCCACAAACCAGTCGCCCGTGACGATAAGCCCCGGGTGGACACCCGGCAACTGCACCGCCTTTGCCAGCAGTGCAGGGTCAGGAACGAAGCGCACCGGCAGCCCCTGCACCTGTCCGTACTGGGTCGTGTTGTCGATGGCTGCGCCACAATAGACATCGTGGTAGGCCAGTTCGGCACTGACGACGACGTCCTGCACACGCACGTCCGGTCCGTTGCCGCCGGCACAGCCTGAAGAAATCACTACATCGGGGCAGAACTCCCCAATCATGCGCTGTGCGCCCAGAGCGGCATTCACCTTTCCGATGCCACACTTCTCAACGCGCACATTCTCTGTTGAAAAAAGCGATTGGAGTTGTTTCAACTCCTTATCCATAGCAACAATAATACCGATTTTCATATTTTTTAGTATTTGTTTCGTGCAAAGTTACAAAATATTGTCGTAACTTTGCCCAAAATTTTAACAAATACTTGTCTTAGCGACAAGATTTTTCACTTTCAACTTTTCACTTATCACTTTCAACAATGGATAGTTCCACACTTTCTTACATTCTCGGAGGACTTTGCGTGGTCATCGCCCTCGTTGAACTCTATTTCCTGCGCCGGATGCTTCATGCCTTCCGACCGCTCCGCGACGAAAACCGCCTCAGCGACATCGAGGGCGGACGCTCCCACTTCCGCTTCGTGCCCGACAACATTGGTCCCCTCACCTTCGCAGCCTCCACCCACTACGTCCCCACCTTCCTCTCGACCAAAGAGAAAGGCAAGTTCGTCGGCCTCGCAGTGCTCTACGTCACGCTCACAGCCCTCGTTGTCGGCCTCCTCGCCTACCTGCTCTGGGACAATCGCAACGCCTGGGCAACGTCGGCCATCGTCATGTCCGTCGTCACCCTCCTGCTCCTCATCCTCCTGCTCTGCATTTTCACCGTCTATGCGTGGAAATACATCCCCTTCAAGTGTCGCCGGCAGGCCACCGATATGTTCGTCGGACGCGACGGCATCAGCCTCTACAAGTTCAAGGACACCCGCGAGCAGATAGCAGAGAGCAAGACCATCCCCTTCGCCGCCGTCCACAACATCCTGCGCAAGCGCGAAGCCGCCAGCAGCAAGAAGAACCGCGTCGAATACCTCTACATCGGCAGTCCCAACGGCACGCCCCGTGGCGACGACGCCGAACTGCTTAAACTTCGCGCCGTCCACAACACCCTGCTCAACAAGCCGGCCACCCTCCAGTTCCTCGAGGCTGCCGACACCGCCTACGCCCACTGGCAGCAGGATGCCGACGCCTCAAAGCGCCGCGAAGCCGAGGACGCCGAACTGCGTGCCCGTGCCGAAGCCGCCGAACAGGCCGAAGCAGCACGACTGGAAGCCGAAGCACAACGACTGGCCGCCGAACAGGCTGCAGCCGCCGAACGTGCCAAGAAAACCGACACGTCCGACTACTTCTCCTCCACCGCCACATTCAACTAAAATTCATCATCAACCCTTATTTTTCCAAAGACAAAATGAAACGCATCTTATTCCTCACCCTCACCCTGTTCTGCGTGCTCTGCACCAGTGCCCAGGAGCAAACACAGCGTCCGCGCCGCCAGCGCTACGAAATCCCCACCGACGCACCCATCAAGACCAAGCAGCAGGACGGCACCGTCGTCATCAACACCTCGGCCCTGTGCAAGGACGTGCGCGGCTACCGCGACATGACGCCCGTCCAGATTTTCATCAAGAAGGACAAAGTCGTCCGCGTCGAAGCCCTCCGCAACAACGAAGGCCCCAAGTACATGGACATGGCACGCCCCCTTCTCGACAAATGGAACGGGCAGAAGGTGAAGCAGGCACAGGCACAGAAGGTCGATGCCGTCACCGGCGCCACCTTCACCTCCAACGCACTCATTGAAAACGTGCGCCAGGGCCTGAAATACTACGCAGAAAAGAAGTAGGCCGCCAGTTCGGCATTTACCCCAAAAACACACCGCAGTGCAACGGAATTTGCACTGCGGTGTATTTTTATTTCGTCTGTGGACGAAATTTATTTCAACTGCGGACGAAATTATTTTCGTCTGCGGACGAAATTTTTTTCAACTGCGGACGAAATTTGGGGGCATGGGACAAGAACCGAAGGCCGTCAGTCGTAGAAGTTCCAACTGATGCCGAAACGGAGGCCGCCGGGGTTCATCGGATAGTGGGGCGCCCAGAAACTGTTGCCGTCGCGCTGGTTGACATGATAATACTGCACATAGAAGCGGCACTTCTTCAGCAGGATGTTGGCATAGACGCTAATGAGGGGATAGCCACCAATCTGGATGCGATGGTTGGGGTTCTGCGTGGTGAACAGGCCGACGACGGGCGAGTAGTCGGGTGCATAGTAGCGGGTGAAGAAGGTCATGTCGCCTCCAATCTCGCAATGCATCACCTTTGCCACGACGAAACGCAGGTAGAGGTTGCTGTAGGTCGAGAGTGCAGGCAGGGGCAGGATGTCCTTCTGTGTGGAGTTTTGCCAGGTGACGACATTGTCGAGATGGACAGGGCCGAACTTGAGGTCCTGGCGCAGCGAGGCGGTCAGCACTTGGATGGGGCTGCCGTTCTGCTGGGCCACGATGTTGTGGGTCTGGTAGGTCGTGCCGCTGGTGGTGACGTCGGTGCCTTCGTCGGCCAGATAGATGTAGTTCTTGATGTTGTCGATTCCAGCGGTGAGGACGGTGTGGGTGTGGGGAATGGTGATGGTGCCGACGATGCGGGTGTGGAAGACGTTGTCGAAGGATTTGTCCCACCAGGCATGTTTGGAGTGATAATGCTCCATGTTGTAGGTGGTCGTCGTGCTGCTCACTTTGGCATTGACGGCCACTTGTGCCGTATCACCGAGCAGGGGGATGTTCAGTTCGCCGTGTCCGCTGACGTCGAACTCGCCGATGTTGGTGCCTGCGGCAACGAGGGTGGCATCGACGTTGTAGTGAATCAAGTGGCCTTGAGTACGGATAATCTGGCCGCCTACCAGGACGTCGCTTTCGGTGGGATGGGAACGGACTTCTGCCGGACTTCCGTCGATGGTCACCACGTCGGGCATGTCGTAGCGGCGGTAACGGTAGCCGGCGTAGGCACTGAGGCCTGCCACGGCATAGCGGTTGAAGCCTTCACGCAGGGAGATGCCGGCGAGAGTTTGTACCTGGAGGAACTTGTAGCGGTCGGTAGCATCGGTGGTGAAGGGCATGAAGTCGTAGGTGTGGTAGGTGCCGACGGGGTTGTCCTGCTCGATATAGGCCTTGCTGTACTTCTGCAGCGATGCGCTGTGGAAGAAGGTGGTGACAGGGACGAAGGTCTCCCATGTGCGCACGCTGTCGCTATCGACGCGGGTGAAGCCGACATGGTAGCGATGGTTGAACTGCACCTCGTCGTTCTCCATGCGGTTCCACGTGGCGCTCAGGCGGACAGGGATTTCGTTGGGTTCGAAACTCTGTGGCTGGTCCTCGGGACGGGTGATGTAGCCGTCGTCCTCAATACCTCCGTTCTCGGCCCACTTCATGTAGTTGTGGGTGTAGTGGAAGTGCATGTCGTAGCGCTCTCCTGTGTAGGAGGCAAAGCCCGTGGCGTTCATGAAGGAGGTTGACTGATGGTCGTAGTAGCCCTGACCGTAGAAGTAGTCGAAGATGCCGCCGAAGTTGAAGCGCTTGCCCACGTTGTTGGCATAGAGGGCACGGAAGCGGTCGTGGCCCGTACGCTTTTCGCCGCACCAGGTGTAGGTGAGGTTCATGTAGGGCGACTTGGTGTTGAAGTGGCGGAACTGGTCGGGGGGGATGATGAACTGCGAGAAGGGCTGGGTGAAGACGAAGTCGGGCTCGGCCTGACGATGGATGAAGATGCGGTTGATGCGCGGCGAACCGAGGTTGGAGAGCGAGTTGTACTCGCCTTCGCGTCCTTCGGGGTGGTCGTCGTTCTGGAAGAGGTGCATGAGGGTATCGACGTCGGCGTCGATGCGGTTGCCGAAGGTGGGATCGACGGTCCACGAGCGCACATCGACGGGCACGACCTTGTTTTTCTTTTTCTCCTCGTCGGCGGCATCCTGACGGCGCATCGAGTCGGCGGTGTTGAATCCGTCGAAGCCGGCATTGGTCTCCAACTCGCCGATGATGCGCTGGGCAGGCGACGTGACGCTGCACAGGGCACAAAGCAGGAGGCAGAGCAGGCGGAGCGAGGGTCGTGGGAGTCTTGTCATGCGGGCCATTTCGTTGTGTCAGAACATGAAACGCAGTACAAATTCGGCTATCTTGAGCAGCAGGGCCGTCAGGCCTACGCCGAAGTAGAGGCCGCGCTGCTCGGGCAGGAGAAAATAGATGAGGATGGCGGCGACGAATCCGAGCATGAAGACGATGTTGAGCACGGTGCGGACCTGCGTCACCCACTGGCGCCGGCGCGACGGGCGGTGCCATCGGCCGGCGTTGCGTCCCTTCTCTTTCTCGAGGGCCTCGGCTATAATCTGGTCGATTTCGTCCTGTTTCATTTGCAGGCTTCCTCCAGTTCGCGGAACAGTTCGTCCTTCAGGTCAACGGTGCGCACACGGAAGCGTGCAGCCGCCTTCAGCAGGCCGCCCTTGCGGCCGATAGCCTCGCGGTCGGTGATCCAGTCTTCGGCCGCGACACGTTCAGCCTCTTCGACAAAGGTGTAGGTGTAGGCAATCTGCGAAATCTCGGCAGCGACCCGTCCGTCGGCCACCTGCAGGCGCAGCAGGTATTGCAGGCGGGCTGCGTCGCGGTTGAGCACCTTGTTGGTGAACACGAGTTCCTCGTCGCCCTGGCAGGTGATGACGCCCTCATCGACGTCGGCTATCTGGACAGAGGCAAATTCGTAGTTGTGGAAAAAGGCTGGCTCAAACCATTCGCCGCTCTGGATGCCTGCCGCATAGCGCATTTCGGCCCATCGGCCGATGGCATAGAAGAGATCCTGACGCGACTTGCCCGGCGCGTCGATGACGGTGCTGAACACCACCTTGCCGTCGCGTTCGGGCACGGCGCCCTTCAGATAGTATTCCGCCGGCTGGCGTCCTTTATACTCCTTCTTCATCAGCAGTTGTGCGTTTGCCGTCGCTGCCGTCAGCCAGGCCATCATCACGACCGCGGCCACCAAGATATTTTTCTTCATCCTTGTCTTGTGTTTAGGTTGAACATCACGATTGAGTGCCGTTTCGGCACAAATTCTCTGCAAAGTTAGTGTAAAAGGTGTGCAATACAAAATAAATTAACATATTTTATTTTTATTGCTGCCCTACGTCCCTGCATGGCGCAGAAGACGGACGGAGGGCGACGGCTGTACCGCTGGGGTGAAAATCTTCGCGCGCACGCGTAAAGGTCTGAGCGCTCGGAAAGAAACGTCTGAGCGCTCGGAAGAAATCGTCTGAGCGCTCAGACGAAAATTTCCAAGCGCTCGGAAAGGCGGCGACGGTGGGTCAGGATTGGGGGTCGGCGGCAGGCTGTCGTTTGGCCTCGTCCCAGAGCAGGTCCATCTCGGCCAGGGTCATGTCGCGCAGGGCGCGTCCCTGCTCGGCGGCGCGTCGCTCGACATAGTTGAAGCGGCGTATGAACTTCTGGTTGGTGCGCTCCAGGGCGTTGTCGGGGTTGATGTGGTAGAGGCGTGCGGCATTGATGAGCGAGAAGAGGACGTCGCCGAACTCGCTCGTGGCCCGCTCCTGGTCCATGTTCTCGACCTCGGCTTCGAATTCGCGGATTTCCTCCTTCACCTTCTTCCACACGTCGCGGCGCTCCTCCCAGTCGAATCCGACGTTGCGGGCCTTGTCCTGCACGCGGTAGGCCTTGACGAGCGAGGGCAGCGCGTCGGGCACTCCGCTCAGGGTTCCGCCCTTGCCCTTCTTTTCCTTCAGTTTCAACTGTTCCCACGACTTGAGCACTTCGCCGGCATCGTTGGCCACCGCGTCGCCATAGACGTGGGGATGGCGGTAGATGAGTTTGTCGCTCTCCTTGTTGCACACGTCGGCCATGTCGAAGCGCTGCTGCTCCTCGCCGATGCGGGCATAGAAAATCATGTGCATGAGCACGTCGCCCACCTCTTCGCAGATGCCGCGGGCATCGTCCTTGATGAGGGCGTCGCACAGTTCGTAGGTCTCTTCAATCGTGTTGGGGCGCAGGCTCTCGTTGGTCTGCTTCTTGTCCCACGGACACCGTTCGCGCAGCGTGTCGAGCACGTCGAGCAGGCGTCCGAAAGCCTCCAGTTTCTCTTCTCTTGTGTGCATGAGAGTAAGGTTAAAATGTTAAATTTTGACGCAAAGTTAGAGGTTATTTTGCAGAAAATCAGTATTTCTTACGCGGAAAATTGTGTTTTTGGAAAAAGTATCGTAATTTTGCAACGAAAATACACCTTTTTTATAAAAGCACATTCCTATGAAACGAATTTATACCCTCCTGCTGCTCACGTCACTGGTGCTCACAGCCAGCGCCACCGTCAAACCCCGCTACCGCGGAGCCACCACCGCCGTCTGGGCAACGACCGACGAAGCCGAAGCCACGCACACCCCCACCCTGCGCCGCGTCGGGCTGCACAGCGACGCGCCCCTGCAGTCCTACGGCTCGCCCAGCGTGCCCGTCATCCTCGTCCAGTTCTCCGACCTCAAGTTCACCAGCGGCCTGCCCGACGGCGAGACGTGCGAATCGACCGAGCAGTTTGAAGCCGTGAACGAGTTTTTCGACCTCTTCTGCAACGGACAGGCCGACGGCACCGAATACACCACCCTCTGCGGCAGCATGGGCTCCATCACCGAATACTTCCGCGACCAGAGCGACGGCCAGTTCACCCCGAAGTTCAAAGTCATCGGTCCCGTCACCCTCAGCAACAGCCACGACTACTACGGCAAGAACAGCGGCTCGTCGAAAGACGTCAACATCAACGCCTTCTACAAAGAAAGCATCCAGAAAGCACAGGAACTCGAGAGCGACTGGGCACAGTTCGACAACGACGGCAACGGCAAAGCAGACATGGCCTTCTTCATCTTCGCCGGCGAAGGCGAAAACAGCGGCGCCGGCGTCGAATGCATCTGGCCGAAGGAACAGCCCAACGGCGGCACCATCGGCGGCGTGGAATACGGCTGCTACGCCTGCTGCAACGAGACCTACAAAGGCAAGCCCGACGGCATCGGCGTCTTTGTCCACGAACTCAGCCACGCCCTCGGACTGCCCGACCTCTACGACTACAACTACGTGGCCTACGGACTCGACTACTGGGACATCATGGACTCGGGCTGCTACAACCAGGACGGAAAGACACCCTGCGGCTACAGCGCCTACGAAAAAGACTTCATGGGATGGCAGAACCTCGTCACCCTCGACCCCACCGTGCCCCAGCACCTCGTACTCCAGCCCGGACACCAGTGGGGAGAAGCCTACAAAATCGTCAACCCCAACAACGCCAACGAATACTACATCATCGAAAACCGACAGAGCCAACTCTGGGACACCTACATCGGCAAAGGAACCGAACGCACCAAGATGCACGGACTGCTCATCACACACATCGACTACGCCCAAAGCAGTTGGACCAGCAACCGACTCAACTCCACACGCACCCGACAGCGCTGCTCCATCATCCCCGCCGACGGCGATCTCTTCTCCTATATGAACGTCCGCACCGGCACAAACATCAGCGTCACAGAACTCTACAACGAGTTCTACCTCTCCGTCACCTGCGACGCCTTCCCCGGACGCACAGGCATCACCGAATGGAATGCCACCGACAGCATCAACATGCCCTACTGGGCCACCGTCAACGTCAACGACACCATCGTCGAAGAAGTTAACGGCCAGGAAACCACACGCATCGTCACACGACAAGTGGACAGCCTGCTCGTCCAAAAACTGCCACCCTTCTACACCAAGCCCAAGTTCTACCAACCCCTCATCAACATCCAGGAAATGGAAGACGGCACCGTAGAACTCGACTACTGCCCCAACGGACAATTCCCCACAGCCATCTATGCCCTGCCCACACGACAACCCAAAGACGCAACCCTCTACAGCATCAACGGCGTGTCGCTCGGCACCGTCCGCCTGCAAGGACAACACCCCGACCTCAGCGGACTGCCCGCAGGCATCTACATCGTCAACAAGCAAAAGTACATCGTGAAATAAGGCAAAAACACACCGCCAAGCACACTTTTTACAAAAAAAATGCACTTTCCGGGAAAATTTTTCCTTTTTCACTTTTCACTTTTCACTTTTCTTTGTATCTTTGCAACGCGAACAAAAAAGGCAACAGCGGTTGACCTGACACGCGAACAATATTCATACCCTTAAGCCGGGATAAAGGATCGATCGGGATACTCATCAAATTACAATCGAAAACCGAGAACGCTTTGCATATCAATGGCGGGCCACGCCCTCCCTCGGGAAGGTAACCTTGAGTCGGTGGATTACAAAGATATGCGAGCACTCAAATCTTATCTGCTCGGAGTTTCATCACATCTCCTCCCGGCTTTTCCCATAAAGGAGGCAGCACCGCTGCCTCCTTCATTACGACCAACAGCACACACCGCGTGTGACACAAGGAAAGTTGCCGGAGTGGTCGATCGGGCCGCACTCGAAATGCGGTGACCGGGTAACTGGTCCGGGGGTTCGAATCCCTCACTTTCCGCAAGGAGAAGGGAGAGATGTCTGAAAGACACTCCCTCTCTTTCCGCTGAAAAGGACATCGAAAAGATGTCCTTTTTTCGTTCAAGAAATCTGAACCCTATCCATTCTTTCCATTCGAAACATTTACGATTCAACCAGATATGAAGAAAATCATTGTGGCTGGGCTGGGGCCTGGCAGCCGCGAAGACATGACGGAGGCGGTGGCGAAGGCGCTGGCCGAAGCCGATGTGGTGGTCGGCTACAAGTTCTATTTCCAGTTTGTCGAACCGTGGCTGAAGCCGGGAGCCGAGTGTGTCGATACGGGAATGAAACGCGAAAGAGACCGTGCCGAACAGGCTTTCCAACTGGCTGAAGAGGGCCGCACAAGCAGAAGCGCGGCTCGGACGTCGAGGTGGTGGTGTTGCCCGGCATTTCGGCTTTCCAGAAGGCGGCATCGCTGCTCGGCGCTCCGATTGGTCACGACCTCTGCCTCATTTCGCTGAGCGACCTGATGACGCCGTGGGAAGTCATCGAACGCCGCATCCGTGCTGCCGCCGGCGGCGATTTCGTCACAGCGGTCTATAATCCGCGCAGCCACGGACGCTACTGGCAACTCAGCCGCCTTCGGGAGGTTTTCCTGCAGGAGGGCCGCAGCGAGAACACCCCTGTGGGACTGGTCAGGCAGGCTGGACGTGAGGACCAGACGGTGCAGGTGACCACACTCGGCAGCCTCCGTGTCGAAGAAGTTGATATGTTCACCGTCCTCATCATCGGCAATTCGCAGTCGTATGTGGAGGACGGACGGATGATCACGCCACGCGGCTACTTTGCCAACGAGACCGAAGACCAAGACTGCGTCAAGCCTGGTCAGCAAATCATGATGGAGTCGTTCCGCACCATCCGCAGCGAACTGCGTCGCCACGACTACCCCACCGACCATCTGTGGGCACTGCTCCATGCCATCCACACGACTGCGGACTTTGAGATGGAGAACATCCTCTACACCGACCCTGATATCGAGGTGAAATGCTACCTGAGCGACCCGCGTGTGGCCGACATGGCTGTGCAGCAGGGCATCACCCGCACACAGGCCGGCATCCGTCTCGCTGTCGCCGAGCATCCCGATGCGCTCTACGTCTTCGGCAATGCTCCTACGGCGCTGATGGAACTGTGCGACCTCATGCGCAAGGGTGCGGCCCATCCAGCCGGCATCGTCGCCGCTCCCGTCGGCTTTGTCCACGTGAAAGAATCGAAATACATGGTAAAAACCTTTACGGACGTGCCCAAAATCATCGTCGAAGGGCGCAAGGGCGGCAGCAATGTCGCTGCTACACTCTGCAACGCCATTCTCTGCTTCGACGACGCCGAGGCGCTGCGTCCCGGCCGCGACTTATGAAGTTCTACGTTATTGGCATTACAGACCATCCGCAGCCGTGGTTTCCTCCCGAGACATCACCGTGCCGCTTGATGCGGTGTTTGAACAGTATCGCACCCACGACGAAATCATCGTCTTTGCCTCGGGCGACCCACTTTTCTTCGGCTTTGCCGCCACGTTGCAACGCCGTCTGCCCGAGGCCCGACTGCAGGTGTTTCCTGCGCCCAATTCCTTGCAAATGCTGGCCCATCGCTGCCTGATTCCCTACGACGACATGCACATCGTGTCGCTCACGGGTCGTCCGTGGCACGAACTGGACCGTGCGCTGATGAGCCACACTGCGAAAATCGGAGTTCTGACCGACCGCCAGCACACTCCGACGACCATTGCGCAGCGGCTGATGGACTATGGCTACGGGGACTACACGATGTGGGTAGGCGAACACCTCGGCAATCCGCAGCAGGAACGGGTCGTAAGCCTGTCGCTCAAGGAGGCAGCCAGCGCGACATTCGATTTGCCCAACTGCCTCATTCTCTGGGCAAGAAACGGACTTCCGCCACGCCGCATGGGCATTCCCGACGCTGAGTTTGAACTGCTCGACGGCCGCGAACGCATGATTACGAAGATGCCCATCCGCCTGCTTTCGCTCCAAGCCCTCGAGCACCGGCAGCGTGTCCATTGAAGCCGCGCTGCAGTTTCCCCACCTGCACATCCATTCGTTTGAAGTGCGGGAAGAAGGCCGGCGCCTGATGGACGTGAACACACACCGCTTCGGTGCCGTCGGCATCGAAGTGAGCATCTGCGATTTCCTCAGCAAAGACCTCACCGCCCTGCCTCGTCCCGACGCCGTCTTCATCGGCGGCCATGGCGGTCGGCTGAAAGAGATGATGACGCGAATCTGCGGCGTACTCACTGTCGGAGGCTGCATCGTCATGAACAGCGTGACGGAGCAGAGCCGGCAGGACTTCGAAGCCGCCTGCGACGCCCTTCGCCTCAGCCGTTGTCCCTCCCTGCACGTTGCACTCAACGACTACAACCCCATCGACATTCTGAAGACGGTGAAAAACCAGCCCTGACCCACCCCACGCACCTGCTGAAGCCACCACTCGGGTCCGCCATCAGGACTTGCTTTCGACTTTTAAGTGCTTAAAAAAAAGTTTTAAGTGCATAAAAATACATTTTCAAGTGCTTAGAAATTCATTTCAACCAAGACATAGAGACATGAAGACAGCAGTGATACAAGTGACAGAAGCCGGCGCACAGGTGGCGCAGGTGGTCTGTCAGGAAACAGGCGGAATGCTCGTTCCCCGCTCCGACCTCGGCCGGCACTGGGCCGACGTGGAGGCCGTCGTGTTCATCGGCGCAATGGGCATCTGTGTCCGCACCATTGCGCCCTTGCTGACGGACAAGCACACCGACCCCGCCGTCGTGTGCATCAGCAGCGACGGCAGCCATGTGATTTCCGTCGTTTCGGGGCACGTCGGCGGTGCCAACCAACTGGCCGGACAACTGGCCGCTGCCCTGCCCGGGGCCGAGGCCGTGGTCACGACCCAGAGTGACACACAAGGACTCTGGGCCCTCGACACGCTGGCACAGCGCTATGGCTGGACTGCCGAGGTGGAGGGTGCGACGATGAATGACGCCATCTTCCGCTTTGTCGGCAAAGAGCCTGTGGCACTGCTGATTGAGACGTGCGATGCAGGCAGCGACTATCTGCAGCGCACCTGTCCGCCACACGTTCGCCGCATCCAGTCGGAGAGCGAAGTGGATACAGCCAGCGACCGTCTGCTCATTGCCGTCACTCCGCGCCAGATTCACAGCAGCGTTCCCGTGCTCCAGTACGTTCCGAAGACGCTCTGCCTGGGCATCGGGCTGGCCCATCAGGCAGAACCTGCCGAGGCGATTCTCCGTCAAATCATGCAGTGTGTCGCCGACAGCGGATGGCTGTGGCAGGGTGTGCGCACCGTTGCGACCATCGACGTGAAACGCGACGAACCCGTCGTGAAACTGCTGCAAAGTCAAGGCTTCGACGTTCAGTTCTACACGGCAGACCAACTCGCCGCTGTGCCTGTGCCCACGCCCAGCGATGTCGTCGCCAGCCATGTGGGGACACCGAGTGTGAGTGAGGCCGCAGCCATTCTTGCAGCCGACGGAGGCCCGCTGGTCGTCAGCAAGAAAAAAGGTGAAAAATTCACCGTTGCCGTGGCCTCTTTGCCGCTGATGCAGGAGGTGGGCAGTGGGCATGGCTTCATCGAAATTGTCGGAGCCGGCCCCGGCGATCCCGACCTCATCTCCGTGCGCGGCCGTCGAATGCTCGAACGTGCCGACCTCATCCTCTACGCAGGTAGTCTGGTACCACGCGAACTCACGCTGTGCGCCAAACCAGAGGCCGTGGTGCGTTCCTCCGCCTCGATGTCGCTGGAGGAACAGTGTGCGCTGATGAAGGAATATTACGACCGAGGCTGCTTCATCGTCCGTCTGCACACGGGCGACCCCTGCATCTTCGGTGCCATCCAGGAGCAGATGGCCTACTTCGACGCCCACCACATGCACTACCACATCACACCATACCCGAACGCTGTCAGACCATCATCCTGACGCGCGGCGAAGGCCGTACGCCCATGCCCGAACGCGAAAAACTCCATCTGCTGGCCCGCAGCCGCTCGACCATGTGCATCTTCCTCAGTGCTGCCATCGTCGATGACGTGCAGCAGCAACTCCTCGCCGAATACCCGCCTGAGACGCCTGTCGCCGCCTGCTACCATCTGACGTGGCCCGACCAGCGCATCTATCGGGGTCAACTCAAAGACCTGGCCAGCATCGTCCACGACCATCATCTCACACTGACCACCATGCTCGTGGTCGGCGATGCGATTGACAACCGCCAGGGCCTCTCCGAACTCTATTCGGCACACTTTTCACACTTGTTCAGAAAAGCCAGCGAATGATACTCCTCTTTGGTGGCACGACCGAAGGACGCAAGGCTGCAGAGGTGCTCGAAGAGGCCGGCAGCACGTTCTACTACTCGACCAAGACGGGCGAGCAGGACATCGCCCTGCACCACGGGCTGCGCATCGACGGAGCGATGGATGCCGAGGCGATGCAACGTTTTTGTCAGGAACAGGAAATCCGCCTCATCATCGACGCCGCCCATCCCTTTGCGCAGCAGTTGCACCAGACCATTGCCGACGTCGCCCAGCGCCTACGCCTTCCCGTCGTCCGCTACGAACGCATCTTTCCGCCGCGCGACGAACACTTCATCTGGATTGACCGCTACGAAGATTTGCGCACGCTGCGGCCTGCCACCGTTCTTGCCACAACCGGCGTACAGAGCATTTCGCACCTGAAACCCCTCGAGACCGCAGGCTTCCGCTTCCTGTACCGCATTTTGCCCCGCGAGAGTTCTGTGGCACTGGCAAAAGCGCAGGGTGCTGCCGACGACCAACTTTGCTACTATCACGACGACGAGGACGAAGTCGCCCTGCTCCGCAGGCTCCGTCCCGACATCCTCCTGGTGAAGGAAAGCGGTGAAAGCGGTGGTTTCAACAAAAAAACGCAAGCCGCTCGTTCACTGGGTATTACGGTTGTCGCGCTGAAACGCCCTGCAACGCCTTTCACCTTCCACTGCGTCAACGGTCCGCACGGACTTCGCCGCCGTGTCGAGCAGTTGCTACCCGACTTTTTTTCCCTGCACAGCGGCCTGACCACAGGCACGTGTGCCACCGCAGCCGCCGTAGCAGCAACGATTCGTCTGACGCGGGGTGAAACACCCTCCCAGGTGCCTGTCATCCTGCCCGACGGCGAAACCATCTCCGTCGGCGTCGGCTATGGCAACGACTATGCTTTCTGCATCAAGGACGGCGGCGACGACCCCGACGTGACCGACGGGATTGAAATAAGGGCAAAGGTGGAGGCACAAGCCCCCCTCCACCTCCCCCCCGAAGGGGGAGGGCCTCAAAAACAGCCTGTAGATAAGGAATCCTCCCCACTCGGGGGGGAGTTAGAGGGGGGCCAGGTCTTTATCACTGGTGGCGAAGGCATCGGAACCATCACCCTCCCCGGCTTTGACTATCCCCCTGGTTCGCCAGCCATCAACCGTGTACCCCGGGAGATGATAATGACTAACTTAAAGGCACTCCCCTTATGTGGGAGAGATGGAGGGGGGCCGTTCACCATCACCCTCTCCGTCCCCAACGGTGCAGAGATAGCCCGCCGCACGTTCAATCCGCGCCTGGGCATCGAGGGCGGCATCAGCATCATTGGGGTGAGCGGCATTACGAAACCCTTCAGCGAAGAGGCCTTCGTCGCCTCCATCCGCAAATGTATGGAAGTGGCAAAGGCCAGTATGCCCGCCGAAGGCTGTCTGGTCATCAACAGCGGCGCGAAGAGCGAGGCCTACGTCAAGGCGCGTTTTCCCGAACTGCCTGCACCCTGTTTCGTGCAGTATGGCAACTACATCGGTGCCACACTCCGCATCGCGGCCGAACTCGCCATTCCCCGTGTCACGCTTTGCGTGATGCTGGGCAAGGCCGTCAAACTCGCTGCCGGCAACCTCGACACCCACAGCCGCCGCACGACAATGGACGTCGGCTTTGTCCTCTCCATGCTCACCGAGGCAGGGTGCAGCGACGACGTCATCGCCGCAGCCCACGGTCTCACGCTGGCCCGCGACCTCTGGACCCTCCTGCCGCCCGACCGTCTCGAACCTTTTGCCCGCGTCGTCATCCGCCATTGTCACCACCATTGCGACCCGGTTTTGCCCGACGGCCAACTCGACATCCTGCTCATCGACGAGGAAGGACATATATACGCCTGAGCGCTCAGAAATTTTCGTCTGAGCGCTCAGACGTTTTCCTCCGAGCGCTCAGACGTTTTCTTCCGAGCGCTCAGACGTTTTTTTCCAAGCGCTCAGATGTATATAGAAAAGGTACACTGTCCGAAACCCGTCAGTGCAGAAAAAAAATCGAAATAATTTAGTAGATTTGTTTTGGCTTCAGCATTTTTTTCGTAACTTTGCAGCGCAAAGAGAACAACGGTAGTGCCGCGCCGTCACGACGGCGGTGCGAAGCACGCAAGGGAATGCGGTGTGAATCCGCAGCTGTACCTGCAACTGTAATCCTCTTCTTTTAAGGCTGTCCATCCATGCCACTGACCCTCTGGGACGGGAAGGCGGACAGACCGGGGAAAGCCAGGAGACCTGCCGTAAGAAACGAATCTCTTCCAAACAGAAAAAGCGCACGCTCAGGAAAAAGCGCAGCGAAAAGCAGACTTAAATGAGGATACGAAGAGTCGCCTTAGGGCTGGCATTGCTATGCTGTGCCGCTATGGGTCGCAGTCAGGACGTATTGCTCAGCGACACACTGGAAACGGTGGTCGTCACGGGCACCGGCACGAAGCACCTGCTGAAGGACGCTCCCGTCGAGACGGAGGTCATCAGCGGACGCACACTGCGTCAGTATGGCGGACAAAGTCTCGAGGACATCCTGGGAAGCCTGTCGGCCTCGTTCGCCTTCAACGAGGGCGACATGGGCAGCCAGATGCAACTGAACGGCCTCGGCAACTCGTACATTCTCGTACTCATCGACGGAAAGCGCCTGACGGGCGACGTGGGCGGACAGAACGACCTTTCGCTCATCGACCCCCACAACATCGAGCGCATCGAAATCGTGAAGGGTGCATCGAGCGCCCTCTACGGCAGCGACGCCATCGCCGGCGTGGTCAACATCATCACCCGCCGCCACGAAGGAGGCATCATGCTGGAGAACTCGACACGCTACGGCTCGTACAACGACGTCCGCCAGCACAACAGCGTCGGCCTGGCATGGGGAAAGTGGAAGAGCCTCACGGGGTTTCAACTCCAGCATTCGGACGGATGGCAGAACACATCGGTCGAAAACACACCGAGCAGCGCCACACCCGTCACCGACTCGCGCAGCATGACGGTCAACCGCCACACAAGTTGGCAACTCTCGGAGCAACTCACCTTCGCTCCCAGCGAAGACCTTGAGTTCTACCTCGCCGGCACGCTGCACAGAAAGGGCATCTACCGTCCGAAGGGAAAATATCCCAAATACGACGTCAAGACCTTTGACCTCAAGTATGAAAATGCCTCTGCAGCCCTGGGCGGACAGTGGCGGACAGAACGCGGCGACCTGCTGACCCTCGACATCGACTGGGCGCAACACGCCTACTACCACGCCTTCACTTCGACGACGCTGACCGAGGGCTTCGATGCCGACGGACTTCTGATTCTGGACTTCCCCTATTTCGCCGGACAACGTCTGCTGCAGAGCAACCAGCAACGCACCACCGCCCAACTGAAGGGCGTGTTCAACTTCCCAAATCACAGACTGTCGGCCGGCCTCGAGGCGCGTTTCGACCACCTGAAGGCTCCGACCAGCCTTGCCTCACGCACGGCATCCGACAACACCGAGGCGCTGTACGTGCAGGACGAATGGTCACAGTTGCACTGGCTTTGGCTCACAGGCGGCCTGCGCCTGTGCCGCAACGAAGGCTTTGGCTGGCGGCTGACGCCCAAACTCTCGGCGATGGCCCGACTGGGCAACGTGCGTCTGCGTGCTACGTGGAGTCAGGGTTTCAAGACCCCTACGCTGAAAGAGATGAACTACCGCTACATCCGCGAGATGACGAACATCGTGATGTACCTGGGCAACGAAAATTTGAAACCGCAGACGTCGAACTATTTCTCGCTTGGAGGCGAACTGACGCACCACGGCTTCAACTTCACAGTCACAGCCTACGTGAACCGCCTGGACAACATGATTGCACTGGCGACGGTTTCCACCAGCGCTGCACCTGCAGCCTACCGCGAGCAGTACGGCGAAATGCTGAACAAGGTGCGCCGCTACGAAAACATGGAGGATGCACGGACGATGGGCGTGGACATCAGCGCAAGTTATACGCGAAAGGAGTGGACAGCCGGTGCCAGTTACAGTTACCTCGACACGAAGGCACACGTCTATGACTCGGACGCGGAACGGCTCGAGCGCGTTGTCATTGACGGCATGGCGCGTCACAAGGGCAATGTTTTTGTGACGTGGGAACATCGTTTCTCTCCCTCCTATGCACTGGGGCTCGGGCTGTACGGCCGTATGTCGAGCCGGCGCTTCTATGCCCTCGACGGCAACGGTCGTCCGTTCCAGATCTGGCGGTTGACGACGTCGCACAACCTGGGGCACAGCCGCACGATGACCTACCGGCTGGAGGCGGGCATCGACAACATCTTCAACCATGTGGACCGCACGCCTCACGGCCTGCATCTGGGCACGACCTCGCCGGGCACGACTGTGTTTGCCACGCTGACCGTGCGTTTCAAGACCAACAAGTCACTTAAATTTTCCAATAAACATAAGTCTAACTCTAAAAATCAAAACGATGAAGAAGATTAAGTTGCTCGTCATGGCACTGGCTGCCATGATGTTGTCGGCAGGATTCACGTCCTGCAGCGACAACGACGACGACACCATGTCGAACATGGAACGTTACCAACAGGAAGTGGAGAACACCGTACGTGCCGAGAAGGCGCACAAGAAAGCGCTGCTGCTCGTGGCCTTCGGCTCGACCTGGCAGCAGGCCTACGATGCTTTCGACCTGACCCGTCAGGAGTATCAGAAGGCATTCCCCGACTACGACGTTTTCCTCTCCTTCTCGTCGGCCATCTGCATCAACCGTGCAGCCGCAGGCGAGAACACGGCCAAGCGTTCTTTCTACGAACCCATGTACTGGCTCGAGGCTTTCGGCCGTGTGCAGTATGAGGAAATCATCGTGCAGTCGATGCAGGTGATTCCCGGCGAAGAGTTCAGCCGCGTGGTGAACGCCATGAAGGACTTCGGCAACAACAAACTCGGCGACCTGGACGATGCCTACATGAAGACCGTGACCCTCAAACTGGGTATGCCGCTCATGTACACCGAGGACAATGCCAAAGAACTGGCTTCGGCCCTCGACGCCAACTTCCACAAGTATGCCGAGATGGGTGCCATGCTGTTCATGGGCCACGGCAACCCCGACGACTACGACACTTACAAGGCCAACGTGCGCTACACACAACTTGAGACTGCCCTGCAGGCCATCCATCCCAACTATTACGTAGGTACGGTCGATATGGCCGACAACTTCAAGGTGCAGGTGAACAACCGCATGGAGGCCAACGGCTTTGCTTCGAACGGCAAGGTGTTCTGCGCTCCGCTGATGTCGATTGCCGGCGACCACGCCCACAACGACATGGCCGGCGACGACGACGAATGGGATGACGCGATGGCCACTCAGACCGAAGGCGAAGCCGAGGACGTAAGTTGGAAGAAATACTTCGGCCACAAGGGCTACACCATCGAGGAGACACCTTACTACACCGACAACGGCGAAGACGCCCTCGTGAAGGGTCTGCTGGAGTACAAGAACATCCGCGACCTGTACATAAAGCACACCCAGGCGGCCGAAGTGGTTGACTTCTACCACTCGATGTACCCCGAGGAGTAAGCGCCCCGGCGCTACTCGCGCGCGTATATATACGTCTGAGCGCTCGGACGAAACGCTCTGAGCGCTCAGACGAAAACTTCCGAGCGCTCAGACGTTTTTTTCCAAGCGCTCGGAAACCGAAATAGACATGACAAGAAAAACATGTGATATGTTATTTAAGAAAGTAGGTTTTTTGATGGCGGCACTCCTCACGGGGAGTGCTGCCTTTGCGCAAATTCACAAGATGGAACGTGCCGACACGTCGGCCGTGGCACACACCTACGACCTCAACCCCGTCGTCGTCACAGGCTCGGGCCACCATCAGCGCATGAAGTACACAGCCACGCCCGTCCGTATGCTTTCCTCGCAGGAAATCCGAGAACAGGGCATCACCACCTTCGACGCTGCCCTCACACGCATGATGCCCCAGGTGTCGATGGCACCCAACTCGATGGGCACCTTCCTGCGGCTCAACGGACTGGGCAACAAGTACATCCTCATTCTGGTGAACGGACAGAAACTGTCGGGCGACATCTCGAACAATGTTGACCTCAACCGCATCAACATGGCACGCGTGAAGCGCATCGAGGTGCTCGACGGAGCAGCCTCGTCGCTCTACGGCAGCGATGCCATCGCCGGCGTCATCAACATCATCACCGACCAGCCCACACAGCAACTGGTGAGCGTGATGAGCGACACCCGAGTGTCGGGCAAGGGCCAACTCACCGAGTCGGTCAACCTCGACATCCACACCCACGGCTTCGGTTCCTACACCTCCTTTGTCCACGACCGGGCCGACAGTTACCAGACCACGGACCTCGAATACAAGAAAGGCTCCGACACCGAGACCCAGCCGACCATCGCACCCTTCTTCACCGGCTACCGCTCCAACGTGCTCAGCCAGAAGTTCACCTACAGTCCCAACCGCCACCTGGCGATGAACGCCTACGTGGACTATTCGAACAAAATCACCGACCGTCCCGCGACACGTCCCGACATCACCGGCGGCACCGACTACGAGATGCGCTACCGCGGCCTGCGCTACGGCTTTGGCGGCATCTACAAGTTCACACAGCGCAACTCGCTGCAGGCCGACCTGACCATCGACCGCTTCCGCTACGGCAAGGAATACGACGTCGAGACGAAGAACAACGCCGTGGGCGACTTTGTCGAGTCGAAACGCCAGCGCACCATCGAGGGACAACTGAAGGGCGTGCTCGGCCTCACGGCAAACTCGACCACCGTGGTCGGTGCCGACTGGCGCCGCGACAAACTCGTCGCCACGAGCGGCAACATCGACCAGACCGCCTACACCCTCGCCGCCTATGCCCAGCACGAAGTGAAGATGTGGGACCTGCTCACAGCCACCGTCGGCCTGCGCTACGACTATCACGAGAACTTCCACAACCGCCTCACGCCAAAAGCCACACTGATGCTCTCGCCAGGCCCCTTTAACTTCCGTGCCACATGGTCCACAGGCTTCCGTGCCCCAGGCCTCGACGAACTCTACTACCACTACTACTCCGTCAACCGCGGAAAGCCGCAAATCACCTTCGGCAACAGCAGTCTCGACCCCGAGCGCAGCAACTACTTCGCCCTCAACGCCGAATACCGCACCCAGACCCTCGCCGTCAGCGTGACCGGCTATGTGAACCGCATCAGCGACATGATCATACGCCAGGACATCCCCGTCGGCTCGTCCGAACTGACCATGCTGCAGGCCGAATTTCCGGAGATGACGTCGGCCGAGGCCGCCAAACTCGAACGCTACAGCCGCTATGTCAACAGCGACCGCGGCGACGTCAAAGGTCTGCAAGTGAACGTGTCGGCCAACCTTTTCGATGGTTTCAACCTCTCGGCCAACTACGCCTACACCTATGCCCGGACTGAGAACGCCGGCGAGTGGAGCGTGCTGGAGCGCAGCATCCGCAACGTGGCAACGCTGGCGGCAAACTACCACCATGCCTGGGGTCACTATGCACTGAACGTCAACCTGAACGGACGCTTGCAGTCGCGCACCTACTATACCAGTTACGAGAATGCACCGGGCTACGGCATCTGGAACCTGCACACCACGCACACGTTCGATCACCTGCATTGGGCCATCATCGAGCCCAGCATCGGTGTTGACAATCTGTTCAACCGGGTCGATCGACGCATCGACTCCAGCAACCGCAAGTACGCCCTCTACAGCCCCGGACGTATGATCGTCGTCGGTCTGCGCGTACGTTTCCAGTAAATCATCTTATGAACAAGGAATGAAGAATGACGGATGCCCGCTTGTCGTTCTTCATTCCATTTTTTTTCAAACCCATGAAGCAACTCTACACCAGGACAGGCGACAGCGGCCTGACCAGCCTTCGCGAGGGCGTCAGGGTCGAGAAGGACGACCTGCGCATCGAAGTGAACGGACAGGTGGACCACCTCAACGCCCTGCTCGGTCTGGTACGCAGCGACGAGCGCACAGCAGCCCTGCTGCCGACCGACGACGCTGCACTCATCAGGCGGGTGCAGACAGAACTGATGTCGGTCATGAGCCACATCGCCACGCCCAGCGGCAGTGTCAATCCCCGTCCGCTCCATGTCGGCGAACTGACTGCTGAGATGGAGCAAGCCATCGACCGCCACACCGACGGGCGCACCACAGGCTTCACCATTCCCGGCGACACACCGGCGGCGGCGTTGCTCCATGTGGCCCGCACCCAGACACGCACCGTCGAGCGCCGGCTCTGGACCCTGCATCGCGAGCATCCGCTGTCGCCCAGCGTGCTCACCTTCTTCAACCGCCTCAGCGACTACCTTTTTTCACTCACCCTCTGACTCTTTTTCCAACCATGCTCTACGGACACGGCGACGACACCTTCCGCTTCCCCCACCTGCGTGCCAACTTCAGTTCGAACATCTGCACAGAGGCCGACCTTGCCCCCCTCAAGGCGCATCTGGCCACACGGCTCTCCGCCATCGAGAACTATCCGGAGCCGGCAGCCGACTCGCTCGCTGCCTGCATCGCCCGGCTGCACGGCATCCAGCCCGACGAGGTGCTGGTGACCAACGGCGCCACCGATGCCATCTACCTCATTGCACAGGCTTTTGCCACGGATGGTACCTATTTCTCGACCGACGAACCCACTTTCAGCGAATATGCCGACGCCTGCCTTTTGTTCGGATTGAAACCTCAGACAGACGCGGACTCTTCTGCAGCCGTTCGCTGGCTGTGCAACCCGAACAACCCCGACGGCCGCATCTACACGTCCGAGCAAGTGCGACGGGAGGCACAGCGCAGCACGTGGCTCGTCGTCGATCAGTCGTACGAAGACTACACCGCAGCCCCTCTGCTCACCGCTCGCGAGGCGCTCGGTGTGCCCAACCTGCTGCTGCTCCATTCGCTCACCAAGAGTTACGCCGTACCGGGGCTGCGCATCGGCTATGTCACTGCGCCGGCTCCGCTCATCGCCCGTCTCAAGTCCGTCAGCCGTCCGTGGGCCGTCAATGCCCTGGCGGTCGAGGCCGGGAAATGGCTGCTCAGCCACGATGTACGTGCCGTGCCCGACCTCGATGCCCTGTTGGCAGAGACCCAGCGGCTGGCCAACGCACTTTCGGAGGTGCCTCACCTCCACGTCAGCCCCACCGCCACGACCTTCATGCTCGTCTGCTGCGACACGTTCACGGCGGCCCAACTGAAGGAGCGGCTGGCCTCGGAACACGGTCTGCTCATCCGCGATGCCTCCAATTTCCCCACGCTCACTCCCCATCACTTCCGTGTGGCAACCCAGCGGCCCGACCAGAACGATGCACTTGTCGCTGCCCTGCGCACCCTTCTCTCCCCGTCTGCAGACGAACGAAAGTTCTGAGTGCTTGAAAAAAAAGTTTTAAGTGCTTGAAAATTTACTTTTACGTGCTTGAAAGTTTGTTTTTACCTACTTGTTTCGTAACTTTGCACAAAGATTAGAAAACAAATGGAGGTAGTCCTTATTCGCCACACCAGCGTCGCAGTCCCGAAAGGCACGTGCTACGGACAGACCGACGTGCCCGTTGCCGACACGTTTGAACAGGAGGCTGCGGCCACCCGTGCCGCCCTCGGCCGCTACGGCCAGTTCGACGCCGTCTTCTCGTCGCCCCTCACCCGTGCCCGCCTGCTGGCAGCAGCCTGCGGCTACGAACAGCCCGTCATCGACGACCGTCTGAAGGAGATGTCGATGGGCGATTGGGAGATGAAGCAGTTTGACCTCATCGACGACCCGCACCTGAAGGAGTGGTACGACAACTACATCGAAGAGCGCACCAGCGGCGGAGAGAGTTTCCAGGACGTCTATCGGCGCGTGGCAGCCTTTCTTGACGAAGTGCGCCAACGGCCCGACTACACCCGCGTGGCCGTCTTTGCCCACGGCGGCGTGCTGATGTGTGCAGGCCTGTATGCCGGGCTCTACACCGCCGACGATATGTTCTACCACCTCGTCCCCTACGGCGGCATTCTGGAAATAAAAATTGAGAATTAGTCAACACGATGAGCAGAGTCATCTTGATCACAGGCGGACAGCGCTCGGGCAAGAGCGAATGGGCAGAGCGGATGGCGCTCTCGCTCAGCGACAGCCCCGTCTATGTGGCCACGGCCCATGTGTGGGACGAAGAGTTCCGCCAGCGGGTGCGCCGTCATCAGGAGCGTCGTGGACCTCAGTGGACAAACATCGAGGAAGAGATGCGGCTGGCCGACCACGACCTGACGGGACGTGTGGCGGTGATTGACTGTGTGACACTTTGGCTCACCAATTTCTTCTTCCACCTTGACAGCAACACCGAACAGGCCCTCGCCGCCGCCAAGCGCGAATTCGACCGCCTCGCCGAGCAGGATGCGACCCTCATCTTTGTAACCAACGAAATCGGCTGTGGCGGCGTAAGCGACAATGCCCTTCAGCGCCGATTCACCGACCTGCAAGGCTGGATGAACCAGCACATCGCACAGCGAGCCGACGAGGTGTGGTGGATGGTGTCGGGCCTGCCCGTACAGATTAAGCATGAGAACATTCAACATACAACAGCCCGACAGCAGGATGCTGGCGGACATTCGCAAGAAGATTGACAACCTGAACAAGCCGAAAGGCTCGCTCGGACGCCTCGAAACGCTCGCCGAGCAAATCTGCCTGGTGCAGCAAACCCTGTCGCCGCGCCTCACCCACCCCAGCCACCTGCTACTCGGAGCCGACCACGGCATCGAGCGCGAGGCAGTGAGCGTGAGTCCGCGCGAAGTCACGTGGCAGCAGATGCTTAACTTCACCCACGGCGGCGGCGGAGTCAACATGTTCTGCCGTCAGCACGGCTTCAAGTTGCGCATCGTAGATGTCGGCGTCGATTACGACTTCACGGGCGTTGATGGGATTCTGGACAGAAAAGTGGCGCGTGGAACACGCAATTTTCTCCACGAGGCTGCCATGACACAGGAAGAGTACGACCGCACCATCGACATCGGTGCAGCGCTCTGCGACGACTGCTTCGCCGAAGGCTGCAACGTGCTGAGCATCGGCGAGATGGGCATAGCCAACACCTCGCCGTCCAGCATCTGGATGAGCCTCTTTTGCCACATCCCGCTCGACGAGTGCATAGGTGCCGGAGCAGGACTCGACACACCGGGCATCCGTCACAAGCGCGAGGTGCTCAGACAGGCTGTGGACAACTATCAGGGACAGGGCACTGCCGCCGACCTCATCCGCTACTTCGGCGGATTCGAGATGGTAGCCGCCATCGGAGCCATGCTTCGTGCAGCCAAGCATCGTATGCTGGTGCTGGTCGATGGATTCATCATGTCGGCCTGTGCCCTCGCCGCCATCCAGTTGGAACCGGAGGTGCGCGACTACATGATCTTTGCCCACTGCGGCGACGAGAGCGGCCATCGGCGTATGCTCGATGCCATGCAGGCCCAGCCCCTGCTCAGTCTTGGCCTGCGGCTGGGAGAAGGAACGGGAGCGCTCTGTGCCTACCCCATCGTCGATTCGGCTGTGCGGATGATCAACGAAATGAACAACTTCGACAATGCGCGTATTACGAAATATTTTTGACCGTCTGTGGGCGGCTCTCATCTTTTTCACACGTCTGCCGTTGTGGCGGCTTTATCAGCCACCACAGGAGTGCTACAACTCGGTCGTTGAGTTCTGGCCGCTGACGGGATGGCTCACAGGCGGCGTGATGGCCGTCGTCATCGGGGTGGGCAGCCAGTGGCTGCCCTTGTCGGTGAGCGTCGTGCTGGCCATCGCTGCGCGCCTCTTGCTGACGGGCGGCCTTCACGAGGACGGCCTGGCCGATTTCTTTGACGGAATGGGCGGCGGAGGCAGCGACCGCAGCCGTGTGCTGGCCATCATGAAAGACTCTCACATCGGCACCTTCGGCGTTCTCTCGCTCATTGTCTATTTTCTGTTGCTGTGGACCGTGCTGACCTCCATGCCAGCCGTCATGGCCGCCTTCTGCATCTTCGTCGCCGACCCGTATGCCAAAATGCTGAGCGGACAACTCATCCTCATGCTGCCCTACGCACGGACGGAGGAGACGGCGAAGAACCGCACCGTCTATCGTCGCTATTCGTGGAAGGCAGGACTGAGCCTGCTGGTGCAGGGACTGCTGCCGATGGGCCTCCTCGTTTATGTGTCGATGGATGTAGACTTCACCTGGGTGCTCATGCTGCCGGCCGTCGTCTTCTACCTGCTCTACCTTTTCATTCGCCACCGTCTGCACGGCTACACGGGTGACTGCTGCGGCGCCGTCTGCCTGATGGTCGAGTTGACGACGTGCCTGGCCATGCTGCTCTGGGGGACCATGTGAACCACACCCGTTTTTCCTGAATCCCATAGTCCCACACAGAGGGAAGTTTTGCCACTTGTCCGAGCGCTTGGAAAAAAACGTCCGAGCGCTCGGACGTTTTCGTCTGAGCGCTCAGAGATTTTTTTCTGAGCGCTCAGCCCTATATACAGACTTTGTCAGAAAGAAAAGCAGAGGACGGCTGCCAGGAGCACGGCAACGACTTCGGTGGTGACCACGATGCGCACGGCCCGCTGCATGTCGGGGGTGGAAAGCGGACGGGGGTTCGTGCCGATGAAAGGTTTGTCGAAAAGTTGGCCGAAGTAGGTGTGCGGACCGCCGAAACGGCAGTCGAGGATGCCGGCCAGAGCGGCTTCGGGCCATCCGCTGTTGGGGCTGGCATGGCGCGGGCCGTAGGTCCAGACAAAGCGCAGGAGCGACGGACGGCCGGCGACGAGAATCATGAGCAGGGCGGTGAGACGTGCAGGGATGAAGTTGGCGACGTCATCAATGCGGGCAGCGACGGTGCCGAAACGGCGATAGCGGTCGGTGCGGTAGCCAATCATCGAGTCAAGGGTGTTGACCATCTTGTAGGCCAGCATACCCGGTGCGCCGAGGAGGACGTACCAGAAAAGCGGTGCGATGACACCGTCGCTGAGGTTCTCGGCGAGCGTTTCGAGAGCGGCCGTGCGCACCTCCTGCGCTGTGAGTTCAGTCGTGTCGCGGCCCACAATGCGTGCCACCTGTCGGCGTCCCTGTTCCAGACCTTCATCGAGGGCGACAAAGACCTGACGGACTTCGCGGACGAGCGTAGTGCCTGCGAGACAGAAAAAGACTATGACGAAGTCGATGTAGCGTGGCAGTGCCCATGCGAGGGCGTAGGCCAGCAGAATGAGCACGACAGCCATGACGCCTCCTTTCAGACGTCGCCACGTGCCGCGGTTGAGCCAGTGTTCGCCCCAGCCAATCAGACGACCGAAGCCGACGACCGGGTGTGGCAGCCACGATGGGTCGCCCAGCAGGCGGTCGAGCGACCAACCGCCCAGAAGCATGAGGAACTTAATCATGGCGCAGAATCTGGTAAATGCGTTGCAGGTCAACGTGCTGGCGGACATGGTCGGCCAGACGGTCGTATTGCTCCTGCTTGAATGCCTGATAATCAAAGGTGGAGACCTTGTCCGAGCGTTTTGCAGCATAGGGCTGGAGCAGGAAGTCCACGAAGGCGCGGTTGTCGAAGATGCCGTGCAGGTAGGTTCCCATGCACTGCGGACTGGCGTAGTATCCGTCTTCGCGTCCGTCGCTGAGGCGGAAAAGTGGAGAGGCAGGCTCATCGCCAAAGGGCTTCGTCACACCCATGTGGATTTCGTAGCCCGTGAGAAGAGCCTCGCCGTCCCCAGGCGAAAAGGCTGGGAATGAAGAATGAAGAATGTCGGTTTCTCCTCCGGATGAAGAATAAGATTTACTTTCATTCTTCATTCTTAATTCTTCATTCTTCATGTCGTCGAAGGGAAGCCAACGGGCAGATACCTGGCGGGTAACTTTCTCGCCAGAAAGCGTAGTAGTGACTGGCAGAAGGCCCAAACCGGGAAGGCGTTCGGCATCGCCTTCGACATGAAGCGGGTCGCACACCTCGACACCCAGCATCTGATAACCTCCGCAGATGCCCACCACTGTTTTTCCCTCGCGATGCGCCTCAACAATGGCCTGCGCCATGCCGCTGCGGCGCAGATGGTAGAGGTCGTCGAGGGTCGATTTGCTCCCCGGCAGCACGACGATGTCGGCCTGCCGGAGGTCGTCGGGCGCTGCGGTGTAGAAGAGGTGGATGCGCGGATCCTGTTCCAGGGCATCGAAGTCGGTGAAGTTGGAGATGTGCTGAAGCATGACCACGGCGATGTTGATGCGTCCCTGCGCCGTCACCCTGGATTTCTGAGCCAAAGAAACACTGTCTTCCTCCTCGATGTGGATGTCTTTGAAATAGGGTATGACGCCCAGCACGGGGATGCCGCAAATCTTTTCCAACAGGCTGCGCCCCTCGTCGAAAAGGCGCATATCGCCACGGAATTTGTTGATAATGATGCCGCAGATGCGTCGGCGGTCGTCGTCGGGCAGCAGTGCGATGCTTCCATAAACCGAAGCAAACACGCCGCCACGGTCGATGTCGCCGACCAGAATGACACGTGCGTCGGCATGGCGGGCCATCGGCATATTCACGATGTCGCTGTCGCGGAGGTTGAGTTCGCTGATGCTACCTGCTCCCTCCATGAC